>CAJQPC010000018.1 GCA_905480105.1 uncultured bacterium | reverse complement strand
GCTTCGATGCGCTCCGCTTCGATGCGCTCCGCTTCGATGCGCTCCGCTTCGATGCGCTCCGCTTCGATGCGCTCCGCTTCGATGCGCTCCGCTTCGATGCGCTCCGCTTCGATGCGCTGTGCCGCTGCCGCTGCTTCTTCGGCTTCGATGCGCTCTGCCGCTGCCTCTTCGGCTTCGATGTGCTCTGCCGCTGCCTCTTCGGCTTCGATGTGCTCTGCCGCTGCCTCTTCGGCTTCGATGTGCTCTGCCGCTGCCGCTGCCGCTGCCGCTGTCTCTTCGGCTTCGATGCGCACTGCCTCAAGTTGGGCTTCTTCGGCTTCGATGCGCTCTGTTTCGATGCGCTCTGCCTCAAGTTGGTCTTCTTCGGCTTTGATTCGCCGGTCCTCGTCAGCCAAACGCATCGCCTCAACACGGACCGCTTCTTCAGCCTCTATGCGCCCGACTTTGATGTGCGTTGCTTCGTACTCGTCGTCCTCGTCGTCCTCGTCGGCCTCGTCGTACTCGTCGTACTCGTCGGCCTCTGCAGCCCCAGAGTCCTCGTCCTCGTCTTCGTTCTCGTCGTCCTCCCATTCGTCCAAGGCCAGAGAAGAACCATTCTCATCGTCTGTGCCGGCCTCATCCAGCTCCAAAATGAGCACATCTTCGGCCGAAGAGCCTGCCCCAACGAACACCCTTGCTGGCTCATCGTTGGGCAAGACCAACGTGATCTTTTCTTTGTTCAGGTGGACGAAGTTCTCTTGGGCCTGCTTGTCGTCTTCGGAGGGAGACAACTTGGCGGTGGCGGTGGCGGAGAGGTTGGGAGCTTGGGCTTTGGCCAAGTACCCGGGGTTTGGCTCGGGGGTGGGCTGGGCCCAGAGTCCACTTTCTTTCGGGTCCGAGGTCACCTCGGGCACTTGTCGCTGGGGCCGGATCCCGTCTACCATTGCCAAGGGCAACACCACCTTACCGGGGCTGTCCAGCTTGGCTTGAGGGAGACCTTGCTCGCTCAGCCATGCACGCAGGGGGGCGTCGGGATCCGCTATCTGAGAGCGTACGAAGAGACTGGCCAAGGTCTGGCGCAGCGCACGAGCAGGAGACAGGCGCAGGCGAACACGCTCTCGAAGCAGACCGCGCAGGATGGTGCTGGCGCTTTTGGCGTGCACGCCCTCTAAGGGAAGCTCACTCCAGGCAGGTGGGCTCCAGCCCAACATGTGGGCGAGCATGTGGCCCAGGGCAAGGCAGTCGTCTGCTGGGGTGGCTTTGTGGCCCTGTTCGTGGGTGAGTGGATGGTGCAAGGCCGGCGCGATCCTAAGGCGGCCACTTAAATCAAATCCCACGCTGTCTTGGTGCAGGTGGCCGTGAACAGCTTGATTGTTGTGCACTTGATCCAGTGCCTCGGCCAACCGCAACCCGATGGCGAAGGCCACTGGTGCAGGCAAAGGCTCAGTGTCGGCCAAGCTAAAGACGAGGCCTTGTGGCAGGTGCACGTAGCTGCGTTCGGGGCCGCGCTCGATGGTCAAGGGCATGAAGGGCCCGCCCCAGACCAAGGCCTCCGCGCGTTCTGCCAGGGACTCATCTCCAATGAGGAATTGCCCGCTGAGCAGCACATCTTCGATGCTAAAACGGCTCACGCCCGGCGCAGTGCTGGGCAAGGGTCGCTCGGTGCTCAGGGTGGACAGAGGCGGCCGCATGCTTCCTTGGTGGGGTTGGGGGAAGGAGTATAGCGGTGGTCCATCCTCCGCGCACAAGGGCGACCGCTGCCTTGATAGGGCTCGGGGCACCAGTTAGTCGGGCGGCCTATCAAAGCTGCCCCAATTGGGGTAGGGAGCCAGATCTCATGAAGCGCGTTGTCACAGCGATCCAGAAAGGGCGCTGCGTACTGATCGCAGGAAGCCGTATCCAGAGCGAGTCCGCATCCCGTGCTGCTCTGGCTGAGCGTCCAGGTCTGCCTATCCACCACCTGGGCGCGCGCGATCTGAACGCCGACGATTTGGCAGCCGTGATCGGCCGCCAAGGCGGTCTGCTGGTTTTGGTGGAGCCCGACGCTCTCGCCGACGGCCAGGCCTTAGAGCAGCTTGCCAGCGTCTTAAAAAAGTCCAAGGCCAAGCCCAACGTGCTGCTGGTTGCGCCTATTTTTAACCCCTTCGGTTTGCCTATCGCTCTGCGCCTGATGCGCGTTGAGCACGAAAAGGGCAAAGCATCTGGTTTCTTGAGTGGTCTGCCGGCTTCGGGCCCGCAGGGTGAGGCAGCGGCAGCGCCGGTTAAGAAGAAGAAGACTTCGGGTGCTCCCCGGCCGCTCCTGGTGGGCCGCGAGGAGGAAAAGGTAGCTCTGGCCGAGGCCCTGATCGCCGGCGGGCCTGTGCTGCTTCACGGCGCCGCTGGCGTTGGCCGTAGCTGGCTGCTCTCCCAGGTTCTTAGCGAGCAAGAGAGCCTGACCCAGGCCTTTGATTACAGGCTTCGCCGGGACGCAGGCTTTGACGGCCTGAGTGCTTTGATCGCCGACGCTTTTGGCGATGACGAGATGAAGAAGGCCTTCCAGGAGCAGAGTCACGAGAGCCCTGCTGCTGCTGTGGACGCTTTGATCGCAGCCTTGAGTACCGAGTCCGCCAAGGGCCAAGTGGTCACGCTACGTGGACTGGAGGGCACGCTGTACCGCGACGGCTCCATGGCCCGCTCGGACCGCTTGGGCATGTTGGTCCAGGCCCTGCTCACCCGCCCCGGTCAGACCGCCTGTGTGGTCATGATCAGCGCCCAGGCGCCTCGCATACAGGGTGTGGCAGAGGTCGTGCAGACGGTCCAGGTGGCTGGTATCAAGGGTCGCGAGGTCTACGGAGTCTTCGAGGCTTACCACGCCGAAGAGGTGGCCCGGGACAAGATGGGCGAAGTGCACAACCAGACTGCTGGCCACCCGATGGGTGTTCGCGCCTTTGCCGTTCGCTGGCGGGAGTCCGACCAGCGCGAGAAGGTCTTCGAAGACAAGAAGTTCCTCAAGATGGTCCAGGTCGAGAACACGGAGGTACTGCAGCGGCATCTGGTTCGCCGAGTGGAGAAGCTCTCCCCGGTCTTGAAAAAGGCCCTGTTCTTGATTGGCCATAGCCCTGTGGGGTTGACTGGCCAGGAGCTCTCTAACTTAGAGATCAGCCGCGAAACCCGCGTGCAGCTCACCCGCTTGGGGTTGGTAGAGGTCAGCCTGCACGGTGACCCCCGGATCTACAGCCTGCACCCTGTGATCGCGCGCGGACTGCCCCTGCGGGACTTGGCCGACTTTGACACCATGGAGAAGGTGGCCCGTTTGATCGCCGGTCGTGTGGCAGGCCTCAGCGGCGCCCACAAGCTGGCGCTCTCGCTGGAGATTAACCGCACCCTGGTTGCTGCTCGTCGGGAACGCAGCCGACGTGAGCTGGATTACCTGGACCAGGACGGCATGCTGGACAGCGTTCTTGGGTTGATCCGTGGCCGCACGCCGCGCTTGGAAATGGCCCGGCAGCGGATCAGTCAGCTGCTCAAGCAGAGCCCCAAGCACCCTGAGATGCTCTTGGCCAAGGCCGAGACAATGGCCGCTCTGGACTGTGATGTCGAGGAGATCGAGAAGCAGATTCACCATGTCCAAGAGGTGGCTCCTACCCCCCAGGCCTACCACTATGAGGCATCTTGGCGCTTGAGTCGCCGTCGCAAGGGCGACCAGGGCCTGGCCACCGACGCTCTGATCCGCGGACGCGCAGCCTTTCCACAGGAAAGTAGCCTGGCTCGTCGTTTGGGAGCCGTCCTGGCCGAGCAGCGCCAATGGGCACAAGCCGAGATCGTTTTGCGTGAAAGCATCGAGTTAGACGCTTCCCAGCCCGAAGCCTACTCTCGGCTGGGAGAAGTGCTGTCTGCACAAGGCTCCGAGCGCTACGGCGATGCCGCCAACGCCATCCGCTACGCTTTGGAGCTCGAGCCGGGTCGAGAGGTGCACCAGCGCCGATTGGCTCGGTTGCTTCGTCAGCAGTCGCTGATCGTCGAGACTGGCCGCGAGGCACTGATCGCCGAGGCCAAGGAGCTGCTGGAGGACAGCCTAAAGGGCGGCGTGAAGGGACACGAGCCCTATCTGGAGCTCGCTGAGTTGCTCCTGGACACCGAGGGGGACTTGGAGCGTGCCACTTGGGCTGCCCGCAAGGCCCTCAAGGCCGCCGGCAAGAAGAATGTGGACGTGGAGATCGCGCTGGCTCGAGTAGACACCCGCAGCGGTCGCTTGGTCGACGCCGAGCGGCGTCTATCCCGTGCAGTGGTCTCCAAGGCACACGAGGCCGAGGCGCGTGGCGCCATGGGGGAGCTGCTCTTCGCGCGCGGCAAGGTTTTCGCCTCGCACCAGGAACTCTCTCTGGCCCTGAAGCTGGCTGCTGCTGGCAGCGCGACTCAGGTGCGCCTGCAACAGCAGGCGGCCAAGCTGGAGATGTTGATAGCCAGCGGTCAGGCTGTAGAGATCGAGAAGGCCGCCGAGATTGCTGCAGCCTACGCTGCGAAGGCTGCCGAGGCTGCCAAGATTGCACAGGCCGAGGTCAAGATGACCTCGGACCGCGGCAACACCGTTGTACGTCGCAAGGCCGAGGGTGCCCCCGCTCCGGTCTCTGGGCAGCCTGCACAGGCTCTTCCTCACCTGGGGAATGCGGCCGAGCCTGTCCCCTCAGCCCCTGTCCCTGCTGCTGTAGTGACTCCTGAGCCTGTTCCTGCTGCCGCGGCTGAGCCCCCAGCAGCCGAGCCAGCCGCCGCGGCCGAGCCCAGTCCAGCAGCCGAGCCGGCCGTAGATTCCCCAGCAGAGTAGACGCCTTCGTGTGTCCCAAGTCTCCCCTATTGGGGAGACTTGGGGGTGTGGTGTGGTGCATGTCCTTTGGGGAACACTGCCCACTATTTGTGCCCTCCCAGTACACATAAGGGTTACCCCGGCTCACCATGTCTGAGCCAAATAAAGCCCCTACACGCTACGACGCTGTTCCCTACATTGGAGGAACTTTCCAGGAGAGTCACCCCGAACACATCGGGGCGATGGCGCGACTGTTTGGAATGGCCGCTCCCGATCCGGCGAAGGCTCGAATCCTGGAGATTGGCTGCGCCCACGGGTCCAATCTGTTGGGCATCGCCCACGCCTACCCCCAAGCGAGCATCCTGGGCATCGACGCCTCGAAGGTTCAGATCGAGATGGGGAAGAAGACTGTCAAGGCGGTCGGTTATCAGAATTTAGAGCTACGTTTTCAGTCGGTCACGGACTTGGATGAGGGCCCCTGGGACTACATTCTCTGTCACGGTGTCTACTCCTGGGTCCCGCCGGAGGTTCAGCAGGCGATCCTGGACGTGGTCGCCAAGCACCTGTCCCCAAACGGAGTCGCGTACATTTCCTACAACGTTCTCCCGGGTTGGTACGGGCGACTGCACGTGCGGGACATGATGCTCTTTCATGCCGCTCTGTTCGAGAGCAGCGAGGACCAGATCGGACAGGCGCGCGCCATCCTGGGCATGCTCACCCGCGCGGTGGGCGAGAAAGAAGGCGGCGGAGCATACGGCGAGGCCACCCGCTCTCTGCAGAAGAGCCTGGGTACCCAGTACGACAGCTACCTGTTTCACGAGTACTTGAGTCCCCACAATGAGCCCATCTACTTTCTGGAGTTCGCCCGTCGTGTGGCCGAAGCGAATCTCGCGTATTTGGCAGACAGCGAGTTCTCCAGCATGCTCGTCAGCAACTTTCCGACCGCCATCGCGGAGGAGGTTGCATTGGTCACCCAAGACTTGCTCCGCACCGAGCAGTACATGGATTACCTGCGCAATCGTGGCTTTAGAAAGAGCCTGATCTGCCACAAGGGGCTGGCGCTAGATTACTCTCTGACGTGGCAGGACTTGGTAAACTTGCGGGTGCGTGCGCTGTTCAAGCCGGACCCCGATGCGGACCCCTGGGAGATGAAGGACGAGAGTCTGGGGGCCTGGATCCGCGATGGTGTGCCCCTAAAAGTGGCCTCGCCCTTGATCAAGGCCATGCTGCATACGCTGGAGCAGATCCGCCCCGCCTGTATAGGCTTAGAAGACTTGGTCGCCGCCGCCCAAGCACTGGTGGATCGGGACCCCGGTGAGCACGACATCGAGGAATGCGCGACCAACTTGCTCGCTTGTTTTGCGAAGGATCTCATCCAGGTACGCATCAATCCTGTGCCCTGGGCCACTCGGATCAGCAATCAGCCAGAAGCTTGGGTTCACGCCCGAGGACAAGCTGAGTCTGGGCTTGTGGTGACCTCGTTGATGCATACCAGTGTTCACTTGGACGAGTTTGACCGGGTCCTGCTCCCACTGCTCGATGGCACGCGGGACTTGCATACTCTGGCTCTCGCCGCCTCTGAGACCATGACCCCCGAGCAGTTCAGCGTCCAGTGGACCGGTCCAGATCTGGCAGGCTCACCGATGCTGATCGAGTTGCTCAAACCTGGAATTCAGGAGCAGCTGGAGCGGATTCTGCGGCTGGGTTTGTTGGTCGGGTGAGAAGTGTTCTTCGCCACCCACGTCGCTTAGGGTAGAAGAAACTCATCCGTCAGCGGACCAAGTAGGGTTTCCGAGGGGAAAGCGCTGATCAGTGCGTTGTGTTGCCGCGGCGAGATGGGCCCAGTGCCAGCCTGTCTTGGGTCACAAAACCAGCGAATCAGCCTGTCAGCAGACGAACCCCAGCGCTGGCCTTGCGAAAGAAATCCTTGGGCGAACGGATCTGGCCCAGGTTCCGTGCCATGAAGCGTGGCCGCCAGTAAAAGCTCCGATAAGCGAGATCCAGGTAATCCCGCAGCTCGTCCCGGGTGAAGTGCTCCTCCCAGATCTGAGCCTTGAAGTTTTCATCCGGGTTGGCCATGAAGCGCATCCATGGTTTGACGTCCAACACGCCGGCTTCGATGCCCTGGTCGTAGAGTACGGTGCCCGGAAATGGCGTTAGAATGTTGTACATCACAAAATCCGGGTCCAGCTTGATGCTGTAGCGGATGGTCTCCATGATGTCGTCGCGGTTGCGCTCTACCGGGGTGCCGATCATAAAGTAGGCCACCGTGTTGATGCCCACGTCGCGGCACAGGGCAAAGGCGGTCTCGATCTCGCGGACGTTGACGTCCTTCTTGAGAATGAGGAGCCCTTCTTCTGTGCCTTGCTCCACTCCGAATTGAATGCGGTGACAGCCAGCGGCTTTCATGTTCTCGAGCAGCGCGCGGTCCACGCCCTTGACCCGGAAGCGCACGGTCCAGCTGAACACCAGGCCGCGGCGGATGATCTCGTTGCAGAGCTCGTGAACGCGCGCGTTGGTGATGTTGAAGGTGTCGTCGACGAAGTAGAGCTCGGTGATGCCGCGGTCCAGCGCCTGCTGGATCTGATCGCAGGCCCGCTCGGGAGACATGACGCGGTACCGGTGCCGTGGGGTGTTGCAGAAGGTGCAGCGATAGGGACAGCCGCGGCTGGTCACCATGGTCGTGAAGGTGCCACCCTGGCCCATCACGTCGTAGTACTGCTCAAAGTCGATGAGCTCGAGATCCAGTAGCGGGTAGTCGTCGAGATCGTTGGAGAAGTAGGTGTCCTCGGATGGGACCTCGTCGTCGGCATGGGCCACCACGCCTGGGATGCCCTTGGCCTCGTCGCCGCGCTCCCAGCAGTCCAGGAGGAGCTCCAGGGGCTTTTGGCCTTCGCCCTTGACCACAGCATCTACGCCAGCCAAGCCAACGGATTCCTTTGGGAAGTCGTTGATGTGGGGGCCGCCGAGAACGATGTACTTTACGCAGTCCAGCTTGCGCGCGATCTGGATGGTTCGGTGGCAGTCCACCAGGCCCACGGTGTAGACGGTGATGCCCACCACATCGGGCTTCCACTCATCGATCTTCTGCTCCAACTCTTCGTAGGAGTAGTTGTGGAGCTGGGCGTCCAGGATAGCCACCTCGTGGGAGGTGCATTCCTTGATGTAGGATGCAAGGGAAAGCAGGGCCAAAGGTGGATACGACTGATTCTCCGCCTCGACGGCGGGGGGCACTTCACTCTCCACGGTGTGTCGGGCGGGGGCCCGAACGAGCATTAGGCGCATGCTGGTCTCCTGAGGGTCCGCCCCGTGTAAAGGTGGGCCACTAGACCCCCATGTTTGCGGGGGATGGCCCCCACGTCAAGGGTTCTGTCTCGCTTTTAGAAGCTACGGACCCTCTTGATCCCGGAGGCGTTCACGCGCCGCTCGGCCCGCAGGTCGCGGTTGATAGGCAGCTGTGTCCCGCAGACGGTGAACTCCTCGCTGAGGTCTTGGCTCCCACTCAGGTCCAGCTCTTGGACTGCACGCGCCACTTCGTTGTCGCCGAGTGGGCTCCACAAATGGCGTTGGAGGGGCACGCAGCGCATCTCCAAGTCAAATCTGCTCTCCAGTCCAAAGGTCGCTCGGGGCCCGCGGAGAGCAGGCGCCCCCACGGGTCGGTCACGGGTGTTGTTGGGCTCGAGTCTACCGCAGTCCAGCTCTGTGCAGAGTGCATGCTGAAAATGGGTGTGCGATCGGGAAGCCGCGGCTTTTTCAAGCGCGGTGATTTTCCTTGGAGAAAACTCTGGGTCGGCGCTCAGTCAGCGCAGCCCTGCGATCCACTCCTCAGAGGGCTCGAACCACCCAACCTCGACCACCGGACCGCGCAGGCTCAGGGACCAGTCTTCTGCCACGTGCACCCACAGGCAGCCACCGGGCATGCGCAGGGTGATCTCACCGAATGCGCATCTCCCGGTCTTAACCGCCGCGGCCGCTACCGCGCAAGAGCTGGAGCCGCTGGCCGAGGTCTCTCCTGCTCCGCGCTCCCAGATTCGGATCTCCAGGGACTGTGGACCGCGAACCTGGACAAACTGTACGTTCACTCGATTTGGAAAGAGTGGGTGAACCTCCAGAATGGGGCCCCAGCGGCGCCAGCGGGTGGCATCGAGCAAGGCCTCGTCCCGGAAGATCACGCAGTGGGGGTTTCCCACGCCGACTGCCGTAAAGACAAACTCTTCGCCGGCAGCGGCCACGTGCTGCTCTACAGCCTCTGGGACGTGAAGATCGACGGGAATCTCTCTGGGCACGAAAGTGGCCTTGCCCATTTCTACGGTGACCTGCTCGGGGTCCACCTGACAGGCCACGACACCGCCCAGGGTGTTGAGGGTGAAAGACGGGGGCGCCCCGCAGTGGTCGACCAGGTAGCGGGCGTAGATGCGAATGCCGTTCCCGGACTTTTCAGCCTCTGAGCCGTCGGGGTTGAAGATGCGCAGGCCGTAGTCGCAGCGCCCCTTGGGACCGGCGGTGAGAAGGCCGTCGCCGCCGGGTCCTATGTGCCGGTGGCAGACCCCGCGCACCATCCTGCGGCCGGCCAGCTGGCCTTCGTGTAGGACCA
The DNA here is from genome assembly GCA_905480105.1 of uncultured bacterium. Lineage (GTDB taxonomy): Bacteria > Myxococcota_A > UBA796 > UBA796 > CAJQPC01 > CAJQPC01. Next base: position 37,666 of record CAJQPC010000018.1, on the reverse strand, counting down.
GATAGTCGTTGCCCAGACCGTGTGATTTCAGAAGCTTCATCGACCAAGACTACACCTGCCCCGGGGTCGCCCGTGGCAGGATCCCCGCATGCTTCTGTGCCCTGATCTCCGCAACGCCGATGCCGTGGCCCTCGCTCGCGCGTTGGAGAGCTGCCTGTCCCCAGCGCAGCTGACCGACGACCTGTGCATCGTGTTGGGCGGCGACGGGCACATGCTGGCGACCATTCATGCTCTTGGACCGGCCCATACCTACTTGGGCCTGAACTGCGGGCGGGTGGGGTTTCTGCTCAACGACTGGATGAGCCCCCAGGGCATCGCCGAGCGCCTGCATGGGGGTAAGCTGGTCACCCGCTCGGTGAACCGACTGCGCCTCTCGGGTGTCTCGCCGGAGGGGGAGCAGATCTCCGCGATCGCGGTCAATGACATTTACCTGGAGCGCTTCTCGGGGCAAGCGGCCCACCTGCGCGTGTTGGTGGATGGTCACCTCGTCGCCGAGCGGATGGTCTGCGATGGTCTGGTGGTGGCTACGGCCTTGGGCTCCACGGCCTACTCGATGGCTGCCGGCGGTCCGGCATGTCACCCCGAAGTGCGGATGCTGGAGCTGACCCCGCTCGCACCCCACCGTCCCCGCTTTCCCAGCCTGGTCCTGCCCGCGAACGCGGTGATTCAGGTCGAAGCTTTGGACACCCACAAGCGGCCGGTGCGCGCGGTGAGCGATGGTCGAGACCAGTCGACGCTCTCCAGCGTGACCATCCAGGACGCAGGATCTGACATTCGATTGGCCAGCTTTGAGGGGCGGCATCCCACCGCGGTGCTAATCCGCAAGCTGCTCTCCTTCTGATGGGGGCTGGGGTGGCGGCTTCCAGCCCCCCGCTGGCTCTTGCCCGATGGCGCGGACGAACCTCGCCGCCTGTGTCCATGCGTACTTGGACTAGGGCGCGGGTGGAACTGGAGAATCCATAGCAGGTCAGGGTTTCTGGAAGGCTGGTCACAAGCTTTCATCATCGATTCATATATTCGCCGAGCAGGCGTTGGTCGTTGGCGTTAGTTTTGGCCCATCTGTTCCAGGAGCTTTGGAGGTTCGGTTGACTCTGTTTGAAAAGTACGGTGGCACGGCAGTCATCTCGTCGGTAGTGGCTGACTTTTATGAGCGTGTTCTTGAGTCCGAGAGGGTGGCCCACTACTTTGAAGGGGTGGACATGGTGTCGCTGCTTGATCACCAAACCACTTTTCTGTCGGTCGTCCTGGATGGCCCACAGGTGTACCACGGCCGAAATATGCTGGATGCGCACGCCAAGTTGGGGATCACCATGGAGGACTTCAACGAGGTGGCTGAAATCCTTCGAGACACGCTGGAAGACAACGGCGTGGTCTCCGAGGACGTGGCCACCATTATGGATAGTGTGGCCAGCTTGGCTGTAGTCATTGTCGCTCCGGCTCAGAGCGAGTGAAAGATGACGGGGCCATCGTGGAACTCGCCGATCTGATAACAGATCCCTTGTGTCTACTTGAGCCTACAGAGTTCAGAGTCTTGAAGTTCAATGGGGAGTTTGGTCGTGTTGTGTCCCCGGAGGCAACCGGGCAAGCGATCCACAAACTCCTCCCCGTGAATGCCGATATTTTGCGTAAACGCATCGGTCGTGGCCGCCAGATGACCGTGCGATGGACGTCACCCGATCGACTGGACTACCTCCTGAAGTTCAAGCCGCATGCCTTGGGCGTTGTGGTGCACGGGACTCGGGTCATTGACCCGCGACAGTTTGGGAGGGCCGGCGGAGCGGACCTGGTGCAGGCCCGGCTAGAAAAGCTGATCAAAGAACGCGAGGATTTGGAGCAAGCGGCGGCCAACAAGTCCACTTTTTTAGCCCATATGTCCCATGAACTGCGGACACCTATGAACGGCGTGATGGGATTGGCGCAGCTGCTGCAGGACACCGAGCTCGACGCGCTCCAACGGCGCTATGTCGACGCGATTTTCAGTTCCTCCAAGGCCCTGCTGACAGTGATTAATGACATCCTGGATCTGTCGAAGATCCGGGCGGGTAAGCAGACCCTGCACATCGATGTCTTCGAGCTTCAGACTGAATTGTCCAATGTAATTCAGGTGTTGCAACCCGAAGCTCAGGCCAAGGGCATTACGCTGGATTTGGTTTACGCACCGTCACTACCTTTGAGGTTTCATGGTGATGCGGGCCGGATTCGTCAGGTGATGATGAACCTGATTGGGAATGCGGTGAAGTTTACGACCCTTGGCGGTGTCACAGTCGAAATCGACACCTTGGATCCCGCCTCCAACCCCATGGCCTTGGTGCTGAGGGTGCGGGACACGGGAATAGGCATCGCACCCTTGCGTGCAGCGGCCATATTTAAGCCCTTTGAGCAGGCGGACACCGGCACCACGCGTTCCTATGGCGGCACCGGTTTGGGCTTGTCCATCGCCGGGGGTTTTGTACGTCTGATGGGCGGTACTTTAGGGGTCGATAGCGAGGTGGGTAAAGGCGCCACCTTCTGGGTGCGCTTGGCACTGCCTGTGGCTGAAGAAAGCCCAGACCGTTCGACGGTGTCCGCTTGGTCAGATGGCTTTGCGCCGCTAGTGAATACCCGGGTGTTGGTTGCCGAGGACAACCTTGTCAATCGACTGGTCGTTGTGGCGATGCTGGAAAAGATGGGCTGCGAAGTAGGCTTGGCCCGCGATGGCGCCGAATGCGTCGAGATGTGGAAGAGGGCGCGCTACGATTTGGTGCTGATGGACTGCGAGATGCCGGTCCTGGATGGCTACGAAGCAACCGGCGCGATCCGCGCCCTGGAGACCAATGAGCGGACGCCTATCGTCGCGCTGACTGCCAACGCATTGCGCGAGGATGTGCAGCGAGCTCTGGACGCAGACATGGACGATCATATGTCAAAGCCCTTCGTCGCCACCGACTTGGCCGCGCTCGTGCAGAAGTGGTCACACTGAGCCATCGTCTTTACACGGAGGGGATGTGGCCCAGAACATTGATCAGGTCATCGAAGAGTTGGACGCTGTGGTCGCTTGGTCCATCCAGCATGGCGAGCCTGCGGGGCTCTTTGCCGCCATGTACCGGCAAGTCACCTTGCGCGTGCGCGACGGGATCGCGAACGGTGACTTTGACGACGGCCCCCGAATGGACCGCTTCGATACGGTCTTTGCCATCCGCTACTTGGAGGCGCTGAGGCAGCATCGCAGAGGAGAGCGCTGCTCCTTTGTTTGGAGCGTGGTCTTTGATGCTTCTGCTCGGCTGCGGCCCATGCAGCACCTATTTTTAGGTATGGGCGCCCACATCGGCTTTGACCTGCCCATCGCTGCTGCACAAGTGGGGGGCCCGAACACCGAAGCTTTAGGCCGAGACTTTGAGCGCATCAACGACATCCTCTTCTCGTTGATAGACGGCATGCAAGAGGTGCTGGACAACCACAACCCTTGGATGGCAGGCCTGGACAAGCTGGGCGGTCGCGTCGATGAATGGGTGGCTGCTAAGGCCCTGCAGCGCATGCGCATCCAGGCTTGGAATCGCGCGGTGGAGCTCGCCCGGCTTCGAGGTGAGAGGCTTAGAGTGGCCCGTCGCATGTTGGAACTGCGGGTGGCTGGGACGGGCCGTTTGATCCGGCACCCCATTCCAGGGCTGCCGAGAATCTCGCCCAAAGAGCCCAATTTGGCGGTCCTAATCGATGATTTGAACCGGGTCGCTCTGCAGCACTGAACACAGCGTTCTACTCCACGACCCAGTGGGTGGATTAGGGGCTTGTTCCAGGAGGCCCTCACATGAATGAAGAACTTACCCTCGCCCAACTCCCAAGCGAGCGCCCTGTTCTGAGTGATTTAAGTGCCACCCACGTCGCCTGGATGGCCGACTGGGCCCAGGCCGAGACCGCTGTGGCACAGCTGGAGCTCATCCGCCGTTGGGACGGCGCGCAGAAGCGGCTGGAGACTTGGAAGAACCTGGCCCACATCCGCTTTGCCCGAAACACCCAGGACAAGGAAGAGAAGGCCTTCTGGGACGAGCTCTGGCCCGAGATCGCCGGTCAGAACTTGGAGGTCATGCGTGCTGTATTGGCCTCGCCAGTGCGGACTGAGCTTGAGCTTGAGCTTGGCGCCCATGCTCTCGGGATCTGGGGCGTCGAGGTTCAGGCATTCGATCCCATCATCGCCGACGACAAGCGTGCCGAGTCCAAGCTGGTGACCCGCTACGACACCCTGATCTCTGAGCTCCGGGCCGAGTACGACGGACAGGAAGTGCGGTTGATGGACCTGCGCGGCAAGTACGGGGACTCCGAGCGCAGCGTTCGTCACGCCGCTCGGGTGGCTCAAGACACCGCCATGGGCAAAGTCTCCCATGAGATCGATGAGATCTATGCTGAACTCGTCACTCTGCGCACATCTATGGCCAAGAAGATGGGCCTGAGCTCCTACACCCCGCTGGGCTACAAGCGAATGGGCCGCAGTGACTATGGACCCGAGCAGGTCGGCGCCTTTCGCGCTCAGTTGCTGGAGACCGTCGTGCCCCTGGCGGTTCAGATCCGAGCTCGCCGGGCCAAGACCCTGGGCCTGGAAGGGGAGTCATTCTATCACGATGAGTCCGTGCGGGATGCCCGCGGTGTGCCCAAGCCGATGGGCGGTCACGATTGGATGCGGGAGCAGGCCAGGGGCATGTTTTCGGCCTTGGGTGCAGACTTCTCGGAGTTCTACAGCCTGATGGAGCGCCGGGAACTGATGGATCTGGAAGCGCGTAAAGGCAAGGTCAGCGGCGGATTCTGCGAGTCTCTGCCCGAGCACCAGGTGCCCTTCATCTTTGCCAACTTCAACGGGACCCAAGACGATGTGAACGTGTTTACCCACGAATGCGGCCACGCTTTCCAGTGCTGGAGCGCTGCCCAGACCCAAGACCTGCGCGACTACGGCTGGCCTACAATGGAAGCCTGTGAGATCCACTCCATGGGCCTGGAGCTGCTGAGCTACAACGAGATGGAACGCTTTTTTGGGGACGATGCGGAACGCTTCCGCCAGGGACACCTGGAAGACGCCATCCTGTTCTTGCCATACGGGGCTTTGGTGGATGAGTTTCAGCACGAGGTCTACGCACAGCCTGAGCTGGACGCGGATGGCCGCGCTGCTCTGTGGCAAAAGCTGGAGTCCAAGTGGGTCCCTGACCGTCGTTATGCCGACACCCCCAACTTTGAAGGGGGCCGCTTTTGGCAGCGCCAGGGCCACCTCTTCCACATGCCCTTCTACTACATTGACTACTGTCTGGCCCAGGTGTGCGCCCTGCAACTATGGAGTATGTACCTAAAGGATGCCGAGGGGACGCTCAAGGCTTATCGGGAGCTGTGCAATCTAGGTGGCAGTCAGCCTTTTACTGGGCTCCTCAAGACAGTAGGCCTGCGCTCGCCTTTCGAGAGTGGCACCGTGGCTCAGGTGAGTGGGCTGGTGCAAGAGCGGCTGGGTCTCTAATCTTCCGGTGGTTACCCAGGAGCTTCTCGCTTCCTGAGGGGCGCTGCTTTGGGGTTCTACTTGGGGAGCGAGGTGTATCCTCCCCCCATGACCTTCCCCGAATACGACACCCTCGATGCCACGGCCATGGCCGCACTCGTCTCCGCCGGCCAGGTCAGTCCGGCCGAGCTGCTGGAAGCCGCCGTCGAGCGCATCGAGGCCCGCAACCCGGAGCTCAACGCCATCGTAGACACCTTCTACGACAAGGCCCGGGCCGAGTCAGACTCCTTGCCGGATGGCCCCTTCAAGGGCGTGCCCTTCCTGCTCAAGGATCTGAAAGCCCAGCTCGCCGGCACAGTCACTACCAACTCCACCGCTCTGCGCACCGGCGTGGTCAGCACGCAGACCAGTGTGCTCGTGCAGCGCTACCAGGCCGCTGGGGTGCAGATCCTGGGCAAGACCAACACCCCTGAGTTCGGCATCATGGGCATCACCGAGCCCCGCACCCGCGGCGCCGCCCGCAACCCCTGGAATCTCGAGCACACCCCGGGCGGCTCCAGTGGCGGTTCGGGATCGGCGGTCGCCGCCCGCATGGTGCCCATGGCCCACGGCGGAGACGGCGGCGGCAGCATCCGTATTCCTGCGAGCTGCTGCGGGCTCTTCGGTCTCAAGCCCACCCGCGGCCGCAACACCATGGCCCCCTTCATGGGCGATGCCTGGGGCGGCTTTGTGCAGGAGCACGTGCTCACCCACTCGGTTCGCGACTGCGCGGCGATGTTGGATCTCACGGCCATTCCCACACCCGGTGAACCCTACGGAATTGCGCCTCCGGCCCGGCCCTGGTTGCAGGAAGTAGGCGCAGACCCTGGCAAGCTGCGCGTTGCGTTTACGACAGACACCCTGCACGCCGGGGAGACGGATCCGGCTTGCAAAGCGGCTGTCCTGGACGCGGCCAAGCTGCTCGAAGCGCTTGGACATGAAGTGGTCGAGGCCGCTCCCGTCTACCCCAAAGAGGCCATGATCCAAGCCTACTTTCGCACGGTCTGCGCAGGCATCGCGTGGTACGTGGATCAGGCCGCCCATGACGCGGGCCGGGCCCCGTCGCCGGGAGATTTTGAGCCCTCGACCTGGCTGATGGCCCAGATCGGTTGGGCCACCACGGCGCCGGAGCTTCAAGACAGCATCTACGAGATGCAACAGGTCAACCGCACCATGGCGGCGTTCCATGCGGACTACGACGTGATGCTGAGCTCCACCATGGCCAAGCCCCCCGCAAAGATCGGCGAGCTCTACCCCAACAGCGGAGATCACGCCCAGATGGCCCTGCTGCGGGTCCTTGGGTTCAAGTCCCTACTCGACTTCACCATCAAGAAGCTGGGCACCGACACGATGGCGTGGACACCCAATACCCAGCTCTTCAACCAGACCGGCCAGCCTGCGGCCAGTTTGCCGCTGTTTGAGCACGAAGGCCTGCCCATAGGGGTTCAGCTCTCGACAGCCTTTGGCGATGAGGCCACCCTCTTCCGGCTCTCTTCTCAGCTCGAAGAAGCGCGGCCTTGGGCTGGTAAGCGGCCGCCCAGCCTGGGGTGATGGACAGCGATTCGCGGTGAGCGCTCCGAGTCCGCGATGCATCACTTTCCTTTGCGCTTCCGCTTGTTCTTGGCTTCCCGCGCCTCTCGGCGCTCCTTGGCCACCACCACCTCGGCGTCCAAGTGGTCCTCGCCCTGGGCCAGGTACTCGGTCCAGGTACCGCTAAAGTCGTTTAGGCCATGGGGCTTGATCTCTAAGATCCGCGTGGCCAGTTGGTCCACGAACCAGCGGTCATGACTGACGAAAATCAGGGTGCCCGGGTACTTCTTTAGGGCCCCTGCCAAAGCGCGCAGGCCCTCAATGTCCAAGTGGTTGGTGGGCTCGTCCAGAATCATGACGGTTGGCTCAGCGGAGGAGATGCGCTGGAAGAGCAGTCGTGCAGCCTCGCCACCGGAGAGGTTCTCGATGCGTTTGGCCGAGTCGTCCTTGTCAAAGAGCACGGCAGCCAGTCGGGCCAGGACCTGACCCAGTCCATCCTGTGGCACAGACTCCCACATGCTCTCGTGTACGGTCTGCTTGGGGTCGCCCAGGGCTTCGTGGTGGTCCTGGGGAAAGTAGCCCAGGTGCGCTTCGTGGCCCCACTCAAAGGTGCCTGCATCCCCTTCTATGGCATTGACCAGGATCTTGAGCAGGGTGGACTTGCCCACACCGTTGGCCCCGACCACTGCCACGCGCTCGCCCCGTTCGATCTCAAAGCTGACGTTCTTGAGCACCTGCAGATCGCCGTAGGCCTTGGAGATGCCCTTGGCCTTGAGCACGTGTCTACCGGACTGGCGGCGCTGCTTGAACACAAAGCGTGGGTGACGCCGGGAGCTGGTCGGAAGGGTGTCGATGACGATCTTCTCCATGCGCTTTTGGCGGGAGTTGGCCTGCCGGGCCTTGGAGGCCTTGGCCTTGAAGCGGGTGATAAAGGCCTGGTGCTCGGCAATCTCCTTCTCGCGCTTGCCGATCTCGCCCTCGCGGCGCTCCCGCTCCTCCACTTTCTGCTTCTCAAAGCCTGTGTAGTCGCCCTTGTAGAGGGTGACTGCCTGGTAGTCCACGTCCACGATGTGGGTGGCTACGGCGTCCAGAAAGCGCAGGTCGTGACTGATGACCGCGGTGCAGCCGGCAAAGTCCACCAGGAAGCTCTCCAGCCAGCGGATGGCAAGGATGTCCAAGTGGTTGGTGGGCTCATCGAGCAGCAGAATGTCAGGGTCTGCAGCAAGGGTCTTGGCCAGCAGGGCGCGCAACTTGTAGCCACCACTCAGCGCCTTGAGGGGCTGGTCGTGTTTCTCGGTGGGGATGCCCAAGCCTTCTAAGATCTGGGCTGCTCGCGCATCCAGGCTGTAGCCGTCGTATTGAAGGATGATGTCCTCCATCTCGGCGTACTTGTCATCGTCCCAGGCATCCGGACCGCCATCGAACATGGCTTCTTTGCCCTGGATAGCGTCCCAGAGCACGGGGTTGCCCATCATCACCACATCCAGGATGCGGGTGTCCTCGTAGGCGAAGTGATCCTGCTCCAGAACGCCCATTCGGCTCATCTTGGGACGGCTTACCTCGCCCTCTTGGGGAGACTCCTCCTTGCTCAAGATACGAAGCAGGGTGGACTTGCCCGAGCCGTTGGCCCCGACGATGCCGTAGCGCTTTCCCTTGTCCAGTTGCAGGTTGCAGTTCGTGAACAGGACTTGGCCGCCATAGGACATGGCGAGGTTGGTGATGGTGATCATGGCCGGCGTATAGCCCGCTCAGATCAGAGCGCGAGCCCTGGGCTCAGTACACGTCGTACTTTCGCTTGAGCGCATTGTGCTCGGCTAGGCTGCGCCCAGGGTGCAGGTTCCCCTTCGAGTCATGCAGGTAATACCAGTACGCGCTGCCTTCTGGGGAAAGGGCGGCCTTGAGACTCTCGGTGCCCGCGTTCCCAATTGGCGTAGGCGGCAGGCCACCGCGAAGCCGGGTGTTGTACACATCATTTGGGTCGCGAAGCTGACGCAGGAATGCTTTTCGGTCGTTCCAGTCTGCCAGGGTGTAGCGGCTGGTCGCATCGATTCCAAGATTCCACGCGTTGTCCAGGCGCTTCCACATCACGCCGGCGACCACCGGTCGGTTGCTGGGCCGTGGCTCTTCTCTCTCCAGCATGCTGGCCACAATCAGCAGCTCGTACAGGCTGCGTCCCGAGGCGTTGATCGCAGCCTGGTTCGGCTGCACAAAGCGGGAGTTTAAGAGGTCGATCTGACGCTGGATCAAGAGCTCCACGTTCACGCCATCGGCGGGCACGCTGTAGCTCTCAGGGAGTAGCAGTCCCTCCAGCGAGGTCAGACCGCTCAAGCCACCCGGTAGCTCAAAGCGGCCCGGATCCTTGGCCGCAGCCCAGTAGGTACCTGCCTCGATCAGACCCAAGCGGGACAGCTCGGCGTCGATCTCTCGCATGCGCCAGCCCTCAACGAAGGTGACCTGTACCTCGTCGGCGATAGGCGCCTTGCACATCGTCTCCAACAGCTCGGGCATGCTCATTGCGCGGGTCAGCTCAAAGCGGCCCGCCTTTAGGCAGCCGCCGGCTTTGTCGCGCTTGAGATAGAGCTTCCAAGTCAGCGCGTCGGGAATCAGCCCAGCATCCATGAGTGCAGGACCTAAGCCCCCCGCAGATGAACCCTTGGGCACCTCGAAGACCACCGGGGTGGTATCCAAGACGTCCATGGGCTGATCGATGGCACCGATACATCCGGCGACCCACCACAGCAACATGCCTACTCCTGCTTGGCGATGAGGAACTCAACCCTGCGGTTGTTGGCCTTGCCTGCGGCCGTATCGTTGCTCTCTAGCGCCATGCCCTCGCCAAAGCCAACCGCGACCAGTCGATCCGCAGAGACACCCTGTTTGACCAGGTAGCTGCGAACGGCCTCTGCTCGGGCCTGGCTTAGCTTCAGGTTGCTCAGCTCGTTTCCATCCGAGTCGGTGTGTCCTTCGATTCGGATCAGCAACAGCTGCGGATTGCCCTTCATGACCGCGGCGACCTCGTTCAACAGGCCATAGGACTCCTGCTTGATCGTGGCCTTGCCCGTCTCGAAATAGACCCTCTCGTAGATCTCGATCTTGGCGGCCGTGAGCTCGACACGACCCTCGTCTGGGCAGCCGTCTTCGTCCTGATTTCCGTTGAAGGTCTCACGCACATCTGGGCAGGCATCTTCCATATCGAAGATCCCATCGCGGTCGTTGTCCTGGTCCGGGCATCCATCGTTGTCCTCGAAGCCGTCCACGTCCTCTGCGTCATAGGGGCACCGGTCCAGGCCGTCGGAGAATCCGTCGCCGTCCGTGTCCATGTCGGGATCGTTGTCCGGGCAGCCGTCTTCGTCCTCAAAGCCGTTGACCGTCTCCGCGTCGTCGGGACAGCGGTCTTGTGTGTCCGGGATTTCGTCCTTGTCGTTGTCGTCCTCTGGACAACCATCGTTGTCCATAAATCCGTCGTCATCTTCGGGGTCATCTGGACAGCGATCGACCATGTCTTCGATGCCGTCGGAGTCGTTGTCCGACTCGGGACAGCCGTCCTGGTCTTGCCAGCCATCCAGATCCTCGGCGTGCTTGGGACAGCGGTCCATGCCGTCGGGCACGCTGTCTTTGTCCGAGTCCCGGGCGTCAGGATCAAAGCTGGGCGCTACGGTCAGTCCCAGGATCCCACGATAGTCAGGCGTGCCCAGTCCGGGGATAATTCCAACGCCAAAACCTGCATTCAAACTAATCCATTGGCCGATCAGGGCCTTGATTCCCAGGTTCAGCTCCAGCGGATTTTGCGCAAGGGAAGTGCCGTAGCGCTGCCCGTGCACGTCGAGAATGAGCTCGATGGGCTCGCTGGGTCGAAAGCCCACGGCGGCGCTGTAGACCATGGCGTTGGGGACCTGGACGTCGCGCGCCCGGTCGCCTTGGCGCACCAAGTAGCCCAGGTTGACTGCTGTTCTCCAAGTGTAAGAGCGGCTCCAGATCCCGGCGTCGGAGAACTCCAAAGCCAAGGTGGGAGTCGCCGTCACGGAGCCCTCGCCCAAGAAGCCCTCGCTGCCACCGGTGGGGATCGTCACGGGAACCACCAGGGCCATGCCCAGAGGCTGTTGTGCTCTGGACAGCGGCGCGATCTTGGGCACGACTCTCAGGTCGCCCAAGCCGCTGGCCTGGATCGCAGGAGGCTGGCTGTTGGTGTTCAGGCTGGAGACGTCGTAGCCCTGCTGCCAGAGCACGATCGGCAAGTCCGCCGAGATAGAGGCGAAGTTCGTGATGCCCATGCCCAGCTGGGCGTTGCCTGTAAACCGGCTCTCGATTGGCCCGCCGGTGCCGTCTGACAGGAGCCCTACCCGCTCGCCGTCTGGCCCGCGCAGGACCAGGGGATCGTTGGCGTAGTTGCCCCAAATGCCGACACCTACCTGGAGGTGGCCCAGGGTGTCTGCGGAGTGTGTCTGGTAGTAGCCGTAGTGATCGGAGGCGGGCCTGAACTGCTCGATGTCCAAGCTCTGGTCTTGGGCCTGTGCAGTGAAGGAGGAGAGAAGAAGAAACAAGCCCATGTTCACACCTCCTCCCGACGCCGGAGCCCAATCATCGCCAGCATCGCCAGCACGGCCGCCGCCCCGCCAGTCTGATCAGCGCCGCCCAAGCCGCCGCTGATCCCGCTGCTGGCTGCGCTACAGCCCCAAGGGACCACTGAGCCGCCGCCCAAGGTAGCGGTCGCTGCCGGATAGGCGCAGTCTTCGTTCACCCAACCATCACAGTTGTTGTCCACGCGGTCACCGCAGAGTTCGTCTGCAGCTGGGTTTACGTCTGCGTTGTCGTCGTCGCAGTCGCCGTCGTTGGTTCCAAAGCCGTCGCCGTCTCGGTCGGGACTGTCTACAAATCCGTCGCAGTCGTTGTCGATGCCATCGGCCTCAGCTTCCGCGTCGGGCGCTCCGGGTTTGATCTCGGCGTTGTTGTCATTGCAGTCCAGCCCGCCGCACTCTTCTGCGTCGTAGGTGTCGCCGTCTACATCGCACTCGTCAAAGCCATCGCAGTCCTGGTCGATGCCGTCGTAGGGGACCTCGATGCCCTCGGGGTTGACCTCAGCGGGATTGCCGGTGACCGTGATGTCGTCGCTGTAGTCTAAGCAGTCGGTCTCCGCTTCGGTCTGGCAGAAGGGCTCTACCAAGCCCAAGAGGCTGTATTCGGCACCCTCCAGGGTGGTGTAGGTGTCTCCGTCTTGGTCCAAGTCGTCGACCCAGCAGTTGCAGTCGTCGTCGATACCGTTGGCGGTCTTGCCCTCGTTCCTGAGCGGATGCACGAATGAGTCTTCGTCGTCGCAGTCCCCCCCGATCTCGGTGTGGCCGTCTAAGTCGTCATCGGTCAGGCCGTCGTCCTGCACCCCGTCACAGTCGGCGTCGTCGTTGGGCTCACCGAAGAAAAAAATCACATCATCGGAAGGGTCTGTGGTGCCTTGGGTGATGGTGGCGTCTCCCGCGCCATCGATGGCGTTTGGGTGCACGTAGGCGTCGGTGTCATCGCAGTCGCCCTGGGACTCGGAGTAGCCGTCTCCATCGGCATCGTCGCCGGCCCCGGCACAGGGGTCGTTGTCTTGGCCTGGGGTGCCTTTCAAGCCCTTGGGCGGGATGTACTTGGCCGAGGCACACCAGTTGTGCTCCAGATCATTGGGCCACTCGTAGGTGGCATGGGGCCCCGCTTGAAGACTTGCGCCCTCTGGGAGGTTCCAGGTCGTGGTCCAGTTCACGGCGTCCAGCACCGTGCCAGTGGCCGTGTGCTTGATGATGAGCGCGTCGGAAGACCGAACCATGCTCATGTCGGAGAAGAAGGAGTAGGTGACGTCCACCGGGATGCCGCCGTTGTAGTCGGCTGCGCCCTCGTCGGAGTCGTTGGCGGAGACTCCGAAGACCAAGTGGTCCCCAACAGCGAGCTGCAGGCCACTGCCGGTGGGCACGGTGATTACCTGAGTTCCATCCGCGTTCTCGATCGTTAGCCCCTCGACGAAGAGCAATTCGTTCGCAACGTTCCGAACTTCGAACCACTGGCCCGAGTAGTCGGGTATGCCGTTCTCTGGGCTGGTCATCATCTCCGTGATCACCAGGTCGCCTTGTTGGCTCGCATTCCGCGCTGCCAGGGTGTTGGGCGCCCAGAGCAAGCCCAACAGGGGAAGGGACCATGCCGCTCGAAATCTCATCTCATTCTCCTCACGCCAAGTGCGAAAACACCCGGCTGTTGAGTCTATCATCCGGTCATTCCTTGGGGCTCCCCTTGCTCAGTGGCGCAACTTGGCATAGGGTCGCGACGCACTCTCGGGACTTTCAACAACACCCGAGCCAAAGACACTGGAGCCTTCCATGGGTGAGATTTCTAAGCCTGACACCAACCCGGTCATTCCTGCGGTTTTGAACTTCTTCCTCGCGGGTGGCGTGGGCTACCTGATGATGGGACAGCAGAAGAAGGGAATCATCTCCATTCTTGCCACTGTGTTCCTGTCCATGTGCTTCGGCATCGGCATGATCATTCCGCTCATCACCGCGTACGACGCCTACTTGCTGGGCCAGAAGCTGCAGAGCGGCCAGTCCATCGGCGAGAACGAGAACGGTCTGGAGTTCTTGAACGCTATCTTCAAGGACTAAGCTTCCTTGAAAGATTGCCCCTCGGGGCTGTTCAAAAGAGAGGGTCGTCCACCGGACGGCCCTTTTTTTATTCCTGGGTCTCAAGCGCCGCAGGGAGCAATCGGACCTCGAGCGAGAGGCGCTCCTGATCTTCGACCGCGATCGTTTGCTCCGCGAAGGGATCGTCGGCACTGGGGCCATCCCCACCTGCGTCCTGAAAAAATTGCAGGGTCAGCTCGCCCATGCCCTGGGGCACCATCAGGGTGAAAGGTCCCGGGGCAGAAAGCTGTTCTTTGCCCACAAAGGCGTCGCCAGTCTGGCTGTTGGGGTCTGGCTTTCGGATGTCCACAGCGACCGAAGAGTCTCCCTCAGCGAGCACCGTGCCCTGAACACGGGTCCAGGGACCTGGGTGATCTGGCCAGACATGACTGCGCGCACCGGCCAGCGGAGCGACGGCCCGACCGCCGATTTCCAGCGTTAGCTCGCCCAGGTCTAAGTCCTTCGTTTCTACAAGAATCGTGCGCGTTACGAAGGGATCTGCGTCGTCGGGTCCGGGGCGCCCTTGGTCCACGAAGAACTGCAATGTCAGCTCTCCTTGATTTTTGGGCACGTCGAGCTCAAAGGCACCACCTTCTGGGAAGAGCACGCGCCCCACCATGGACACACCGGCTTCGCTCGTTGGATCGATGGTCAGGATGTCCAGAGCGATCGCCCCTTCCATCGGCGAGGTCATGTTGCCCCGCACTACGATTCCATCCTCTGCCACCACACCAAAAGGCGAAGTTGCCCCAGCGTCAGGATCGTGAGTGACGACTTGCCCGCTGCTCTCTGTGGCCCCCGCAGTGAAGCGGGGATCCAGGGGGGATGGCGCACCCGTGGTGCGCTCCAAGCAGGCAGCCAGAGACAGCCAGGCCAGGTTCAAGAGGCGCCCTTTAGGCCGGCCTTACCCAGGGCGGCCAGTTCATCAAGCAGGTAGACGTTGGCGGCGATGGCGCGGCGGAAGATGCTCAGATCCATGGACTCGTTGGGGCCGTGGGCGGTGGTCAGGGGGTCCATCACACCGTTTAGGATCAAGGGCAGGTCTCCAAAGCGGCGCCCAAAGAGCGCGACGAAAGGGATGGAGCCGCCCACGCCCACCTGGACCAGGGGCGTGCCCCAGCTCTTGACGTAGGCGCGATTCGCTGCCTCGAAGGCAGGGCCCTCTGGGGTGTAGAGCCAGCCTTCTCCGGCGCCTGGCGCCTGGACCACACTGACCCGTATGCCCTGGGGTGGAGCCCGGGTCAGCTCGGCCTGGACCAGCGCCCAGAGGGTCTGGGTGTCCATGCCGGGGGCTACTCGAATGGACAGTGTGGCGCTGGCCTGGGTGCGGATGGCGTTCTTCTTCTCTGCAGCCGTGGGCAGGGTGGTGGCCACGACCGTCATGGCGGGTTGGCGCCACATCCACTCAGCGGCCGAGCGCCCGCGCAGGGGCAGCGGGTCCACTCCCTCCAGCATGTGCGAGCCCTCGCGGATCACGTCGTTGTTCAGGGGTACATCAAAGGACGCCTTGGCCCAGTCCTCCCCAACCTCTACTCGGCCCACCTTCATGCGTCCGTCCTGGTCCACCAGACGTCCAATCAGCTGGATCAGAGCGATGGCGGGGTCGGGCACCATGCCGCCCCAGAGCCCGCTGTGGCCATCGGACTCTAGAGACGCGCAGATCAGCTCTACCTCCAATAGTCCGCGCAGGCTCACGGTCAGACCAGGCACGGTGGTGCTGGGGTTCTCGCAGTCCGTGAGCACCATGACATCGGAGTCGAAGGCCCTGGGGAAGGTGTCCATGAAGCGCTCCAGGTTTGGGGAGCCGATCTCCTCCTCTCCTTCGATGAGCAGGCGCACGTTGCAGGGAAAGCTACCGGTTTCCTGCTTCCAGGCTTTCAGGGCGGCCAAGTGGGAGACCCAGCCGCCCATGTCGTCGGCAGCGCCTCGACCATAAAGGCGACCGTCCATCACCACGGGCTCGTGGGGGGCTGTGCGCCAGTTGGCCAAGTTTACCGGCTGAAGGTCCAGGTGACCGTAAATGAGAACAGTGGGTGCATCGGCGCCGGCGTTTAGCCACTCGGCCGCCACACATGGCAGAGCATCCGGAAGCTCCAGCAAGCGGGCGTTGTCCAAGCCCAAGGCTTCCAAGTCATCCCGGATTCGCTCGGCGAGGAGCCGCACGTCCCCAAAGTGGGTTTCATCACAGGAGATGGCTGGAATACGTAGGTAGGCGCAGAGCTGCTCCAGGGTCTGGTCAAATGCGGCTTCTGCGCGGTTTGCGACCCGGTCTGCTGTGGTCATGTTTGCTCCCCAAAGGGACCCATCAGGGCCTGTCCCATGTGCTGAAAGAACTGTCCGATGTGGCGGCCATCGACCAAGGAGTGGTGGGCGGTCACGCAGACTCCGATCTGGCCGTCCTGAACTCGGCCCCACAAGATGCGGGGGACACAGTCGTTTGGATCTCCAGGCTCCGCGTGCTGGGCGCTGTGTATGGTGAACCACGGCACGCAGCTCAGATAGAGCCTGTTCGTGCGAGGTGGCCCCTCTGGCATAAGCCGGCCTCGGGCTCGGGCACGCTCCATGTGACCTGGCAGTGCGGACAAGAAGGCCGCGCGATCCGCGAGCCAGGGTATTTCACAGAACACGAATGCTTCATCTTCGGTCGCCACCGTGCAGGTTGTGTCTACCGTGTCGTGGCATTGAATCCAGTCCTGGCCGTCGACCTCGATACGCTCTCGAAACTGTGAAACATTGTTGGCGGCATACAGCACAGACCACAGAATACCACCGAAGTACTCGGATTTTGGTAAGGCAACGGGTAGCTGAGTGCACAAGGTAAACATTGGGTTAGAGAAACGCCGAAAGTGGGCGTAGATCTCAGCCCTTGGGCCGATATGTGGATCACGTCTCACGGTGTTCTCGGTACCAGGAAATGGTTCGCTTTAGGCCTTGGTGCAGATCGACCTGGGCTGTCCAGCCCAGGCCTTCTTGGGCCCTGGAAGTGTCCAAGCACTTGCGGGGCTGGCCGTCCGGCTTGGAGCTGTCCCACAGGATTTTGCCCTGAAAACCGCAGTGTTCGGCGATGGTGTGTACCAAGCGCTTAACGGTGAATTCCTCGCCGTTTCCAATGTTGACCGGCTCGGGACTCTCCCACTGCTCGGCCATGGCAATGATGGCTTGAGCGCAGTCCTCTACGTAGAGAAGCTCACGGGTTGCGGTACCGGTGCCCCAGGCGGTGATGGTTTCGGCACCGGATTCTACGGCCTCCAAGCAGCGGCGAATCAGCGCGGGCACCACGTGGCTAGAGCGTGGGTCAAAGTCGTCCCCCGGGCCATAGAGGTTGGTGGGCATGGGGAAGACGCAGCGCATGCCGTACTGCTCGTGCAGCGCTCGTCCGTGCTCCATCATCAGGCGCTTGGAGAGTCCGTAGCCAGCATTGCTTGGCTCCGGATAGCCCTGGAACAAGTCTGGTTCTCGCATGGGGATGGGCACGATGCGTGGGTAGGCGCAGACGCTGGAGACGCCCACAAAGCGCTGAACGTCATGGCGCCGACAGGCCTCCATAAGGTGGGTGCTCATCAGCACGTTGTCGTGAATGACATCGGCGGCGTGGGCGCGCATGTAGCCTATGCCGCCGCCGTTGACCGCAGCGTGGATGACCCAGTTGGGCTTGTGTTCAGCGAGTGCGCGGCTGCACGCCTGGGCATCTCGAAGGTCGTAGTCTTTGGAGCGCACCAAACGGGTGTCGTACCCGCGCGCAGTCAGGCCTTGTACGACCCAAGAACCTAAAAATCCGGCGCCGCCGGTGACCATGACACGGGACACGCAGGCCGCCTAAACGTTGGAGTAGGGCTTTCTGAACTCGAGCAGACTCAGTCCTTGGACCATCTCGTGCACGCCCTGCTCCATGCTGATGGAGGTACGAAAACCCGTCGCTCGAATCTTTTTGTAGGAGACTTCGTAGTCCCGTTTGTCGGCGTCGCTTCCTACCTCTGCGAAATGACACGCAAAATCAATTTTGGACTGGAGGAGGTTGACGATTTCTTCTTTGGTGAAGTTCATTGAGTCGTCGCCCACGTTGTAGACGTTGCCCTGCATCGTTTCCCAGTTGTGAAGGGTGTGCTGAACGCATCTGGCCATGTCACGCACATGAATAAAGGTACGGCGAAAATGCTTTTCGTAGACCAATAGGTAGCGCTGAACCAGGGCTTGCCAGGTAAAGTCGTTGATCATCAAATCCAAGCGCAGACGTGGGGATAGGCCAAAGGCGGTTGCAAATCGGTAGGAGCTGACCCGGCCTCGGGCCATGCACAGATACTCGGCCTCGGTCTTGGTTTCGCCGTACAGACTCAAGGGATTCAAAGGGGTCTCTTCGGTGCAGATGCCCTGGACCTCGCCGTAGTTGCTGCCGGTAGACGCGTAGATCAGCTTGGTCTGGGGGTCGAGTGCTTCCAGCACGGACTTTGTACCGCCCACGTTGACCGCCACGGCCCGTTCTGGCTCCTTTTTACACAGGGGGTAGCCCACCAAGGCAGCCAAGTGTACGCAGGCCCAAGCCCCATCCAGCTCGCGCTTGAGAAGCTCGGTGTCCAGCACATCACCCCGGGTAAAGGAGAAGCGTTCGTGGATGAAGAGCTCCATGAGGGACATGGGGCCGTACATTAGGTTGTCCACGACATGAACGCGGTAGCCGGCAGTTAGAAGCTGGCGAACGACCAGGGAGCCGTAGTAGCCAGCCCCTCCGGTGACCACCACGCGGCGCTCGGAGTTGTTGCTCATGACAGAATCTCCTGCAGACGGCTGGCCAGAATAGCCCCGTGTCCTGCGTGAAAAGCGTGACTATTGCCTACGAAAAAGCCGCGCTCGTGCACAGCATCTGCGACAGGAAGGGGCCCACCGACCCGTGCGCCAGGGACGCGCTCAAAGGCGGGTTGGCGTGCCAGGTTGGAGCCTGAGATGGGGCGAGTGGCAATACCGCTCGACTCCAGGGCGGCCATCACAGGGGCTCGCTCAATGCCTTTCTGCAGCAACATGGCGAAGGAAAAGGCGGCGTGGG
Organism: uncultured bacterium; assembly: GCA_905480105.1. Lineage (GTDB taxonomy): Bacteria > Myxococcota_A > UBA796 > UBA796 > CAJQPC01 > CAJQPC01. The sequence continues at coordinate 18,966 of CAJQPC010000018.1, read as the reverse complement.
TCTCTCCGGGCCGCATGGGGAAGCAGCGGAGTTTGGGGGCCAGTGGGGCCAGCAGCTCACACCAGTGGCGGTGGTTTTCCCGGCGGCGCTCCAGCCAGGGGGACAGTCGCCCAAGTTGAATCAAGCCCATCGCCCCGGCCATTTCGGTGGGGCGTAAGTTCCAGCCGGAGCTCACAAAGAGAAAGCGTGGGTCGATCTCAGGGTGCTTCTTCTCCCAGACCGACTTGTCTTCGCGCTCCCGCACCCAGCCGTGTGCCCGCAAGCTGCGCATGGCGTTGGCCAGCTCGGCGTCGTTGGTGACGGTGATTCCACCTTCTACCGTGGTGATGTGGTGCGAGAAGAAGAAGGAGAAAGAGCCGGCGTGGCCCATGGAACCGGCTCTCCCCAGTCCGGCGATCTCGGCGCCAGGGGCCGGGCAGGCATCCTCGAGCACAACAAGGCCAAGTTCTTTTAGGGCATCCACGCGTGTGGGCTGTCCGAGCATGTGGACGGCCAGGGCGGCTTTGGTTCGGGGCCCCATGGCGGCTTTGGCGGCAGCGGGGTCCATGCACAGGGTGTCGGGGTGCACATCGACCAGAACGGGCACCAAGCCACACTGCTGCACGGGGAAGAGGCTTGTGCTCCAGGCCACCGCGGGGACCAGGACCTCGTCACCGCGCTGCAGGCGTCCGGTCTCCACCATCGCGGCGAGCATCAGAAGGTTGGCAGAGCTGCCGGAGTTGCTCATCACACCGTGGGAGGCGCCGCACCATTTGGCCCAAGCGGCCTCGAATTCTCGGACCTTGGGGCCCATGGTGACCCATGTGGTGAGCATGCACTCAAGGGCTGCGGTGACCTCGTCTGCGCCAAAGCTCACAACCTGCAGGGGCAGTCCCTGGCTGGGGTCGTGACGTTCCGTGGGCAGGCCAGCCATCTCGGCTTCGATCAGCAGGCGAATCTGGGACAAGCGATCCATGCTCTAAGGATACACTGCGGGCCACCACTGAGGAGTGAGTCGATGAGTGCACCACGCTGGGATCTGGAGCCGCTGTTCAGCGGGGGAGCGGAGGGGCCCGCATACTTGGAGGCCGTGACCGAGACGGAAGCCAAGGTCGAGGACCTGCTGAGCCGCGCTGACGCATTGCCGGCGCTACCCGAGCAGCTCAACGCCTGGACGACCTGGTTGGTGGACGCGGAGCGCCTGAGTACTCAGGCCCACCAGATCTCCACCTTCGCTCACTGCTGCTTCTGTGAAGACGTGACGAACAAGGCTGGGGAGCGCGCGGCTGCCCGCAGCGGGGCCCTTTGGAACCGTTTTTCTCGTGCGTGGGTGCCGGTACAGGACGCCATCGCGCGGGGCAGCCGACAAGGCTTCGATGCGCTGATTGCACGTCCGGAGATCGTCGAGCAGCTGCCCAAGCTGCTTCGCATGCGGGAGCAGGGACATCTGCTCTTGCCCTTGGGTGAGCAAGCCTTGGCCACCGAGCTGTCCCGCGACGGTATTGGCGCCTGGTCACGCATGTACGACAGCATCAGTGGCCGGTTGACCGTGCAGCTCGGCGAGGAATCCTTGAGCGCCGGACAGGCCCAGAACCGCCTGGGGAGCCAAGATCCGAGCGTTCGGGACCAAGCCTACGAGGGGCTACAGGAGGCCTGGACGTCCTCGGAAGACGACTGCGCCCGCGCTCTGACTCATATTGTCGGAGCACGTCAGACCATCAATGATCGACGAGGACTGGACGAGCTTGCGGACACGCTGGCGGCCAACCGTCTGGAGCGCGCCTCCTTGGATGCGATGCTCGAAGCGTCTCGTCGTGCCCAGCCCATTCTGCTGCGCTACCTAAAGCTCAAGGCCAAGCTCTTGGGCGTGGACCAGATGTCCTGGGAGGACCTGTCTGCTCCCCTGCCCAGCACCGCGGCAAAGCAGGACTGGCCCCAGGCTGAGTCCTTTGTGATGACCCACTTTGGGGCCTATCACCCGGAACTGCAGGACTTTGCGGGCCGAGCCTTTTCTGAGCACTGGATCGAGGCAGAGGATCGCGGTGGCAAGCGTCCTGGCGGATGGTGCGCCTTTGCGCCGGCGATCGCCCAGAGCCGCATCTTTATGACCCACGGCGGCACCTTCCGGAGCACGGTCACCCTCGCCCACGAACTCGGCCACGCCTACCACAACCATGTGACCGCAGACCTGCCCCCCAGCCAGCGCGCCATTCCCTCCACTTTGGCGGAGACGGCCAGCATCTTTGCCGAGTCTCTGGTGCGGGACGCCGCTCTTCGCGCAGCCAAGGATGGTGAGTCCAAGCGCTCGATGCTGGACGCCCGCCTGATGGCCGGCGTGAGCTTCCTGATGAACATCCCCATGCGCTACGACTTTGAGCGCGCTCTGTACCGCTTGCGCCGGAAGGGTCCCTTCGATCCCGCCGAGCTGCGTGAAGAGATTGTGGGCATTCAGAAGAGCTGGTACGGGGACTCTCTGGAGCGCTACGACCCCAGCTTCTGGTGCGCCAAGCTGCACTTCTACATCGGCGGCCGCAGCTTCTACAACTATCCCTACACCTATGGGTATCTCTTTGCTCAGTTGGTCTACCGACAGGTCTTGGAGCGTGGTCCCGAGGCGCATCAGGACTACATCGAGTTGCTGCGGCGGACGGGCTGGCAGGGCGGCGAGGATCTGGCCATGGAGACCCTGGGCTTGGACCTTCGGGACCCCGAGACGTGGTGGCAAGCCATTGCGCCACTCGAGGACGACTTGAACGCTCTGGAGGCCTTGGTTTAGAGCTGAGCCGTCGGGGTGTCGTGCAGAGGCGACGACCCCCGGCCGACAGCATCTGCCCAAATGAGCCTGTTCAACGTTCCGAACCTTTCCAAGCGTCGGAAAACTTAGGGGACCACCAGCTTCATGCCCGGCTGGAGTGCGATGCCGCCGTTCAGGCTTGGGTTGGCGTCTTGGAGTTCCTTCCAGCGGGCCTCGGTCCCGTAGACCTTGCCGGAGATGCCGGCCAAAGAGTCACCGGAGCGCACGGTGTAGGTGCTGGCTTGGCTTGGGGGGGCTGTGGGAGCTGGGGGGGTGACCACGGGAGCTGCGCCGGGAGCGGGCAGGGCTGAATCCGGGACCACGACCTCGGGAGCTACCACCTCAGGCGCTTCGACCTGAGGAGCCACGGCCACAGGGGCCAAGATCTCGGGACTCAGCTCGATGGTGGGCGCCGGGGTGTCCTGGCCACCAAAGACGAGGGTCATGGTCAGGCCGATTAGGCCAATTATTGCGGCGGCTGTGGTGGCACTCATCCAGAGGCGGGCCTTGTCGGTCTCTTCCTTGGCGATGCGCTCCAAGCGTGTGTTCTCCGCGCGAAGACGGCGTGCTTCCTCCCGCAGTGCGTTGACTTCGCCGGCGGTGCGCGCAGTGATGCGCTCGTTCCGGGCTGCATCGTCGCGGGAGTCGTCGCGTGCGGCCTCCAAGCGGCCTCGGAGGGTGGGATCCACCCGCATCCCGCAGGACTGTGCTGCGTCGAGCTCCTTGATGGCGTCGCTCCAACGCTGCTGGGAGCCAAAGACCTTGGCCAGGAGCAGGTGAGCTGCAGCGTCGTGAGGGTCTAAGCAGAGCAGCATCCGCAGACGGTCTCGAGAGCGTCCCAGGTGTCCCTGCCGGGCCAGAACAACCGCCTCATCGTACAGATCGGAGCTGGCGTCTACGCCGTGAGAGTCGAGCACAGATGCGATGCCCTTCACGCCGTGAGGTGTGCCGGTGCCGCGTGGTACCTCGTCGAAGGGGATAGGATCCAAGGCGGTCATGGTCGTCTTGCCGGGCGGAGGAGGGAGGGTAGTTGGAAACGCCAAATGAACATGAAACTCTGGACCTGTCAATGCTTTTCCTAAGGTGAACTATCAAGGATCGTTGAGCTTGCTACCGGGCCCTCGCCGGGTCACTCTCTCTTTATCTTGTGGACTCTGCTGGCTTGTGGTGCTGGGGTGCCCCTCTTCGAGGCGCAGTGGATAGACCTTCGCCTTCCGGAGACCGCCTCGGTGGCCGCTGGGCTAAACCGCGAGACCCTGACTCAAGATGCGCTTCTGGAGCCGTTCTCCGTGGCTCTGGACATGGCACTGGACGATGCCAATGTGTCCTTGGACTCCGAGGATACGGTGCTCGCTTGCGGAGCCACGGGTTGCTTTTTGAGCCTTCGGGGCGAGGTGCTTAGCTGGGAGCGCGCCGATGCCTTGGCCGCTCAGCCTGGGCACTTGACCTGGTCGGTGGGGCCAGGTCACAAGCGACAGGTCATTCAGGAAAACCAAGGATCCTTGCTCCTGGGAGATCGCAGCGCGCTCCAGCACACCCGGGAGCATGTGCCTCTGTTGCCCACACTTACCGGCAAGGACATGGTCCCTCAGGGGCCCGTCTGGTTGTACCTGGTGGACCTGGAGGAAGCCCTGAAGCACCTGGATCGGCGCCTGGCCCGTGCTCCGAGCGCAGACGCCCGCCGCTTGCGGATTGCGTTAGCTCAGGTGATGCCGACCTTGGTCGCTGGCGACCTGCAGGTGAGTTCCGTGGGGTTGTCCTTGACCCCCGAGAAAGGTGGGCTGCGGATGCGAATTCGGGCTGCCTGTCCCAGCGCCTCCATGGCCCGACGCGTGGCCGCGGTTCTGCGCTTGGGGCTACTTAGCCTGCGACGAGAACGCAGCGCGGAGCAGTCTGCTGCGCTGGCACGGGTGCCTATTCAGTCCCATGGGCGAACTGTGGATGTGGAGCTGGCCCGAGTCCAGGACCTGTTGCCTAAGCTGCCTTTGCCCTGAGCAATCTTTCCCCTAAGTGAACCAGGGACTGCGGGGCACTTGGGGGGCGCCGGCCAGTAGGCCCAGCAGTGGCCGGGTGTTCAGGGTGCTCCAATACAGGTCTGGGCCGCCCGTCCAGTCCAGTGCCTCAGCCAGGGTCTTGGCGGTGTAGGTGCCTTCGATATTCACGTGGCCCTGGGCGCGCTGAAGAGTCTGTAAGGTGCCTGGCCCTGGCCAGCCGTAGTCGGGGCCCAGGCGTCTATCTACCACTTCTATCGGGGCAGGAACCTCTCCTAAAAGCCTGGCAATCTCGTCGGCCAAGCGCTTCAGGCGCCGCATGCTCAGCCAGCCATGCGGGACCACGCGCACGCCATGGACCTGACTAGAGAGGCCTCCCATTCTGCAGCCCAAGGCCAAGCCCAAAGCGGAGCCTCCGGTGCCCAGGGCGATGGCGATGCGCTGGGGCTCGGGCAGGAGACCTGCTCGCACTTGTTCGGCGAGCTCCAGACCGGCCCGTACAAAGCCCAGGCTGCCGAATCGGTTGCTGCCGCCAGCAGGAATCACGCTCCCCGGTGGCGCGGCCATCAGCGCGGCCTTGGCCAAGGACAGGTTGGGGACCAGGCGTAGGGTGGCTGCATTCTTTAGGGTGATGCGCAGGGACATGGCCGGCAAGGGAGCCCAGATGCGAGGAATGGCCACGGCATGCACCCGGTGGCCCAAAGCCTGAGCGTGCAGCACTGTGGCCAGGACATGGTTGGAGCCGCTGGCGCCAATCGTGGTCAGCTCCGGGGGCGCCTGATGCAACAGAAACTCCAGTTTGCGCACCTTGTTGCCGCCGTAGAGGGGGCTCAGCTCACCGTCGTCCTTTAGCCACAACCCCGGGCGTAGAGCTTCCAAGGATGTGACTGGGGACGGGGTGGCACAGAGAGAGATGCGCTGCTCAAGGGGGGCGTTCATGCGCTCGACCAGGACGCGAAGCGTTCTATGAGTCGGAGCATGATAGTCAGGGTACGGAGCATGTTCTCGACGTTTTGTGGGTCTGTTTGGAGGGCAGCGGCCCGGGAGTGGGAAGTCGATGGGGGCCTAACGCCCAAGGATGGAGGGCGGAGAGTTGTCCCGACCAAGCGACCTAATACTGTCCGAGTAGCACTGTAAAGCCTGCTGCCAGTAGGCGCTTTGGGGCTGTGGGGTTCAGGAGTTGCCCCTCTCCAAGGAGGAGGCTTGGGCCCAAGGAAGGATGGGTCTACTCGGCTCACGCGCTACACTCTCTGCATGTTCTTGTTCCTGCTCGCGTGCGGCTATCCTGACGGCCCTCCCGCCTCTCCGTTCATACCAAACACGATGGACACTGCGCGCTTCTCGGCGCCCTCCGAGCGCGTCGTGAAGGTGCGTTCGGCCCGTGTGCGTCCGGTGGAGGGTAGCGTCAGCTTGAGCGCGCCGATCACGAAGCAGGGGCCCGTCGGGCTCCAGGTCGACGGCACGGTTGTGGGGATCGTCTGGCATGTGAATGGCACCGTGATTCCAGGGGCCACTGGGCGCAGCTTAGACCCTGTCTGGTTCAAGGTTTCGGACCGAATCCAGGCAAAAGTGGAGCTCAGCGATGGCTCTTCGCGCCGCATCGTTGAGACCGCCATAGTCAAGGTGGACAACTCCACTCCAGAGTTCACTGTGGATCAGCGGGACTTTAGGCAGATCGATGGCTTTGTGGTCGCTGCCCAAGACGCCGATGGAGATGAGCTGACGTGGTCTGTCACAGGCGGACCTCCTGGTATGGAGATCAATCCCAAGACCGGCCAGCTTAGCTATCAGGCCTCTCAGGATGCCAAGAGCGGGTCCTACCAGGCGCGCATCGTGGTCAAGGACCCGAGTGGTTCCAAGGATGTTTGGCCCCTGACACTCGATGTCTCGGGCGGACAGCTGGACGAAGTCAAGCGGCGCTATGGTGGCGAGTAGCCGTCGGTGTGGCTTGGGCCGTTAGTCTTGTAGGGGAGCGACCAGGCCTGGGTAGGTGTTCCCTTCTCCATCCCACTCGCTCGCTGGATCCTCGGACAGCTCAAAACGCTTGCGCTCGATCAAGGCCATCACGCTCTGGACCAAAGGCTCAAGCAGACCTACGCCCACCAGCTCCAGGTCAGCGAATTCAGCGCTGGGTGCCACAAAGCGCTGGTGCATGGGACGTACGGTGCTCAGCCAGCGGTTCAGCACCCCTTCCAGGTTGCGCCCGCGCTTGGCTACGTCACGGCGGATGCGGCGGGTCAGGCGCAGGTCATCGGGGCAGTCCACCCAGACCTTGAGGTCCATGAGATTCCGCAGCTCTTCGTTCTCCATGACCAGGATACCCTCGACCAAGATCACGGGCCGGGACAGCACCCACTCCGGCTCTTTCTTGCGCGTGTGGCTGGGAAAGTCGTAGTCCGGCAGGGCTGCTGCCTCGCCCCTGCGCAGGGCTTCGATGTTCTGAACCATCAGTACCGTGTCGAGGGCGTCTGGGTGGTCATAGTTGAAGGACTCAGGGTCCTGGACGTTGTAGTAGTAGCGGTCGTGGGAGAGAAGTAGGCACTGGTCTGGCCCCAGGCACTCCTGCAGACGCTTGGCGATGGTGGTCTTGCCCGAGGCGGTACCCCCGGCGACCCCGACCACCAGAACATTGTTCCCTGTCTCGCTACTGGACATCGTTGGGCTCCATCTGGGGCTGTGTCAGAACCAAGAGCTTTAGCTGTTGGTTCGAAGGGCCTCGATAAGCCGCTCCAGCTCATCTGGGGAGCTGTAATCGATCACAATCCTGCCGCCCCCTCCCCTGGCCTTGGGTTTGATGTCCACCGCAGTACTCAGGCTGCGAGACAGCAAGTCCGAGACGTAGCGCAGTGCCTTGTCGATCTTCTTTGTGTTGGCAGGCGTGCTTTTACCGCTGGACCTGGCCTGGCTGCGCACCAAGGTCTCGGTAGCCCGCACGCTAAGGCCCTGGGCCAAAATCTTGGCCACGATGCTCTTGAGCAACCCGCTGTCCTCTACTGCCAACAGGGCCTTGGCGTGGCCCGCGCTGATGCGGCCTTCTCGTAGAAGGTTCAGCACGGTGTCCGGCAGGCGCAGCAGACGCAGGGCATTGGCCACCGTCGCGCGCTCTTTGCCCACTTTGTCGGCGACTTGCTCTTGGGTGTAGCCGTAATCCTGTTGTAGGCGACGATAGCCACGGGCCGTTTCGACCGCATCCAGGTCTTGTCGCTGGAGGTTCTCCACCAGCGCCAACTCGAGCTGCACGTCCCCTTCCCCCGCGTCTCTCCGAAGAATGGCAGGAACGGTTTCTAAGCCGGCCAGACCGGCTGCCCGAAGGCGGCGCTCACCGGCGATGAGCACGTAGCCGCCACCCGCCTTGGAGCGCACCAGCAGGGGTTGGATGATGCCGTGCACCTTGATGCTGCTGCACAGATCGCTGAGGGCCTGTGGGTCAAAGTGCGTTCGGGGTTGTTCAGGGTTGGGCTGGACCTGTGCCAGCGGAACCTCCAAAACTTTGTTCTTGGACCCGGTCTGAGGCTTGGCCTCCATCACGTCGTCGGGGATCAGGGCGGCCAGGCCACGACCGAGGGATGAGCGGCGGGTCATGCGATCTCCTGGGAGCTTTCAGGGAGGATGTGCCCGTCGAGGAGCTCGTCGGCCAGGCCGGCGTAGGCTTGGGCACCACGGCAGTGAGGGGCGTAGGTTAGGACGGGCATTCCGAAGCTGGGCGCCTCGCCCAGTCGCACGTTGCGAGGAATCACAGCCTCGAAGACCTCGCCGGAAAAGACCTCGCGCAGCTGCTTTTCTACATCCCTGCACAGGTTGTTGCGGGAGTCGTGCATGGTGATGACTAGGCCTTCCCGACATAGGCGCGGGTTCAAGGCGCGCTTTACCTGGGCCATGGTGTGCAGGAGCTGACTCAGGCCCTCCAATGCGTAGTACTCGGCCTGCACAGGGATCAGCACCGAGTCTGCCGCGGTCAGGGCATTGATGGTCAAAAAGCCCAGGGAGGGCGGGCAGTCCATCAAGACAAAGTCGATGTCTTGGGGCAGGTCTTTCAGGGCGCGGTCTAACTGGGTCTCTCGTGCCAGAGCACCCGTTAGCTCAACCTCTGCTCCTATCAGCTTGGGGCAAGCGGGCAGCAGCTCCAGGAGCTCCACACCGGTTTCCATCACCACGTCTTCAAACCTGGCGCGTTCAAGCATCAAGTCGTAGATGCCGTGGACCACTTCGCGGGGGTCATTTCCAAGACCGGACGTGGCGTTCCCTTGGGGGTCTAAGTCGACCACCAGGGTACGGTAGCCCTGCATGGCCAAAGCTGCGGCCAAGTTGATGGTGGTCGTCGTTTTTCCGACGCCACCCTTTTGGTTTGATACAGCGATGATTTGGGGCATGGCGCGCCGGGGGAAGGGGTGCTCCAGAGTTGTCGCACCGCGGGGGAAGCACAATATAGTGCTCACCTATTGACAGTGCAAGAGTAGGGGTCACAAGGATCCTTGAGATGCAGGGCTGTGTTCCACGTGGAACACCGCTCAGATTAGACCCAAGTTCTTCCCGCCCAAAGCAGCTTCCCATCCAGCGGTCAGCGTAGCGCTCTCAGTTGGAGCAGGCAGCGGTTGCGCCCGTCGCTCAGCGTGTAGTGTTCCACGTGGAACATCTCAAAGTCAGGCGGTGCCTCTACGTCTGGAGCAGCGCGCATCAGAGCGACATGACCACCTGGCGCGAGGAGTCGCCTGGCGTCTTCAAAGACGCCCTCTGGGGGCTTGTAGGCTCGGGAAACCAAGCCGATGTAGGCCCCGTCTGTCAGGGACTCGCTGCGCTGGTGCATGATCTTCGCGTTGGAGAGGGGCCCGATCACACGCTTGAGAAAGGCCACCCGGCGCTGGCGGCTCTCTACCCAGTGCACCGTTAACTCAGGGTGTCGGGCAGCCAAGGCCACTCCAGGAAAGCCAGCCCCGCTGCCTAAATCGGCCCACAGTCCTTGGACGGGCTTTAGGGCGGACATGGCCAGGGCGGCGTCCTCAAAGTGAGGTTCCAGGGGCCCAGGGCCCACCAGATCCATGGCCTTGCGCCACTTGGCCAGCATGGTCATGTGGGCCGTCTCAGCCGCTAAAAGTGGAACTTTAGTCGTTTGGCTCATCGCTGGCGCTCCGCGGCCTTTCGGCCCAAGTGGAAGGCCAGCACCTGAATGGCGGCTGGCGTAATGCCCGGCAGGCGTGCTGCGGACTGCAAGTTGATCGGCTGGTAGCGCTCCAGACGCTCAATGACTTCGGTCTTAAGGCCATCTATGGATCGGTAGTCCAGTTCTTTCAGGGAAATTTGGGACAGTCGTTCCGTACGCTTGGCCCTTGCCGCCTCTCTCTCGATATAGCCGGCGTACTTTGAGTCAGTGTCCACTTGGAAGGCGGCTTCTTCGTCAATCTGTGGTAGGTCCAGCACGCTGGAGAGCTGGGCGTAGGATAGCTCCGGGCGACGCATCAGTTCGATCCCTGTAGTGGGCCGAGCCAGATCCGCATCGATTTTAGCCAGCTTGTCCAGGGTCGCGGTATTGGGGTTTAGATACAGATTTTTAAGGGCGTCTAATGCGCTGTCTATCTGTTGTACTTTGGACTGGAATCTCTCCCAGTCTGCGTCCGGTACCAGGCCCAACTCTCGTCCGATAGCCCGAAGACGGCGGTCGGCATTGTCCTCGCGTAGGAGCAGGCGGTGCTCTGCTCGGGAGGAGAACATTCGGTAGGGCTCGCCCCCGACTCCGCGGGTACACAAATCGTCGATCAGAACCCCGATGTAGGCTTGGTGGCGACCCAGAATGAATGGCGCGTCTTGGGCAGCGCTTACCCCAGCCACAAAGCCTTGAACCGCTGCTTCTTCGTAGCCACTGGTTCCGTTGACCTGGCCGGCAAGGTATAGACCTGAGATGCCTTTGTGCTGGAGATCTGGGCCCAGATCACGGGGGTCAGCAGCTTCGTATTCGACTGCGTAGCCGTACTGTAGGATCTCCGCGTGCTCCAGACCGGGGATGCTGTGGATGACCTGGGCCTGTACCTCCTCCGGCAACGAGGTCGATAGCCCGCTGATGTACACCCGGTCGCTATCGTGGCCTTCGGGCTCCAAGAAGAGCTGGTGGCGTTCTCGGTGTGGAAAGCGGTGGATCTTGTCTTCGATTGAGGGGCAGTAGCGGGCGCCGGTTCCTGTGATATTCCCGCTGAACATCGCGGACTTGTTGAGGTTTTTGGCGATTAACAGGTGAGCATTCGGGCTGGTCCAAGTCAGGGTGCAGGTGACCGGAGGCAGCTCCCGTGGGGTTGGGGTGAAGCTCAGGCAGCCCTTGGCGGTCTCCTGGGCTTGGGTCTTCTCCCAGTCCACTGTGTCTCGCTTGAGACGGGGAGGGGTTCCTGTCTTTAGGCGCTGCAGTCTCAGGCCTGCTTCAGCCAAAGCTTGAGCCATGTCCTGGGCGCTGTGCTCGCCGATTCGTCCGCCTGCGGTGGCGGACTGGCCTCGGTGCATCAGGGCGCCCAAGAAGGTTCCGGTGGTGAGCAAGACTTTGGGGGCGTGTACATTCTCCCCGTTGGCCAAGATCACCCCTTGCACCGAACGATCTTTTAAGATGAGGTTGCTGGCTTCGCCCTCGATCAAGGTGAGGTTTTCCAATGCCAGTAGACGTTCCGTCATGCGGGCCGGGTAGGCGTGGGTGTCCACCTGGGCCCGGCTGCTCTGCACTGCCAAGCCCTTGCGGGTGTTCAGGCGGCGAAACTGCACGGTGGTGGCGTCGGCCACTTGGCCCATCCAGCCGCCCAGGGCGTCGAGCTCGCGCACCAGAGCGCCCTTGGCCAGGCCGCCAATCGCTGGGTTGCAGCTAAGACGGGCGATGTGGTCTCTGGAGAAAGTGATCAGCGCCACGCTGCGGCCCATACGGGCGGCAGCGGAGGCCGCTTCGCAGCCAGCATGGCCAGCGCCTACGACGATCAAGTCAAAGTCAGACATGCGCGCGCTCTAACGCGTCGTGTCCGAGTCGCGCTCTCCCGACAGCTCAGTGCGTTTGTACGAACAGAATCTCGGGTGGACCCACGACGGGCTCGCCCAGCCAGTGTGGCGCGATGTCGGCGACTGCGGCGTTGGCGAACTCACGGGATAGGTGGCTCAGTCCGTGCTCCTTGCTGAGCACACCAGCGTAGTCGGCTTGGTGGCGGAAGAGCACCTGACCGTGGGCATTGACCAGAGCAAGACCGAGCTCGGCGCGCACGGTGTAGGGCTCGGAGATGTGGTCCACCATGACGGGCTGGCCCGCTGCCCAGACCAGCTCGCCCACCATGTAGGTGTTGGTCAGGGGGCTGCCCTCGGAGTGAATGACCCAGGTAAACAGGGTGGCATCGCCCCCCATGGTCTGTGCTGCTTGGGAGAAGGCTCGGCCCAGGGAGGTCTCGGGGTCTGTCAATGCGTTTGATAGGTGCGCCTGCTGGGTCTTGGGCAGCTTGCCGTCCATAAAGTGGGCCTCCCAGTCACTGGGAAGCGTTCGGTGAAGCGCCCCGGGCACGGCTGTGCGAAACGCGTCGGGCAGCGCGGCCAACTCTTGGGTACGCTCGATGCGCCCCTGTGCCAGCCAAGGATCCAAGCGCTGCCCCACGCTGTCGTTCAGCTCAGCTTGGGGCAGCTCCGAGAGGACGATTACGGGGGCTACGTGGATCAGGCCGCTGACAAGCTCAGGGTACAAATCCCAGTCCAGCGCGTCCGTGGGGCGCGGTTGGTGATTTAGACAAGCGATGGAGAGCAGCAGGAGCATGGAGAGGCCTGTTCGTCTGGGCCCGCGTCAAGGGGAAGAGTGCAACGGAGGCTTGGACCGTTCGCTTTTGTTTTGGGTTCCAGGTCGGTCAAAAAAAGTACGAAGTGCCAGCTCAGGCTACCATTGTATGGTGCGATTCGCTCCGTCAAAGACATTGTCAGCGCCCTTGTTGGCCGTGCTGCTCAGCTTTGGGCTCAGCCTGCCCTTTCTGGCCAAGCCGGTGCACGTCGACGACGCCAACTTCCTGATGCTGGCCCAAGGGGCCGAGCTGGATCCCTGGCGCCCTCACGCGATCCCGGTCAACTGGCAAGGGACGATGGAGCCGGCCTTTCAGGTGCTCAGCAATCCCCCCGGCATCGGCTGGTGGCTGGCCCCGGTGATAGAGGCGCCGATTTGGGTAAAGCATCTCTGGATGTTGCCCTGGTTGCTCCTGGCACTCTGGGGTGCAGGTGCCTTGGGTAAGAGCTTGGCCGATCAGAGAACGGCAGCGATGCTGCTCCTGGGCAGCTCTCCAGTGGTCCTGCTGGCAAGCCAGGCCCTCACGCCGGACATGCCCCTGATGGCCTGTGCTCTGGCCGGTCTCGGAGGATTCTGGGCCCTGGGGCCCCGGGCCGCTTGGGGCTTTGGCTTGCTCACCGGCTGCGCGGTGCTCTTTCGCTATTCTGGGCTCACTGTGCTGCCCCTGTTGCTGTGGGCTGGCTGGTCTAAGAAGCGCCTTCCCCAGGCCTTGGCCGGCTTTGTCCCCCTGCTGGCCCTGGTAGCGCATGATCTGCACGCCTACGGAGACGTACACCTGCTTGCAATGACTCGCTTTCAGAGCGTGGCCAACGCCCCCCGGGACATCTTGCGCAAGGGCATCGCCAGTCTCGCCATGCTCGGAGGTGCCGGTCTGCTTCCGCTGCTGGGTGGCAAGCGGTCCTGGGTGGGGGCGACGGTCGGCGCGGTCCTGGGTGGAGTGGGGGTGTGGATCTCCAGTTTGAGCGGGATTGGGGCGGTGATGACCGTGCTGAGCGTGGCCTTGGGAGGAGGTATGATCGCCGTGTTGTCCCCTAAAAAGGGAGTCGACCGCTGGTTGATGGCTTGGGGGGCGGGCGGATTGATCTTCCTGCTCTCCCTCCGCTTCTCGGCTGCACGCTATTGGTTGCCTTTTCTACCTGCGCTGGCGATCGCTGCTCTGCGTCTGCGCCCCGGCAAGGGTCTACTCGGGGTCACTGTGGGCTTGCAGGCGATCCTGGCCCTGCTCTTGTCTGTAGACGATCAGAACTTCGCTCAGGCGCAGCAAAAGGCCGCCGAGTGGATCGGTCCCGGGCCAGGGTCGGTCTCGGGGCACTGGGGCTGGCAGTACCACATGCAGGCCCAAGGCTGGACCCCCCTGAACGAGGACACGGTCCCTCTGGGTCGCTTGGCGGTGGCCGAGACTCCCTGGCCCCAGCCCCCGGATCCCCAGACCTGCCTGGTTCGGGAACGCAGTTTGGCCGTACCCGACCAATGGCCCGGACCGCGGGTTCACAGCTCTCTTGGGGCAGCCAACCTACACGCCTACGTGGTGGCCGGGGAGCCGCCGTTGGAGACCTATGCGCCATGGAGTTGGTCTAATCAGCCATATGAGCGAGTAGCTCTCTATCACGTGTGTTTGCCTCAAGCTTGGGACGGCCTGCCCGAATGATGGAGTGCAGGGACGCCTTGGGAGCCAAGAGGTGTCTAAAGCAACAGACGAACATCGAACTCGGTGCAAGTCTTCGGTCCTCGGGCTAGAATGTAAGTGATGGCAACTCCTCTTCCCCCACCTCCCCGTCAGCTGTGGCTGCTCGAGCAGCTGGATGCCCTGCAGGCCGAACATGGCCGCGAGCGCTTGGTCAATGCGCCCTTGGCCGTGGCCGGTGCGATCAGCGACCGCAACCAAGACGCTGATGGCTTGGCCGGAGCAGTCGCTGGCCTGATGCAGCATGTGGGCCTGGGGCAGCTGAAGGTGGAGCTTCGGGTACAGGCGCCCGGTCTGCTCCCAGGCCAGGAAGGTACGGCGACCGCCTACCGTCACCACGGCACCTGGTTCACGGGAATCGAAGGAACACGGGCCCGGTTCGGGGCCGACCGTCGCGGCTTTAGGGCCACCCCAGGCGCCCTGGCCCACCAGGTCACTCATGCATGGCGCGCCTTTCACGGCATGAGCGTCCCGGATGCCGACCTGGAAGAGATCCTCACCGAGCTGACGGCCATCTATCTGGGCTTGGGCTTGCTGACGTTGGACGATGCCCCGACGGGCAAGCCCTCCACCTCCCTGGGATCTCTGACCTTGAGCGAGCGAGCCTTTGTCTTGGGTGCCCTTCTGGCGACCCGAGAGCTTCCTCGTCGCCAGCTGCGTGCCTTGCTGGATACGCTGACCCCCGAGCAGGGTCAGGCCATTGAGATGTCCCGACAGCATTTCTTGGGCAAGGGCAAGCGCGCTCTCATGGAGTTGGTGCTCACCCGGGAGGAAACCGAAGAGGTAGGCCTGACGCCTATGCCCAACAAGGGTGCATCCCCGGTGCATCGCGTACAGAAGAACCGCGCATTGCCCGGGTTGATCGCTGGCTTTTCCGTCGGATTGGGGGGCGCGCTGATCGGCTTTGCCGCCAGCGGAAATCCACAACTTTTGATCTTGGCGCCCTTTGGCGCGATTCTGGGTGGACTGGGTGGTTGGACGCTTCGCAGCAGCCGCTGCTCCAGCTGTAGCAATGCCTTGGGGGACGACGAGATCCTCTGCGGGCAATGTGGCGGCCTGATCACCACCCAGGATTGAGCTCTTCTGCAATGGTCTGGGTGCCACCCGCGTAGAATAGGCGCTACCGGAATGTTCCACGTGGAACATGGGGTTGTAGAACACCTCTTGGAAGCTCGGGAGCTCGGGTGAAGGACATCGCAGAGAGCGTGGCCGACCAGGCGCTGTCCAACCTGGTAAATCAGTTCGCACGCCCGCTGGATTTCCTACGGGAGCTGGTCCAGAACAGCATTGACGCTGGTTCTCCCCGTGTATCCATCTGGCTTTCCTTTGAGGATCCCAAGCCGGGTGAGAAGCAGGGCGTTTTGGAGATCCACGTCGATGACTCTGGGGAGGGCATGGACCGGCGGATCATTGACGAGCACCTGACTTGTCTTTTCTCGTCTTCGAAGGAGGATGATCTGACAAAGATCGGGAAGTTCGGGATCGGCTTTAGCAGTATCTTCGCCATCCAGCCTCAGGCGGTGTTGCTCCAGACCGGCCGCCATGGCCAAGCCTGGGAGGTGCTTTTCCATGCGGATCGCAGCTTTCAGGTTGGGGCTTTGGACCGGGCTATCACTGGCACCCGAATTACCCTCTTCAAGCGCATGAGCCCTGGCCAGGTGCCTGCTTATGTACGCGACTGCCGGTGGATTCTGGAGTGGTGGTGTGAGCACAGCGATACGCTCGTGACCTTTTGGGACCGCACCCAAGAACAGGATGAGCCCGGCTCACAGGACCCGTTCGCAGCTTTTTCAGGCACGCGCAGTACAGGCGCGAAGCAAGTCAACGTCCCCTTGGAGCTTACGGGCTCGCTCCTGGCAGAGCGATTGGACCAGAGTGGCGTGAGCGTGATTGTCGGGAACGGCAAGGCGCCGCGCTACGCGTTCTACAACGGGGGCTTGACCCTGCTCTCGGGCAACAACTCCGAGGTTCTCGGTGGCCACGCACCGCGGTTGCAGCACCTGTCTTTCAAGTTGAAGTGTGACGCTTTAGAGCACACACTGACCCGTGACAACGTCATCCAGGATGAGAAGTGGAGCCAAGCCATGCTCGTCTTGGTGGCAGCAGCCGACCAGCTCCGAGAGTCGCTGATTCAAGCGACCGTTCAAGCGGCCGCGAATGGCAAGGATTTGGAGGCCCTGCACCGGGCGCTGGTCCAGGAAGTTGGAGTGCCTGGCGGCCAGAAATGGCTGGCGTCCAAGCGCCAAGAAGCCTTGTTTTTGGACACCCATGGCATGCCTTTGAGCATGGCCCAGATCGAAGCTCAGGAGGGTCACCAAGGGGCGGTGCTGTTGGAGGGAGGAGACCAGCGCCTGTGTGAGGCCATGGATGCACTGGGTGTGCACCGGGTGCGTGCAGTGGATTCCACACGTGAACTGTTGAGCGTTGCATGGCAAAAGCCTGTGTGGGCGCCCTGGGCCAAGCCCCGTGTGCTGATGCCCGTTCAGCAGCTCTACCTGATCCCCGATCCTACCCGAAAGGGCATGCTGGATGACCGAGAGCGCTTGGTCTTTGGGCAGCTGCGGCGCCTACTGGACCAAACCCTGGGCGCTCGGGTTGAGCTGCTGATTGGGGATTTTGGTGGCCCCACAGCGGGAGCTTTGGGGCCCATTGCATTAGAAGGCCCCGGGAACGGCGAGGTCTTTCAGCGGCCCGAGACCCGTTGGCTACAGATTCCCACTTTTCTGCGCCGCCGAGTGGTCCTGCTCAATCGCAACCACCCCAGTGTACGCCTGCTGGTCACTGCGGGTGCGGAGGCCTTGGATATCTCGTCCTTTGGACTGGCTCAGCTGCTCCTCCACGAGGATGGGCTGGAGCTGGAGAGCGTGTACCAGATCTTGTTAGAGAGGGCCTACACGGCCGGGCAGGAAGGACCGTGAGTTCTCTGGAAGCCCTGCTCGAGCGCTCGCGTAAGCCGGGAAGCTATCTGGAGCGGCGGCGCTTTACTCTTTCCCGCGAAAAGGCACTGGAGAAGCAACGGGCCTATGCCCTAAGGAGTGACACCCAGTACATCCTGGAGTTGGTGCAGGCGGCGGTGCTCGCTGGGGCCAGCTTCATTGCGATCGACATCAAACCAGAGTCGATTCTGGTCGCGTTTATCGGCGGGCGGCTGATACAAGAACAAGAGCTGCAGTCCATCTTGGACTATCTCTTCGCCGACCGTGGGGACCCTAAACTGCGGCACTTGGTTCAGCTGGCCATTGGGATAAATGCGCTACTCCAGCGTTCGCCACGGGTCATCCGTATGGAGTCGGGCGACGGCCATCATGGTGTGCGCTTAGAGCTGGATAAACAGGGCAACGGACAGATGGGTCAACCCGCTGAACCTATCACTGGGACCTACATGCTCATGGAGCGGGACCTGAGTTTTTGGGAGAGTCTCAAGCGTGCCCCGGCGCTCACCGAAGAGGAGAAGCTGCTCGCGATCGCCTGCAGCCACACTCCGGTACCCATCATCATCAACGGCAGGGCCCCTTTTGGGTACACCGCCAAGCGGGAGATGCAGCTCTTTGGTATCCCCAAGCAGCACTTCTTTGACCGGGATGGAGTTCGCGGGGTGCTGGCGATCGAAGAGCGCTTGGGCGTGACCCCACACCTGCGGGTGGTTGTGGGCGGCTGTGTCATTGTTGAGTTGGAGCTACCCGAGCTGGGTACGATTCCCATGGAAAACGGCTCCTTGGGCACATTCTACGGGGTGGTGGCAGATGACCGTCTGCGCAAAACCGCAGACCAGGCCGACATTGTTCGCGATGCGCGCTTGACGCGCATGCTTCGGGTGTTGCAGGAGGAGGCTAGGCTTTTTGCCGAGCAGGCCTATGGCGTGTCCGCCAAGCAGCTTCCCATTCCGCCTGCGCCGGCAGGGCAGGATCCCGACCAGGACCAAGCCGAACTGTCTTCAGTGGTCACCTTAAAAACCAGCCTGCGCTGCTTGGGACCGCTGGGCAGTGTTCCCCTGGCCATGTTGGAGGAGACACCCGATGTGCCTGTGTATTGGGTGGACCCGCTGGACCAGGAGCGCCTGGCACCGCTGGCTGATCCAGCGGTCTTTCCGTTCACGGTGTTGATTCTTAGAGAGTCCGAGTTGCGCTCCCTGGTGGCCGCAATTCCTTCTTTGAGCATCCAGCGCTTGAGCTCAACTGCCGACGTGGCCTTTGTGGCTCGTGTGCTTGTCCGGGATGCCTCCGGGGTGTCGGTGACGCTGAAGGTGAACGAGTTGGGCATGCAGGGCACGCTGCGGCTCACGGCCCATGGAGAACAGCGTCTGCCGCCTTGGGGCAGTCTCGGACAGGTTCCTCTGTGCATCGCTCAAGGCGGGCGGGCCCAGGTGCTCACTGCGCTGAGTCTGCCATACGAGGGTGTGAGCGCGCTCTTGAGTCTGCAGTCCGACATGGACCCCTACCAGCTGGAGTGGTTGGGATTCTTGAGCCGAGTGGTGCAGTCTGAGCTGTGGCGCTTGGTGTTGGCCTGTCCCGAACAGCCGCTGTGGAGCCGTCGGCTCTGTGCGGATCTGCTGGGTGCCCAAGCCCGGCCCCGCTTTGAGCGATTGGATGACGGAGCGCTGCGGGTACACGCTGCCGTGCCCCCGGAGTGGGAAGAAGGGGGAAGCTTGGCTCAGCGTCCCTTAGACGAAGCTGGGTGGACGCTGGACCGCGTTGTGGGCTTGTGGAACAGCCCAGGCTCGGCCGTGGGGTCAGAAGGACTCCTG
>CAJQPC010000017.1 GCA_905480105.1 uncultured bacterium | reverse complement strand
CTGGTTCAAGCCATGTCCACGGCGCGCAGCGCCGCCTTTCCAGCCTGGGCTGCCGCCAAGGAGTCCCACGACTACGCCAGCTTCGTGCCCCACTTGGAGACCCTGGTCGCCCTGACCCGCGAGGAAGTGGCCGTCCTCCAAGCGCCTGGCCAGGACCCCTACGACGTGTTGCTCGAGCCCTACGATCCGGGCTCCACCAGTGCCAGCCTGGACCCCATGTTCGAGCGCCTGGGCACCGAACTGTCCAGCTTTCTGAAAGCCATCCAAGGCAAGCCCGCCCCTGGCGAGCGACCCAAGGGCCCCTTCGCCATCGCGCCCCAACAGGCGTTGCACGAGAGCCTGGTGCCGGCTCTTGGCTATGACATGGACCGGGGCCGCCTGGATGAGAGCGAGCACCCCTTCACCATTGGCATGGGCTACGGCGACACCCGAATCACCACCCACTACTACGACGATGACCTGCTCCCCGGCCTGGGCGGCACCATCCACGAGACCGGACACGGTCTCTATGAGCAGGGGATCCCCAAGGAGCTGCGCGGCACAGGCGCCGGCCATGCAGCCGGCATGGGCTTGCATGAGTCTCAGTCCCGCTTTTGGGAGAACTTCATCGGCCGCAGTCCCCAGTTCTCCGAGTGGCTGGCCCCGCAGATCAACACGCACATGGGGACCTCGCTGACGGGACCCGGCTTGTACGCGGCATCGAACGGCGTCCAGCCGAGCTTGATCCGGATCTTCGCGGACGAGGTCACCTACAACCTCCACATCGTGATCCGCTACCAGCTGGAACGCCAGCTCTTCAGCGGCCAGATCCAGGTCGCTGAGTTGGACCAAGCCTGGGCCGATGCTTACGAGCAGAAGCTGGGCGTTCGACCTGCACATGTCGGCGAAGGTGTGCTGCAAGACGTGCACTGGCCCCAGGCCTACTTTGGCTACTTCCCAAGCTACACCCTGGGCAACCTCTACGCCTCCAGCCTGATCAAGGCCTTGGAGAAGGTGCGCCCTCAGATGTGGGCTGAGGTTGAGAAGGGCGACTTTGCTGGCATTCTGGCCTGGCTTCGCGAGAACGTGCACAGCAAGGCACACCTGATGGACGCGCCCGACATTGTCAACGCCGCATGTGGCGGCCAACAGGACCACGTGGCCGACTTTGTGGACCACATCTGGGCCCGCCACGGCGCGCTCTATGGGGTCTCTCGCTGAGCAGCCCTCTCCCAATCAAGCCAAGGCTTGGGGGAGACGGGCAGAGGAAGCGCGGATTCAGGGACAGACGTCGGCACGAAGATTCTCGCAGATGCCGTCGCAGGTTTGGTTGATCACACCGGTCTCCAAAAAGTCCCGCAGCTGGTCTTGGGCGGCGGGCTCCTTGCGAGGGCATTCGTGGGTGTCTCCTTCCTTTGCTGGGGGGATGTTCTCCACTGGCTCCGTGGATCCGTCGGGGTAGTACCACTCCACGAATCCGGAGCCGGTAAAGCCCCCTTCCTTCTCGTCGATTCCCCAAACGGGCCGGGTCTCCGGCGCGATGCTGTTGGCGCCAAAGGAGCGTGCCAGAACTTGGCCCCCCAGGGTGGTCACCTGGGAATCGCCAATGGCGTTCTGGATGAGCACTTGCTTGGCCACCTCGCCGTCAAAGGGCTCCTGATTCAAGGCGCGCGTCCAGCCACTTCCCTCTGCCACGTCCCAGAGGGTCTGCATCAGGGTCAGGGTCAGGGTGATGTCGATCTGGTCTGGAAATTTGGCTTTGAAGATCAGGAAGAAGGGGTCAAAGTCTGCGGAGCGCGAGAGCAGCAAGGTGTAGGGGCCGCCGGCCACTCCGAACACCGCCCGTTCAATCTGGCCGGACATGCCCACGTAGGCTGGGCCCAAGATGCCGCCTTGGGAGTTGCCGTAGTAGCCCACGCGGTCCGGGTCGATCAGCGAGATGCCGTCCACCGTGAGGGCCTCGTCCCGGCCCAGGTCTTCGCGAACAGCGGTCAGGGCCATGTCCAACTGCACAAAGCCCTGCATGGAGCGCTCCGGCAACTTGGCGAACTCCCCCGGCTCCAGGGCAAGCATCAACGTGACCTCTTTCACGTCCGAGTCCGACATGCCCACCCAGTCGCTGGCGATCACCACCCACTTGTAGTCGTTGGCCATCTGAGAAAGGTAGCCGGCGCGTGCCTCTCCCAGGTCGCCAAAGAGACCGTGGCCGTACTGAACCACCATCGCGGGCTCGGGGTCCGCGAGCAGGCTGCAGGGAATGCGCACCATCATCTGAGCGGTGGTATCGCCGTTATAGTAGGGCTGGCCCGCCTCATCCCGTGTCAGGAAGGTGCCTGGGTCCTCGGACTCGGTGTACATCGGGACCGTTAGGTCCACGTAGACCGTACGGCCAATGGTGGCGCCGCCCTCGCAGTCCTCCTCTTCGACCTCTGTGACCGTGTAGGCCGGGCCAGAGGCCCCTACCCGCTCCGTGGCGTCGTCGCGCATCCACATCAACCGGCCCAAGGAGTTCTCCTTAGAGAGGGTCACAAAGTCCCATGCCAGCTGCAGCTCGGAGCGCTCCCAGCCGGCGTTCTCCAGGACCGGAAAGATCTCGTCGTCAAAGTGGCCTCGACGACCTTCAACATCCCAAGTGTCCGTCTCGCTGCCGTCTCGAAGCGCCGCAAAAGCATCCGAGACATCCACATCCCCTCCCCCCTGCTTCTTCAGGTTGCGGATCCCCACCACGTAGCGGGCGCCGTGCTCCATGGGCTCCATGGGTCGGATCATCAGCAGCCGTTGGGTGAGGGTCTCGCCCGAGACGTCCAGCTCCGCAAAAAAGGGCACACGCTCGCCCGTTTCGGCGTGGATCAGGGCGATGGGGGAATCCTCCGCAAGCGAGGCCGCGATGTCCTGGTGTCCCGGCAGGTCACTGGGGTCCAGATCCGGAAAAAAGGTCACCACGGGGCTGAGGGTGGAAAAGCCGTCCTTCTCGTTCCAGTGCCGGGGGCTCATCTGGTAGTCGTCGCGGTTCTCGGGCATGGCGAGATCGGCGATGTTCACCTTCCAGCCGGAGACTTGGCTCTCATCCTCCACCATGTGGTAGGTGCTCGGAAACGGCAACAAACAGCGCGTCTCGTCCAGAGGATCGCAGCCCGTAAAGACCTGTTCAATGGGCTCGGTCTTGTCGCAAGCCAGCAGCGCGAGGAGCGAGAGCATGGGCATCTCCGTATGGTTTGGCGCAGATTAGCCCTGTGGCCGTCCCCTGCAAAGGGTTTGCCCCCTGGAAAAGGCCTGAACACCAGGATAGCCGGGCGTCCACTCCCGGAGTCAAAGCGCCATGTCCCTGCAAGCTGGAATCGTCGGTCTTCCCAATGTCGGCAAGAGCACCCTGTTCAACGCCCTGACTTCGGCGGGCGCCGACTCGGCCAACTACCCCTTCTGCACGATCGAGCCGAACACCGGCGTGGTGCCCGTTCCAGACCCCCGGTTGGAACGCATCCACACGCACATCACCACCGACCGCATCCTGCCGGCCGTCGTGGAAATTCTGGACATCGCTGGACTGGTGCGCGGCGCCAGCCAGGGGGAGGGATTGGGCAACCAGTTCCTGGGCCACATTCGCTCCGTGGACGCCATCCTGCATGTCGTGCGCTGCTTTGACGATGCGGACATTACCCACGTCGAGGACACCGTTGACCCCATTCGGGACATCGAGACCATCGACACCGAGCTGATCCTGGCCGACATGGCCAGCATGGACAAGCGCCGGGAGCGCGTCCGCAAGCTCGCCCGA
Organism: uncultured bacterium; assembly: GCA_905480105.1. GTDB lineage: Bacteria > Myxococcota_A > UBA796 > UBA796 > CAJQPC01 > CAJQPC01. Next base: position 1,513 of record CAJQPC010000017.1, on the reverse strand, counting down.
GCCGGCGACAAGGACGCCAAGGTCACCCTGGCCATCTTTGACAAGCTCTCCGCTCTCCTGGACGCAGGCAAGCCCGCCCGTGCTGGAGACTGGGACGAGCAGGAGCTCCCCGTGGTCATGGGTGCCCAGCTCATCACCGCCAAGCCCGTTCTCTTCGTCTGCAACGTGGACGAGGACAGCTACCAGGGCAACGACTACACCAAGCTGGTCAGCGCCCATGCCGAGTCCGTCAGTGCCGGCGTGGTCATCATCTCGGGCCGTGTTGAGAGTGAGATCAGCGAGCTGGAAGACCCCGAAGAGCGCGCCGAGTTTCTAAAGGATGTCGGCCTGGCAGAACCCGGCTTGGCCCTTCTGGCCCGCGAGGCCTACGCACTGCTCGGACTGCGAACCTACTTTACTGCCGGCAAGAAAGAGATCCGCGCCTGGACCATCCACGAGGGCGACAAGGCTCCCGCCGCTGCTGGCGTTATCCACGGCGACTTTGAGCGCGGGTTCATTCGCGCCGAGGTCTACTCGGTGGAAGACTTGGAGCAGTACCACAACGAGGCGGCGCTGAAGAGCGCTGGGAAGTTGCGGGTTGAAGGGAAGGAGTATGTGGTGCAGGACGGGGATGTGATGCACTTCCGGTTCAATGTGTAGCTGTAGGTTGCAACTGGGTTTTCGCGGTTGCGAACTTCTTCGAGACACGTTCCGAGACACACAGCCCTAACGTGAGGTCACCGATCAACGGGAGACCTCATGGCTTCGATCGCAGGGATCAAAGGGATCAGCTACGCGCCGTACCGCGGCGGGTGGAAGCTGCGGTGGCGTGAGACACACGAGACACCGGACGGCGTCGTGCGGAAGGCGCGGTCGTTCACGGTGGTGGACGAGGCCGCGGTGCCCGTCGTGGCGGTGGACATCCGGCGAGCGCTGGACCGACAGGGCTGGTGGGAGCCTGCTGGCGACGGGGTTCCGGAGCCGGTGAAGCCTCGCCAGGTCGATCTGGAGGCGCTCGCCGGGGAGTGGCTGGTCCGGAAGGTCGGTCGCAGGCGGCTGTCCGCGTCGACCAAGGCGAACCTCAAGGGGTCGGTGAAGCGGTTCTTCGAGGGGGTGCGGGTGGTCGAGGGGCTGGTGGACGGGCCGATCCCGGGGCGGCACCTGAACCGGGACGTAGTCGAGCGGGTCACGGTGTGGCTGGCCGCGAGGTACGCCGAGGGGACCGTCTACCAGACGCTGCATCCGGTGCTCCGCGAGTTCTGGCCGTGGGCGAGCGACCGCGGGGTGCCGGGTCTGGAGCTGGCGCCGCGGGACACGGGCTCGCTGATGCCGCGGAACGCGGTGTACGCGCCGCCGAACGTGCTGCCGACGCTGGCCGAGGTGGACGCGATGATTGGGCGGATCACGGTGCCGCGGGCTCGGGTGGCCGCGGTCCTGATGCGGGGGACCGGACTGCGGATCGAGCAGGTGGCTCATGTTCGCGGGGACGACTTCGACGTCGAGGCCGGGACGATGCTGGTGCGGAAGGGCAAGT
>CAJQPC010000016.1 GCA_905480105.1 uncultured bacterium | reverse complement strand
CGTCGAGACCGCCTACGACACCACCGACTTGGGCAAGAGCTACAGCACTCTGTCCCAGTCCCAGCTCACCGCAGCGCCCACTTACCTGGCCCCCTTCACGGCTTCTTGGGAAGACGAGAGCACGGTGCTGGAGAACGGCTCCCTGCTCGACAGCGTCAAGGTCGACAAGGGCGTCACCGACGTCCTCTTTGACGACGAGGTCTCCGGTGACTTGGTCGCTACCCGCTACGAGAATGGCGCTCCCTGGCCCACCCGTACCGTCTCCGACAACCTGGACGCACGCCTTATGACCGACGGCGAGGTCGAGGCCAAGCGCGCCACCATGCCCTACATGCTGCCAGAGGCCCCCGAGGACTTTGACTACCGCGCCGCACTCGCCTCCAGCATCGACATCGACAGCGCCCTGACCCTGGACGCCGAGACCATCGCCGGTGGCTGGGACGAGGGCGTCTACGAAGAGTTCCGCCCCTGGGCCGGCTCCTGGTGGCCTCTCTCCAAGGGCGGTCTCGTCTTTGGTTACAAGGACGGATTCGAGGAGCGCGAAACCTACTCCCTGCGCATCAAGGACCAGATCGACCCCCTCAAGACCGACATGGACAACTTCTCCAAAGAGCTCCGTGACATGGAAGACGGGGCCGACAAAGACGCCAAGCGCGAGGAGTACTCCGCCAAGCAGAAGGAGCTCGTCACAATCCTCGTCGAGTTCTACGACGGTATCCGACAGGACTTGGACGGTGGCCGCATCACCTTGGCAGACGGCAAGATGACCCACGTCGATGGCTGGTCCTACGAGTTGGACGAGCTCTCGCCCATGGACAAGTTCGCGCTCTCCATGTGGGCCAATGACGGCATGCCCGGCAACAATCCCTTCTACATCTCCGCTTGGGAAATCTTGAACAGCTACAACCCTGTGGGCGGTACCTGGTGGGGACACTGCAACGGTTGGGCCGCGGCCGCCATCCTTACCGATGAGCCCCGTGAAGCTGTGGATGTGGACATTAAGGGCCAGAACGTCGAGTTCACCACGGCCGACATCAAGGGCTTGCTGACCGAGTCCCACTACAGCACCAACAGTCGCTTCTACGGCAAGCGCTACTACAAGGAAGGGGACGACCTCTCCGACCTGACCCCAGCGGCCTTCCACAAGCTGATCACCTTCTACTTGAAAGAGCAGAAGATCCCGCTGGTCTTTGACACCACCGCAAGCGACGCGGTGTGGAACTTCCCCGCCTACAACGCCAGCGTTGTCGTCGAGGAGACCACCTTGGCTGGCGCAGCGGAGCAGTTGAACATCAACACAGCGAACGCTGAAGAGTTGGACACCCTGGACGGAATCGGCCCCACCCTGGCCGCCCGCATCATCGAGTACCGCCAGTGGGAAGGCCCCTTCCAGAGCATCGAGGAGATCACCGAGGTTCGCGGAATCGGTAGCGGCACCCTCTCCAACCTTCAGGGCAGCATCACCGTCGACGCCTTCCAGCGCACCTTCTATGTCGTGGCGGACGTGGTCCTGACCAGCGATGGCGTGGACGAGACCCACCTGGACGGCGACATGCCCGAGTCCTTCACCGAGACTTGGGGCTACACCCTGACAACCGACGCCAACGGCCGCGTGCTCGAAGGCGTGTGGGACGACGACAACAAGCACCCCGACTTTGCTTGGGTCCCCTACAACAACCCCACAAGCGCCGGAAACGGTTCCTCCGAGAACCCCTTCCTGCCCTACACCTACTTCAAGAACACCGTGGGCAACTACGACCGCAAGTGATTGTGGTCGCGCTGGCCTGAGAGGGTCAGCGACCTACGCCGGGCGGCTTTCACTTCGGTGCAGGTCGCCCGTCTTGTCTCTGGCGTGCGTTACCCTGACTGGGTGCTCCTCACTCTCCTCCTCGCATGCACCCCGCCAGAGCCGCTCGAGGCGGATCTATTTCGACAAGCCCTGACTGCCCCCAGCCTGGAGCTGGCGCTCTCCCTCTGCATCCAGTTGCCTCTACCCACCAGCGAGGACTGTACGGTCGCGGCTCGGGAGTCCCACGGCGCGACGGACCCCACCGACTGCGCCACTTTGGTGAACAGCCGATGGCGCAGTGAGTGCTTCTTTGTGACCGCCGAGGCACAGGTCTTCGATGGGGATCCCACAGGCGGCCTGGCCTCGTGCGCGCAGTCCGGTCACTACCGACAGAGCTGCATCCAGCACCTCTGGCAGCAGGAGCTCTTTCCACTGGGGCAGCTCTCTGCAACCCAAGCCCTCGCCCCGATGGCGGAGCTCACAGCGCGCTACGGGCCCTATTTGGTGGACGGAGAGCGGCAGCTCTGGCGAGAATATTGGATGCAGTACGCCGAGCGGCGGCCCATCAATCCCATGACCTGCGCCGAGCTACCCTCTCAAGCACACTGCGAGGATGGCTGGCGCGTGGCCACATCCCGGCGCCTCTGGCAGCAGCTCAAGCCCTATGCCAGCAAGCTTGAATCCGGCCCACAATGCATGGCCATGCTGCCCCACTTGCGGGTGGGCGCCGACATCCACCCCGACGCCCCTGAGCTGGCCCGACAGTACAGTTGCAAGACACAGACCGGCAAGCTCCCGTGGACCCCCATCTTCACCACACCATCACTCCGCTGAGCCCCCCCAAACAGGGCGATGCCGAGCGGGCTTGCGCCTGTTAAACTCCGATTAAGGAGGCCGCTTTGCTCTTTCTCTTGTCCCTTGCGTGTACCAAGGACGGCATCTTGAGCAACGACACCGGTGCAGACAAGGAGCTCCTGGGCATCCTGATCGCACCGGAGTCTTTGATCGTGCCCGTGGGAAGCACTGCTCAGCTTCGGGCCACTGGCCTGTACGCGGACCGCACCAGTGGCGACATCACGCAGTTCGTGGACTGGAGTAGCTCCAGCGACACTGTGCGTGTGTCCAACAGCTTGGACGCCGAGGGCACGGTCGAAGGCCTGAGCGTTGGCGACACCCAGATCGTCGCATCCTGGCAGGGCATCGACTCGGTGCCGCTGAGTGCATCGGTCACGAGCGCTGAGCTCCTAGGCTTGACCATCGAGCCCAAGGAGCTGGACCTGGCCCTTGGAGACGAGGTTCAGCTTGCTGCCATCGCCGCTTACTCCGATGGAAAGCGGGCCGACTCCTCCTCTCAGGTGCGCTGGCTCACCGACTCCGGCACCGTTGCTCAAATCGCTGCTGGCGGCGTGCTCCTGGCCGCCGGAGAAGGCAGCACCAACATCCGAGCCGAGTGGGAGGGCATGAGCACCCCAGATGCCCCCGTCACGGTGGTCAAGTCCGCCCAGGCCGACTTGGTCGTGAGCAATATGTCGGCTGTCGCTTCCTCGTCCGAGGTCACCGTGACCGTGACCATCGAGAACAAAGGCCAAAAGGGCGCCTCCGAATTCTGGGTCGATGTATTCTTGGACCCCTCTGGCGCCCCTTCTATCGGCCAGCTCGGCGACGACTTTGATCTGCTCTCCTACGTCGGCCCCGGCAAGACCATCCAGGCCAGCTTCGTGCTCTCAGCAGGCGCCGGACAGCACACTGTGGCCGTGCTCGCAGACTCCAACGACGACGTGAAAGAGAGCAACGAGAGCAACAACACCTTCAACGGCCAGGTCGACGCCGGCGCTCTGGGGCCCAACCTGAGCATCAGCTACTTCGACTACGTCGCCGACGAATACTCCATCTACTACGTGGTCGACGTATACAACTCGGGCTCCGAGACGGTAGATGAGTTCTACATCGACCTGTTCGTAGATCCCTGGGAAGAGCCCATCGCCGGCGATGTGGGCGATGGCTATGTCTTGGTTGAGAGTCTAGAGCCCGGCGAGACGACCTACGCCGACTTTTTGGTGGACTACGGCGGCTGCTATCCGTGCTGGTCGCATCTGTATGTGGACAGTGATCAGTTCATTGATGAGACGGACGAGACCGACAACACTGCTGGACCGTTGTACGTTTACAACGAGTAGGGCACAGAAAGAGCCAGTCGGCATTGGCTGTTTATCCACGTCGCCATCGGCCAGGGTGTGTGGAAGCGCCCCGCAGCTTCAAGCTCCCCAATGTCGGGCCCACTGCACGCGAGCACTGCCATGGCGATGCCGCCACTAAGCCCCAAACAGTCGGACACGTGCAGGCCCACACGGGGATCTTGAGTGGGGTGCCTACATGGGCTGGAGGGGCAAGCCTGAGTGTTTGGCGCTCACCCCAAACCCACCCAGAGCTCCCGCCCTGCCGGCATGCCGCGCGCCCGGTGTACCTGCACCTTCAGGCCCCGCGGTCCCCTGCCCCGGAGTTCCAGACGCAAGGCCGCCGGCAGCGCCTTCTCACTGCGCTCGCTGAGGATGAGTACCGAGCAGCCACCCCGCTCCGCTGAACGCTGAATGCGCGGTCCCCCACGGCCCAAGCGCGGGCCATCCATGAGCACCACCACCGGCAGCGCGCCACTGGCTGTCAGCTGCTCTGCGGCCCAAGCCGCACGCTCCGGCCCAGGCTGTACCACCAATACATGCTCCAGATTCAGAGAACGCCAGCCCGGCGGATAGGCCAGACCAAAAGCGTCCACAATTGCCACTGGCCGCCCCTGACGGGTCAGGCGCTGCAGGGTGGGCAAGATCAGGGAAAAGCGGCCACTCCCCGTACGGCCCACAAGCTCGCTCACTCCTGGGCTGGGCCAGCCACGCACAGCCCGATCCAGATCCTGCAACCCCGAAGACAACACGGGCTGCTTGGGCGCCGTGCTGGGCCGCCCCTCCAAGCGGGCAATCGCCGAGCGAAGCTCTTGAAGGGTTGCGATACTGGACATATGTTCAGTATAGCATTTCAAGGTGCGACGGACCAGTTAGAGTGGCCCCATGGAACTGAAACAGACTCCCGAAGGGAAGCAGCCGCCCATGCGGGCCCCCATCGCGACACAGGTGCTCGCCGTGCTGCTGATGGTGAGCATGGTGGTGCTCGTTTTCACTACCACACGCAAAGATAAAGCCTGGAAGGCCTGGACAAAGCACCTTGGCATAGCTCAAGTAGACAAGGCAGCCAGCAAGGAAAAGTAGGCCTTTCAAGGGGCTGAAGCGCCTGCCCCTATCGAAAGTCCCGGCTCTTGGACTTGATGGCCCCCAAGGGCAGCGTCTCGAAGTGCTCAGCCAGGATGGACGCTGCATCCGACTCCCGCTGCAGGCGGCCTTGCACCATGATGAGCGTCTGCCCTCGTACTAAGGCACGCTGCTTTTCAAAGAGCTTGGGCCACACCACCAGGTTGGCCATCCCGGTCTCGTCTTCCAGGGTCATAAAGGTCACCCCCTTGGCCGTCCCTGGCCGCTGTCGGTTCACCACAATGCCGGCGATGCGCACCCGGTCGCCGGCGTCAAAATCAGCCAAGTCCACGATCCGCGTGACCCGCTTCTTGTCCAGCCAGGTGCGTGCCAGCTCCAGTGGGTGCCGCTCCAGAGAAAAGCCCATGGCCAGGAAGTCCTGCTGCACCTCCTCGTAGGGCTGAGCCACAGGCAACACAGTCTCCCCATCCCCAAGCGGCACCCCTGCAAAGAGCGGCGTATCGCTGGACCACAGGCCCTCGACCTCCCAACAAGCCTGCCGCCTGGAGATGCCCAACCCCTCGAAAGCCTGGGCCTGAGCCAACGCTAGAAGCGTGCGCTTACCCAGCTTGGTACGCCGGGCAAAGTCCGCGAGGGTGAGGAAGGGACCCGCCTCTCGTGCTGTTTCGATGGCCCGAGCAGCCGGCTCTCCCAGGCCCGAGATCTGCCGCAGCCCCACACGCAGGGCCACCCCACCGGCAACCGTCCCCTGACAGCCACCTACCATGGGATTTGACCCCTCCAAAGTCTCCAGGGTGTTGTCCCAGTTGCTGTGCTCCACGCGCACCGGGCGGATGGATACCCCGTGGTCGCGGGCCCCGGTCAACAGACTACGGGCCGAGTAGAAACCCATAGGCTGGCTATTGAGAAGAGAAGCACAGAAAGCAGCTGGAAAGTAGGCTTTTAGATAGCAGCTTACGTAGATCAACAGGGCAAAGCTAGCCGCGTGGGACTCAGGAAATCCGTAGTCACCAAAGCCGATGATCTGCTTGGAGACCTGTTCGGCGTAGCCTGGGTCCAGCCCACGCTCCACCATGTTGGAGCGCAGCAGTCCCACCAGCTCCGCCAGCCCACCGCGCTTGCGCCAAGCCCCCATGGCCCGGCGCAGCTCGTCCGCCTCTCCAGCTGAAAAGCCTCCGACCACCATGGCCATCTCCATGACCTGTTCCTGGAAGATCGGCACCCCCAGGGTTCGGGCCAGGATGGGCTCCAGATCCGGGTGGGCATAGGTCACCGGCTCCGCTCCAGTGCGGCGTGCCAAGTAGGGGTGCACCATCCCGCCCTGGATGGGGCCAGGCCGGACAATACTCACCTCGATCACCAAGTCGTAGAAGCAGCGTGGCCGTAAGCGGGGCAACATGGACATCTGGGCCCGAGACTCGATCTGGAAGACCCCCATGGTGTCGGCCCTACAGATCATGTCGTAGACAAAGGGATCCTCGGAGGGAACCGTGGCCAAGCTCAGCGCGTGTCCGTGGTGATGCTTGACCAGCTCGAAGCACTTTCGGATGGCTGTGAGCATGCCCAAGGACAGACAGTCCACTTTCACAAAGCCAACGGCGTCGATGTCATCCTTGTCCCACTGGATGACCGTGCGCCTATCCATGGCTGCAGGCTCGATAGGGCAGCGGGCCCGTAGGCTCTGCTCGCTGATCACAAAACCGCCGGTGTGGATGGAGAGGTGCCTGGGAAAGCCCTGGATCTGCTCCACCAGCTCAAAGAGCTGCGCGACCCGCATATCGGAGGAATCCAAGCCCGCTTCTTTGACGCGCTCGGCCAGCAGCTCCTTGTCCCGCCAGTCCAGGGTCTTGGCCAAGCGGGTCACCTGATCCAAGGACAGCCCCAGCACCTTGCCCACATCCCGAATGGAGGAGCGGCTGCGGTAGCTGATGATCTCGTTGACCATGGCCGCGCGGTGTCGGCCGTATTTGTCGTAGAGGTACTGGAGTACCTCCTCCCGGCGCTCGTGCTCAAAGTCCACATCGATATCGGGCGGCTCCCCGCGCTCTTTGGAGAGAAAGCGCTCAAAAAGCACCCGCTGGCGAGAGGGATCCACCGCAGTGATGCCCAAGGCAAAGCACACCACCGAGTTGGCTGCGCTCCCCCGCCCCTGACACAGAATCCCTCGCTCTCGAGCAAAGCGCACCGCGTCGTATACCGTCAGGAAGTAAGCCGGAAAGTTCATCTCCTCGACGAGCTGAAGCTCGTAGTTGGCCTGAGCTGTGATGCGATCTGCGGGTCCATCCGGGAAACGCCAGTTCAGTCCTTCGCTGACCAGGTGACGCAGCCAAGCCATGGCGGTCCAGCCATCGGGCACCACCTCCTGGGGGTACTCGTAGTGGAGCTGGTCCAAGCGAAAGCTGCACCTCTCCGCGATGGGCAAGGTATTGGCCAGCCACTCAGGATGGTCCGCGAAGCGCTGAGCCATCTCTTGGGGACTGCGCAAGCAGCGCTGGTCATTGGGCAACAAGCGGCGACCCGCCTGGTACAGGGGGAGACGGTTGCGGATGCAGGTGAGCACGTCCTGCAAGGGCTTGCGACTTGCAGCGTGCAAGAGGACCCGGTTGGTCGCCACCATGGGTCGCTGAATGGCCGTAGACAAGGCCACAGCTCTGCGCTCCCACGTCTTGTCTTGGGGCTGATGCAGGCGCTGGGTCTGCACCACGCAGGCCGAGAGCACATCGGCAACTTGGGCGGCCTGCTCGATCGGCCAGCGGGCATCCAGCACGCCCACCAGACCCTGAGGGTGCTCCAGCACCTGCTCCAGGTGAAGCAGCCCGCTGCCCTTGGCTTGGCCATGACGACTCAAGCTGAGCAGCTCGCACATGCTGCTCCAGCCCGCGTGATCTTGGGCGTAGACGATGAGCTCCAGTATGCCGCCCCGGTCTGGCCCCTTGGCATCTGCCCCCCCAGTGAGGTGCCCCACCCGCGGGTCTACGATGCTGAGCATGGCCCCATGCAGCAGCGGCAGTTCCGTTTCCTTGGCTTTTTTCCAAGCCCGGACCATGCCGTAGACCCCGTCTCGATCGGCCACACCCAAGGCGCTCAGGCCGAGCTCCTTGGCCCGAGGTACCAGCTCCTCCGGCATGGAGGCGCCCTCGTGAAAGGAGAAGGCCGTCTGACAAGCCAGCTCAGCAAACTCAGTCATTAGTCCCACCATCCCTGCAGCCACCAGGCCCCTTGCTCAGCGAAGACCCAGGCCTGCCGACCGTCCGCCAGCAGCACCCGGCGGTAGTCACGCTCAAAGGGCACCGCGGTCCACCACCCACCTTGGAGTTCCTCCGGCGGAGCCTGCAAGCGTACCTGGCACCAGTGAGCCTGAATCTGCACCCGCAACAAGGCTCCATGCTTGGAGATCTCGCAGCGGATTGGAAGCGGATCTCGAAGCAGTAGAGTGGGTCGGTCCGAGCGCAGCACCTGCACGCTGTTCACAACCAGAGGCTCCTTCTTCCGCCTACTAGGTCTCCACGCCTCCGCAGACCAGCCATGCTCGGGCCGGTGGCTGTCGACCAGCCGCGGAGAGAAGACCGCGTCGTCTCCAAGGGTGTCGCTCAAGCGCGCCAAGATCTCCGCGATGGGCTCCTGAGCACCCTGGACGTCCAGTAGCCCTTGCTGCACCCCCACAAAGGGACATGACTCCAGCACCTCCAGCGCCACGTCGGTCACTGAGCTTCTCAAGGTGAGTCCCTCCGTGCGCCGACGAATCAAGAGCATCAGGTCCCGGGCCGCCCGCCGAGGCTGCCCCATTCGTAGAGGCAAGAGATGATCTTCTCCCTGCTCCAGTCCCAGACGGATCTGCATGCGTACCGCAGCCTGGTCCAAGGCACTCAGCGCTGCTTGCAGGCGGGTGGTGAGCTCGTTCAGCGCAAAGAGCACCCCTTGCACCTGGTCGATGGGGTCCGGGAGCTGACGCTTAAACACCAAAATGCTCGAATGGGTGAGCGCCGGAGGCGGGCGCGCATCCACCGCCCGACCCTGAGCCGTGCGCCAAAACTGCACGCCCTCCAAACCAAAACGGGTCGCCACAGACGCTGCTGGCAGGGCAGCCAGATCACCAAAGCTGTGCACCCCCACTGTGGCCAGGACCTGCTTCAGGTCGGTGCTGGGGGCCAAGGCGCTGATGGGAAGCTGCGCCAGCGCCTCCGCGCTCTCCCCAGGGGGTACGATGTGATCTCGATCAAGGCAGCGTGCCAGGGCCAAGGCCACCTGTCGGGTGTCCGCCACAATCAAGCGGGCGTGGTGTCCCAGGTCATGGAGAAGCCCACGCGCCTTGTGCAGCACCCCCGGCTCTCCCCCAAGGCGAGGTGCACTCCCATCGACCTGTACAGCGATAGCTTGGTCCCCTAATGGGTGGGCCTCCGGCCCCAGGCACTGGAGCAGGTGGGCCAGTGCCTGCAGGTCCTCCTTCTCCTCCTCCAAGTCTGCGAGCAACTCGACTCGGATGTCGGGCACCAAGGCCCGCGCCTCCGAGATGCTCATGCCACGCATCATGCCTAAACGGCGGGCCGCCAAGGTGGCAGCCTGGATGCGCAGAGCCGAGCGCTCTTCGGCCAGCAAAACCACCGGTTCGTCCCAGCGCCAACCGCAGCGCTCCAAACGAAAGCTGGAGAGTTGCACTACCAGAACCCGAGACCCTCCCTGGGCTTTGGGTACCTGCTCGCCCTGTGGCGCACAGAACAGAGATTGAGGAGCTCTCCGGGGAAATCCCGGAAGAGCAAAAGAGTTGCGATGCCGCATGTGCCAATCCACCGTATGAACAAGTGTTCAGTGTATAGCTCAAGTCCAAGACCGCCAGGAACCAAAAAATGTCCCCCCGATCTCCATCCTCTAAAAGAGAAAGGAAACGTCCCCAGAGAGCCCCCCGAACCTTGACATGCTCCCCTCATAGATTATTAGGCCGGCCCCAACGGGTACTACCCGTCGTGACGCCGGACGAGGTCCGTGGCGGCTCGGAAAGAGCCCCTCCCGACGTCACCAAAATTAATCCACGGCACTCCTGATTCCTTCGGAGCGCCACATCATGATTATTTTCCTGGCCCTATCGGCCTGCGCCATTGACGACGCCCAAATCCAAAGCACCAACTCCGCACTCACCGTGCCGACCGAGCTGCTCACATTCCTTAATGATCCACAGACTTCCTTCGAAGTTCTGGACTCCAAGGTTGGCTTAGACAGCCGCGCCGCTCGCCAGATCATCGCCCACCGCGATGGTGCCGATTGGCAGCCCATGACCGCCGATGACAACCCCATCGACAGCTTAGAGGAGCTGGAGTCTATCGATCGCGTAGGCCCAGGCACTATCTGGGAGCTGGAGCGCTGGATCGATGCCCCCCAGGAGGGCTGGGTAGTCGAGGGCGTGGCCTTCACTGACTGCCAAGCTGAGCAGGTGGTGGAGTGGACCAACAGCGTGGAGGACTGGGAGATCGAGGAGCTGGACATCCAAGAGCGCGCCATCGACACCCTGCTGGCCGAGCGTCCCTACAGCCACATCTTAGACCTGGCCGAAGGCCACGGCATAGGCGCTGTGGCGCTGACTGAGCTTCGGGACAGCGCTGCACCTGAACTGAGTCCCGTCGACTAAACCGAGTAGTGGGATCGCCTGCCCTGGGATCGCGTACCCTTGGCACATGCGTCCCTACTGGCTCGACATTCCGCATCGCCCCTCCCCCGCCCTGAGCAGAGACCTACACGTAGATGTGGTGGTCATCGGCGCTGGCCTATGCGGGAGCTCCGCTGCGCTGCACTTGGCCCAACAGGGACTGAGTGTGGCCCTGCTGGAGGGTGGGCACATCGCCTCCTCTGCGACAGGCCGAAACGCAGGTTTCATCCTGCAAGGGACTGCCGAGCGCTACGACCGCGCCGTGGAAGTGATGGGCAGGGAACGGGCCCGTACAGTCCATGCGCTGAGCTTGGAGAACCACCAGGCCATGGCCCAGGCCATCCAGACCCACAGCTTGGACTGTGCGTATCAGAAGCGCGGCAGCCTACAGCTGGCCTCGTCGGCGGAAGAAGAGACTGAGTTGACCGCTGCGTGCGCTTTACTCAACGAGGATGGCTTCGAGGCGCGCCTGATTCCCAAAGAGCGGCTTCCCCCCGCCCTGGCACAGACCGGCCACCAGCTGGGGGTCTTCCTTCCTGGCGATGGCGAGGTCCAACCGGCCCGATTCACTCGGGGGATCGTGAACGCTGCCCGACAGGCCGGCTGTACGGTCTTTGAGAACACCCGGGTCAGCACCTTAGATGCCCAGCAGCCTGGACACGTGCAGGTACACACCCAGGCCGGACACAGCGTCCACGCCAGCTTGGCCATCCTGGCCACCAACGCACGCGCCGGCGAGCTCTCCGACTGGCTGGTCGACAAGGTTGACCCTGTGCGCGGACAGATGCTCGCCACAGCGCCGCTCCCAACGCTCTTCAACGCCCCAATCTACGCCAACCACGGCTACGACTACTGGCGCCAAACCCCAGAAGGAAGGGTGGTCCTGGGCGGCTGGCGCAACTTGGACCCGTCGACCGAGGTGGGCCACGAGGAAAGCCTGCACCCTGGAATCCAAGAGCGTATGAGCGACTTTCTACGCCGATTCCCTTGGAAGGAGCAGCTGCGTGTCACACACCGCTGGTCCGGCACCATGGGATTTTCCAGAGACGGCCTGCCGCTGGTCGGTCCACTACCGGGTCAACCCGGAGCCCTGTGCGGGGTGGGCTTTACGGGTCACGGCTTTGGTTTTGCCTTTTTGGCTGGCCAAGCCCTGGCCGCGATGGTCCAAGACGGACAGCACGCCATGTGTACCGCCCTGGACCCGCGCAGGTTCTGAACTGGAGAACCCTCAGCGCGGCTTGCAGCTCACGTCCTTGCCCTCTTGAGCAGAGCAGATCCAGGTCTCGCCGCCAGCAACCGGAGAGAAGGTCCCGCGGTCAGGCTGGAAGGTCAGCATGCAGTTCTTGCCGGACAGGTTCGGCAGCACAACTTCCTTGCCAGCGCCCTTGACGGCCTCGGCCTTCTCGCCCGTGTCCTTGCAGACGCCGGAGACGCGTGTCACATCGGGAGTCAGTACCTCGACCGTGACGGCCGTAGACATCTCAACGGGCTCAGCAGCGATCTCGGGCGGGACTTCTTTCTTGCAAGCCAGCAGGCTCAGTAGCAGCACCATGGCAACCTCCTAAAGTGGTGGGCCCTGCTAACCCGCAGAAGCCGGATCGGGGGCACAGACCTGAACTTCAGCTTGCTCTCCCAGCGAGACCACGCAGAGGCGCGGCCCAGCATCCAGAATCAACCATAGCCCCCGTCCTGGCTCGTCAAAGACCGCCTGGGCTGAGCCGGATGGGAGATCCCAGATCTGAGTTCCGCAGCGCATTCGAGAGACCTTTTGCTCATGAAGCAACGTGCCACAAGGGGCGCGCCACGCACTGTTGACCGGACCGGTACGGGCGCTTGCATTGCGCGCAGCCATGCCCAGCGCCACGGCGTCCAACTGACCCACCAACCCCCAAGCACCATCCGCCGAGACAGGGGCCGCACAGTCCCCAAGCCGTGTCCAGCCCGAGCCCTGTCCCTCTGGAATCCAGCACACTGGACTTCGATCTTCCCACACCACAGGCAGGACCACCGTCGCATCTTGATCCAGCCAAACCCATGTATGCACTTCGTCTTTGCTCCTCACTCTAAAGGCGAGACTGGGCATAGACGAGGGCACCAACACCGCCGGTGGTGGAGGTGGTGGAACGGGGTGCACACAGGACAGGAAGAGGAACACCCTGTGGCCCTAACCGGACGCAATACGATACAGCTCAGCCCATGATCCTGACCCTGCTCCTATCCGCCTGCACCAGCGTCTCCGACGCTCCCCAAGTTCCTGAACTGGCCCCCCGCTTCCTACGTGATGCGCTTTTCTTAGAGCAGCCTGTGACTGGCAGTCAGCCCGCGGGTTCGGGCCACATCCTGCCCATGCCGTGGACCTCTGGCCAAGCCCTGACACTGGATGACTGGTCCGGAACCGCCCCACTTCGAGCGGAATGTCTGGCCCTGTTCTCCGAAGATCTGGGCGACGCAAGCCGCTTGGCCGCCTCGGGCGCCCCCCCGCCCGATACTGCTCTGGCCTTTTCCCCAGACGGAAAGACACTGGCTGTGGGCAGCTTTATGGGCCAGATCCTGGTTCTGGACGCCTGGAGCGGCGAGGTGCTCTCCAAGCGCACTTTGGGCGAGACCATGGTGAAATTTTTGGCATGGTCCGCCGATGGAGCGACCCTGTACGCCGCCGAGCAGTCCCCAGATGCGTTGGTGCATGCCCTGGATCCCAGCTCATTGAAGAGCCGCTGGACCCTCCGCTTGGCCGACCGGGTGCAGAGCACACCCATGCCTCCGACGGACGACCGATACGGTCTCTACGACCTACCCGCAGCCTACGGCCTGAGCGTGCTCGAAGATGACAGCCTTATTGTCGCGGCAGCCCACGGATGGACCACGGAAACAGGACGCAGAAACCAATCCCAGGTCCTGCACATCTCTCCCCAAGGCAAGGTCCTCCATACCTTCCCCGAGCAGCCGGTGGAGGCCATCGTTCGTCACCCGCGCAACGACGGTGAACAACTGCTGCTGGTGGTGACCTCCTCCTCGGATCTGCCGGCCCCAGAGAACATGCCGGTTGGTGGCGTCCAGGTACTCAGTCTTCCGGATCTTCTTCCCACCGCGTCCCACACCCTCGAGCCCTTGCTGCCTCACTTCAGCAAGGTCTTTCTGTGGGAGGCCTTGGACATTCAGGGAGACCGCGTGCTGCTGGGTCCATCCGATGGCCGGGTTGTTCTGCTGGATCTCTCCACAGACAAGTCCACGACCGTCGAGCTGGGGACCCCCGTGTTGAGCGGCGAAGTGCCCATCGCATCCACCATCTCCACCGGGATGTTCTACCAGGATCAAGCCCTTGTCTTGAGCTCGGAGACGTCCATCCCTTGGGGCGCCGCTGCGCCCGAGCTGCGCCCGCCATCTGCACACCCCAGGGCCAACGCCATCTGGTCCTACGACATGCAGGGCGAGCTGAACTGGACCTGGAGCGGAGAGCAGATCTTAGAGGGTATGACTCCCTCACCAGACGGTCGATTCATGGTGGTCGGCGCTGGGCCACGCAGCAGCGACACCCGACGTGACCTGTACGGCGCTCTGATCTTCGATATAGAAGCCAAGAGCGCGACAGGCGAGCAGCGCCTGAGTGCCTTCTGCGCCACAGAGTCCCCCGTATTCTTTCGACAAGCCGCCACCAAAGATGGGCGCATTGCCGTGGTCGAGCACCCCATCGCCGACCAAGACGGCAGCATCCGCGGTGCCTACCAAGTCACCGTGCTCAGATAGTCTACCCCGCATCGGAGAGAGAGATGAGCAAACGCCTGTCCGCAAGCCAGCGCCGAGCCCAGCTGATCGACGTGGGACGCAGCGTATTTGCCCGCAATGGCTACGAGGGCACCTCGGTAGAAGAGCTCGCCCGCGCCGCTGGCGTATCCAAGCCCATCGTGTACCAACACTTCGGGGGAAAAGTTGGTTTGCACGCTGTTATTGTAGACAGGGAAATGGAGTGCGTCGTCCAGCGCGTGGCCAAAGCCATCGCCATCGGTACCCCGCGGGAACGCTTCCAAGGCGCGGCTCTCGCCTTTCTCAACTACGTCAAGGACCACCCCGACGGCTTTGTGGTGCTGACCCGGGACGCTCCTTCCACGGTTGGGCCCGGGATGAACTCCGTCGTCTCCGACCTGGGTGAGCGCATCGGCGTGATCTTTGAGGCCGAGTTTGAGAAGGCCGGCATGGACCCGCGGGTCGCGCCAATCTACGCCCACGCCCTGATTGGCATGGTCACCAGCATCGGCCAATGGTGGCTGGACCAGAGCAGCAACTATCCATTGGACGAGGTCGCAGCGCACGTCGCGGCACTGGGTTGGATGGGCCTGCGACATCTACCCAAAGACCCCGACCCCCTGCCCGCTCAGCCCAATATCGACGAGACCAACACGTAGAGCAGCGAGAACCCAAAGAGCAGGATCGCAGCCCAAGCCATCGGTCCAAGCCTCCCCCTCGCCTGAGCATTTGCAGCCGACTCATCCATGATCAGAACCAAGCGCCCGGGAGCACCGGTCCGGAGTCGCCAACCGTGCTCTTGGGCTGCGTCCAACAAGCTCTGGGTGACCGCTTCTTTTAGGGGGGACTTGCCACCAATGCTGTGCCTGCCGCGCCCCGTCACGAACACCACGGCCCCCGACTGCAGACTGCCCCCTTCGTCCACGGTGGCGTGAACACACTCGACCGCGATCCGGACGGAGAGGTCATGTAGATCCACCGTCGGGGTACCGCTCTCCCCCCAAACGTGGGTGTCCGGGCGCCAAGGCCGCTCATCATTCCAAGACAAAGTCCGGGCGCGGGTCGCGATACCACCCAGGTGGCCTTGCAAGTGAGACACGTCCGCGGTCAGCTCTGGCGTGGGGACAGCCATGGGCGCCTAAAACTCAGCCCGCAAACCAACCAAGGGCAAAAACACCGGACCAGACACGGTGGCATTCTTGGAGAAATCGTAGGAATAGACCACGTACATCCCATTGTTTCGTGGTGGGACAAGCCAGCCTTCGCCGTATGCAACCAGAGTCCAGTTGCGCATGGTCCAGCTCTTCTCAACGTGCAGGTCCACCTTCTGGTAGTTCACCAAGCGCGCGCTGTTCGTCTCCCCCAGGATCGGTGTGTACAGGTCCTTATCGCCGTCGTAGCGCCCGCCCACCGCCGGAGTGTAGGGCAGGCCGGCGGAGAGGCGATAGCGCACCCCCACATTCCAAGTAGGCCGAAAGTCCCAGCTGGCCAAAAAGTCCACGCTCCAAGGCTGATCGTAGTCAAAAGCGGCCCCATCGCGCTCCGACTGGCCAAGGGTCAGGCTGGTCCAGGCGAAGAAGTGCTCGCGCATGCGGTAGCGACTGGAGAACTCCAAACCCATCGCGGAGCCGTCCACCGCACGGGGTACTTCGCCCGGAGACTGAAGAATCACTCCGTCAAAGCGCTTGCCCCATGCGCTCAGGCCCAGCTCCCACCGACCCGCCAGAGCGACATCCACCCCCAGCGAGGCCTGGTCGCTCTGAGAGACCCCCAGCGAAGCATCGCCACTGCTCGGAGACAAAACGTCCAGCGACGGCAGCTGACTGTAGCGCCCTATTGCACCCCACAGGCGCACATCCGTCTTGGGTGTCCACCACAACGACAGGCGCGGATCCACACCCAGGCGGCCCTCGGCGTCACCCTGGACCCGGAGTCCAGGCTGTACACGCACAGCCCCCATTCGCAGGCGCGGCTCGACGTAGCCTCCCCAGAGCACCCGGCTCAGGGTTTCGTCCACACTCTCCCCGCGAGAGAGCAGGGGGGCCTCGTCGCGGAGCTCAGGCCAGGCGCGTGTGGCGGTGGCTTGACGCCGGACCATCTCGGGCTTGATCTCCACACCAAAGGCCAGATCCATGGCATCGGACTGGGTCCAAATACTGTCGTTGCGAAGCCAAGCATAGCGGTTGACTCGGAGCTGCTGATCTGTGGGCAATGTGCCGGCCCAGCGGTCCCAAACCACCGCCACCGAGGTTCGAGAGCTGACCGCACCAACCGTGTTGTGCAGACGGATGGCCGCGGTATGAAAATCCCGGTCAAAGAGAAGACTTGGCGAGGTCTCAACCTCCAGGGCGTCAAACTCCTGGGCGTCGAAGACGTAGCGGGAGTAGGTGTCCCCCGCGCCAACAAAGGTCACCGCCAAGTGGTGGTCCGGACTGCGTAGGTCCGTGTCATATCGGGCCAGGTAATCGTAGAAGCGTGGCCAGACAGAGAACTGGTCGTTCTGACGCCCGTCTTGGTAGGAACGCCGGGCCGAGACCGACAGGCCGCCGCTCTTGCCTACCGGTGTGGTCAGGTAGCCGCCCGCCATGATGAGGTTGATGTTCGCGCCCGCGTGCAAGCGTGTGGCGTCGGGCTCCCGACTGCGCGCCTCCACCACCGCTCCCGTCGCGTTTCCGTAGGTGGCGCCAAAGGTGGAAGGGTAGAAAGACAGGTCTTCCAACAGGCGGCTGTGAAACACCGAACTGTAGTTGTTGAAGTGGAAGAGGTAGGGGATCTCCACCCCGTCCAAGTAGTACCGGGTCTCCTCCGGGGCGCTGCCGCGCACAGCCAGCACACCCGATGCCGGCCCATACTCGGGGGTCACCGCGACTCCGGGCAGAGACTGCAGCAGGCGAACAGGGTCCTCGAAGGTTCCTGGCGCCTTTTGCACGCGCTCTCGGTCCAAAACCTGGGCGGAGGGATGGGGCATCTCACGCCTGGCCTCGACGACGATCTCCCCTACAACCTCTGCCCGGAGCATGTAAATCTCCAGGCCCGAGGTCGGCACGCTCACGGTCAGAAAGACCGGCTCATGCTCCCCAGCGAGCACCATCACCTGGTTCGACCCATCGGGAACCTCCAGCTCAAAGGCCCCTTTTGCATTGCTGCGGGTCTCGAGTTCGCCCACTGTGATCAGCGCGCCGGACAAGGGGTCTCCCGTTCCGCGCTCCTTGACCGTCCCGCCAAGAGTGGCGGCCAGCGAGAGACCACAGAGCAGCAACCAACTCACTGGACCTCCAGGACAATGATCGCCCCGTCCAGTTCATCCAAGCCGCAACGGCCTTCGGAGACCCAGTCCAGCCGAAAAGCTTGCCCCACCGGGGCACACTCCAGTAGGCCTTGGGTGCTCAGGTCCTCCACCGCCAACAGCGAGCCCAGGGTCAACTCGCCATCGACCACCTCCAGCGTGCTCTGCATCAGCCCCGAATCCAAGGTCAAATCGCCGGGAATCAAGCGGCCATAGTGCTGGACCAAGGGTTCATCTACGCCAATAGCAACATCCACCCAGATCCAGCGATTGCCCATGCCCGCGTCCAGATCCAAGACCAACTGATGGTAAATGCCCGGCTCCCCCGCTTCCCTCTCGGCGACCACCCAGGCACCCTCTTCGTTCTCGAAGACCACCTCGTCCGCCAGCACGTCCGCCTGGGTCTCCGAGAGTTCCAAGACAGTGCCCACACCCAAGGCCGACATCCAGCGCAAGGTACCGCGAGCACCGGGCAAGCTGACACGCACAGCCTGTCCCACTTCCCCATGCTGGGCCCCTAAGTTCTGCAGTTCCCGCCGCGCGCTGAGGCTCAGGTCCTCTCCGATGGCCACAGCCGCACGCTCTGCCTGCAGATTCTGCTCGCCACGAAACACCGTCACGATTCCCTGGGCCATCTCCCCACTCGAGGAGGTGGCCACCAACTCAAGGAGCGCCCCATCCAGGACCTCGTCTGGAAGCACCAGTCCATTGCCTTGACCGATGACTTGCCCGTCGATGGACCACTCCAAGGCAGGCGCTTGGGCGTGTCCCATTCCCTCGCCAGACCACACCGCCGCGTGGGCCTGACCGTCATGAACGCCCATGGCCGCGATGCGGAACGGCCCCAGGTCCTTGCGCGCGACATCGAAGGGCGGCGCGCAGGCACTCAGAGTACCCAGCCCAGCCAAGAGTCCGGCCAGCGAAAGGGGCAAAGTCAGTGGGAAAGGTTTCACGGCGCCTTCCCTAACCCGTGGCTCTATGAGGCGACCAGGGCTTGCATGAAGGCAACGGACTTGCTGCACTCGGTCAGCTCCCCGACCTGCTGTCTCAAGAAGAGATCCAAGTGGGGCTTCTTCTCAAAGGCCTGGTCCACCGCCGCATCACTGCCCTTGACGTAGGCACCCAAGCGGCGGAGTTCCTCGTTGTCCTGGTAGTCGGAGAGCAGACGCCGCATGCCCTGGGCGTAGACCAAGTGCTCCGGGTCCACCACCGCAGGCTGAACGCGGGAGACCGAACCCAAAACATCTACCGCCGGATAGTGTCCCATATTGGCCAGTTTTCGGGACAACACAATGTGCCCATCCACAATGCCGCGTACCGCATCCCCGATGGGATCGTGCACATCATCGCCTTCCACCAAGACTGTACAGATCGCGGTGATGCTGCCCCCCACCTCTTGGTCTCCGGGGCCGGCACGCTCCAGCAAGCGCGGCAGCATTGCGAACACAGATGGGGTGTAGCCACCGCGCGTAGGCGGCTCTCCAGCGGCCAAGCCGATCTGCCTCTGCGCCATTGCAAAGCGAGTGACCGAGTCCATCATCAGGAGGACGTCGTTGCCCTGGTCGCGGAAGAACTCCGCGATCGCCGTCGCCGTCAGCGCCGCCTTGATGCGAACGAGCGCCGGCTGGTCCGACGTGGCGATGACCAGGACGCTCCGCGCCAGCCCCTCCGGCCCGAGGTCGCGCTCGATGAACTCCCCCACCCCGCGGCCGCGCTCGCCCACCAGCGCGATGACGTTGACGTCGACCGCCGTGCCGC
>CAJQPC010000015.1 GCA_905480105.1 uncultured bacterium | reverse complement strand
CTCCCGGTCCAAGAGCTCCGAGCTCCCTTGAGCCAGTGCGAAGGTCCACAGCCTTTCCAGCGCGGTTCTTCAACTTCACGAAGGCACCCTTGGACTCCCCCTCTCCGACGTTGGTGACCACCACCTTCAAGGCGACGAGCTCCCCCTGTTCGACCACCCCATCCTGATCGCCTCGGGTCTCCCCTTCTCCACCATCGACGATGCTGTAGCTCCACTGGAACTCGGGCAAGGCCTGGGATTGGCTGCGTATCGTGTGCTGGGTCTGGGCCAGGGCAATGCCTTCTGCATCCTGCCAAGCGCAGCTCAGCTCAGCGACCTCGTCTCGGTAGCCCTCGTCTAAGCCCACAAAGGCCGGGAAACTCCGGGTCTCTCCTGGCTCCAGCTTCCCAAAGTAAAACTCCAGGTTGTTCAGGTCGCGCATGCCGCTCTCGCACACCGCCATCGACTGGTAGACCGGCGTGTCGCCCTGGTTTGTGGCGCGCAACCAAATCACTTCCGTGTTGTCCTCGCCGGCTCGCAGAACGCCGTCGTCCCCCAAGTCCAGGTCTGCGGTGATTGCGGGCGCTGTTGGCTGGGTACCGTCGCTCCAGTCCACCCCAAGCTCCTTAAAGGCGCCCAGGATGTGTCCAGCTTGCTCCCGATCGTGCTTCGAGACGATCTTCTCTACGCCGGCAAGCATCTCCGCTCGACTGGACTTGCCAGCAGAGACCAAGAGCACATCCCGTGCGAACTGGATCTCAAAATCTGAGGTATCCACACTGTCGCGGCGGGGACGCTCCGTCTCACTGCTCAGCTCCCGCAACCAGCGCACGCTGTAAACCGAGTGGTCATCGTCCTGGCCTCCCTGTTCGAGTGACCCGTCCAAGTCCGCCTCGCGCAGGGCTCGCTCCCGGGCAAACATAGACACCAAGGTGTGGGTCTCGCCGTCCTGCTTCATCTCGTAGAAAATGGTCTGGTCCAGCCCGATGTCGGGTGGGATACCAACCGCCTGAATGCTCTTGTCCCCTGGGGTGAGGTACCGAGCAACGGTGAGCTTAAGCTTCGAGCCGTCGACCTCGTTTGGGTAAAGGTGCTGCACGCTTCCCTTGCCGAAAGTGGTCTCGCCGACAATCAGAGCTCGGCCGCGGTTCTTCAGAGCGCCAGCCACAATCTCCGAAGCGGAGGCTGACCCGGCATCCACCAAGACCACGATGGGGAACTCCGAGCCAATGGTGTTGCCACCACGGGCGTTGGTCTCGTCCACCTTGGACCCTTGGCGTTCGACTGTGGACACAATGGGGCCATCGCTCAGAAATAGGTCCACGACCTCGATGGCTTGGTGCAAATACCCTCCCGGGTTTCCGCGAAGATCCAAGACAAGCCCTTGAATTTCCCCACCATCGGACTGGCGCTTGAAGCTGCTCAGCTGGTCTTGCATGTCACCGCTGACCGCAGCATGGAAGTTCGTGACCTTGATGTAGCCAATGTCCCCATCCATGAGGGTGCCCTTGACCGGATTCAGCTTGATCTTGGCGCGCTCTATCACGATGTCCCTGGGCTCCTCCCAGGACTCGCGGCTCACGGAGATGGTGACTGGGGACCCAACTTTTCCGCGCAAGCGTGAGACCGCTTCCTGCAAGTCCATGTTGACCGTTGACTCGTCGTTGATTCGCACGATTTGGTCGCCGGGCTCCAGACCTGCGTCCCAGGCTGGGGTGTCCTCTAGGGGGTACTCGACGGTGAGCAGACCATCGACCAAGGTGATCGTGATGCCCAGGCCGCCAAACTCACCGGAGTTCTCCGTGTCCATGTTCTCAGCGTCTGCCGGGGGCAACAGAACGCTGTGGGGATCCAAAGTCCCAAGAACACCGTTGATCAGAGCGTACTCAACTTGCGCAGAATCCACCTGTCCGCTGAGGTGCTCGTCCAAAACGCCCGCCACGCGAGAGAGCTGGTCTTGGAGCGCACTGGTGCTGTCGATAGGTGGCAGCTCCAAGGTGGTGGTGTAGCCCCCCACGCTGATGTGCAGGAGTTGACCATCGTCGCTTCGCTGGAAGAGCACTTCGGAGACGCGGCGCTCCACCGCATCCAGCGCAGAATCGAACATCAAGTCCGGATTCACACTCGCAGGGTCTACATACTTTTCGTCCACAAAATGCATGGTGCGCTGGAGCAGCTTGAGACGGGAGAGCTCGTGTGGAGCCCCCGTACCGGCGCTCGCAGGAAAATCGCCCAAGCTGGAGACCAGCTCGTCGGCACTGTAGCCTTCGCCCTGAGAAGCCTGAAAGACTAAGTTGTAGCCCGCAATCGACAATAGTCCAACGCCAACAACCAAGGCCGCGCGTGCAACACCCGTGTGCATTCAATCTCCTCTTGCCTGTTCAGCATAGCCGCATGGTCTAAGACCCGTCTTCGGGACCGTCGATTCAACACTCTGCGTTCCTATACGGCCACGACCCGCACATCCTTGCCCCAAGATCTCCGGATCGTTAGGTCCTGCCCATCAGCGCGGCCCTGCATGCACAGGCTGCGAGACCTCCAATGGCGGGACCGATGGCCCTTAAAATCACCTGTCCCCACTGTTCGCACGCTCACCGGCTGACAGATCCCTATCCAACAGCTGGATCAGAGGTTCAATGCGCCGGCTGCGGTCGGGCCCTGGCGATCAGCTACCCCAAAGGCTTGGTAGAGCGCTTGCGCGCCAAAGGTGCCCGAATCCAAGGGGACACTCCCGCCTCCATGCCCCCTGCTCCACCCGTGGAACGACTGCCCATACGACCGACCCCCAGCGCAAGCCCTACCGACGTGTCCGGGCATGCGCCCCCCCCCCGCACCGAACCCGATGTCGTTCCCACCCAGCTGCGAGGGCCATCCACTGCTCCAGAACCAAAAGCAGCAACACCCCTGTCCAAGGCCTCCCGGGCCAAGACCAAAAAGCCCCCCGCTGCCAAGAAGAAGCGCGGCTGGCTTGCACGCACTGCCCGCTTTGGACTGGCCTCGACCCTGCTGTGCAGCATCGGCGGCGCGGCCGCACTCGCTGGCGCGTTTTGGTACTACGGACAAGATCTACCCACCTTGGAGACCCTGGAGACCTACCGCCCTCCCACAGTAACGGTGGTCTACGACCGCAACGGTGAGCTTCTGGGCGAGATCTACGAGCAGCGCCGCTACGTCGTGCAAATGGAGGACATCCCCAAGCACGTGCAGCAGGCCTTTATTGCAGCGGAGGACGCCAACTTCGAGAACCACAAGGGCGTGGACTTGATGGGCATCGCCCGGGCGATGCTTCGCAATCTGCAGGCCGGTGGGATGGCCCAAGGTGCCAGCACCATCACCCAACAGGTGGCGCGGAACTTTTTGCTGACCAAGGACAAGAAGATCTCCCGAAAGATCAAGGAGATGATTCTTGCCACCCGGGTCGAGGAGAGTTTCAGCAAGGATCGCATTCTGTACTTGTACTTGAACGAGATCTACCTGGGCTCAGGGGCCTACGGCGTCGAAGCAGCCGCCCGCATCTACTTCGACAAGCATGTGCAAGACCTGACCTTGGCCGAGGCAGCCATCTTGGCCGGCCTCCCCCAAAGACCCAGTGACTACAGCCCCCACCGGCACTGGGAGAAGGCCAAGGCGCGCCAGACCTATGTGTTGGGTCAGATGCTCGACAAGGGCTTTATCGGCCAAGAGGATCACGACGCGGCCCTAAAGGAGGAGATCACGGTGGTCAAGGGGGAGAATCCTATCCGCCTGTTGGCTCCCTACTACACCGAGCATGTGCGTCGTCACTTGGTCAAAGAGTACGGCTTTGACCGGGTCTACAACGAGGGCCTGGTGGTACACACCACCTGTGATTTAGAGCTGCAACAAGTCGCTCAAACCGCAGTCACCGACCACATCACCGAGCAAGATTCCCTCTTTGGTTGGCGCGGCCCCCTCGAGAACTTGGTTGGCACGGCAGCGATCCAAGCCCGCCGATCCAAGCAGGAAGAGGCCATGCGCGAGATGGACCAGTTCCTCGTCGACAACGCTCGTAGAGGTCCCGTTCCGGCCAAGTCGAGCCTTCGTGTTGACGAGCGCTTTGATGCGGTGGTCATCAGCGTCGAACCCAAGCACGCCATTGTGGGCATCGGCTCGCACGAAGCGATCATTCCCTTGTCGTGGACCAAGTGGGGTTTTGAGCCCAACACCGAGCGCTCCTGGCGCTACCGAGCCAGCTCGGACATGACCGACACGCTCAAGGTCGGCGACGTGATCCAAGTCACCGTGGCCAGCCTAAACGCCGGGGAACAGGAAAACTTGGCTGGATACCCAGCCGCCAAAAATCGCGCCGCAGCATCGCTCTATCAGTCCCCCGAACTGCAAGGGGCCTTGCTCTCCTACGACCTAAAGACCGGGGCGGTCATCGCCATGGTCGGCGGCGTGGACATCGAGGACTCCGAGTTCAACAGGGCCATCCAGGCCAAGCGACAAGTAGGCTCCACCTTCAAACCCATCGTCTATGCAGCGGCACTGAACGAGAGAAAGTTCACCGTCGGCTCGATGGTGCTCGACGCGCCCCTGACCTACTACGACCACACCAGGGGGGAGATGTGGAAGCCAGGTAACTACGGTAGCGACTACCTTGGCGAGATCAGCCTTCGCAAGGGCCTGGCCCTGTCCCGCAACGTGGTGACCGTGCGGGTCCTGGATGTCGTCGGTCTGCAGCCGGTCTACGACATGGCGCGCAACTTGGGCATCGAAAGCCACATGGAGCTTGACCTCTCCATGGGCTTGGGAAGCGGCAGCATCACAATGATCGAGATGGCGCGCGCCTACTCGGTTTTCGCCACCTACGGAAAGAAGGTGGACCCCTACTTCATCGAGCGGGTCGAAGACCGGGACGGCATCGTACTGGAGTCCCACAATCAGATCGTACATCCCCAGGTCTTGGACCCCACGGTCGCTGGCATCGTCACCTGGCTGCTGCGCCAGGTCGCCACTGCAGGCACCGGCGCCGCGACCAACCGCTTGGGTCTGCACGTGGCCGGCAAGACAGGCACAACCAACGACTTTAAGGACGGCTGGTTCACCGGCTTCTCCGCCGGCATCGTGACCACCACCTGGGCGGGCTACGACACCCCGCGCAGCATGGGCATGTCCTCGACGGGTGGTCGGGTGTCACTCCCTATGTGGATGGCCTTCATGGAGAAGGCCTGGACCAAGAAGATGGACAGACCCTTCGATCGCATCCCAGGTGCCGTCACCGTCTCCATCGACGAGAGCAACGGCAACGTGGCGCGCGGCGGTCGCCCGATGCCCTTCATTCCGGGTACCGTGCCCGACAACGTGGTGGGCGAGGTCGGACAGACCGGCGCCGGCGACACCGTGGAGATCTTCTGATGTGGACCCTGACCCTCGCCCTTTTTGGGACCCTGACGGCATGCGATGACACAGACGAGGTGTTCTACTCCTGTCAGGTCACGCTCAGCGAGCTGACTCCCACAGAGGTCCTGCCAGGTGAAACGGTTGTTCTGACCGGTAAGCCCATGAGTTCCGCCGCCGACAGCGCGCTGTGGATCGGTGGGTCCTCCGCTCAAGTCACCGATGTGACCCGAGCCGACTGCGAGGCTTGTGACTCGTGCAAGACGACACAGGGCTGTGTGACCTGTGGTGAAGACTGCGATGCCTGCTACTTGGACTGCCTAAGCTGCGTGGAAACTCTCAGCTTCGTCGCCCCTGATCTGACTGCAGGTCAATACAACCTGCAGCTCTTCAACCTGCACGGGGTGAGCGAGAGCGCCTTGATGCTTACCTTGGGCGAGAGCCCAACGGACACTGGAGACACAGCGTCAGACAGCGGAAGCTGAGCTCACCAGGCCCCTTAGGGCGTGTAAACCGCGAGATAGGGCAGGTTCCGGTAGAGCTCGCCCAAGTCTAGCCCGTAGCCCACGACAAACTCGTCGGGGATCGAGAAGCCCACAAACTCAACGGCCACTTCGATCTCCCGGTTTTTGGGCTTGTCGAGCAGGGTCGCCACCCGCAGGCTCTTTGGCCCGCGTACTTCGAGCAAACGCCGCAAGTAGTCCATCGTCAGACCGGTATCGACGATGTCCTCGACCACCAAGCAGTGCTGACCCTCGATGGGGTGCCGCAGATCCTGGGTGATCTTCACCGCGCCGGTGGACCGTGTGCCACCGTGGTAGCTACTCACGCCAAGGAACTCGACTTTTACGTCGCCCCCAATGGCGCGCACCAAGTCCGCCATGAACATGAAGCTGCCCTTGAGAACGGCAATAACCGTGATGGGCACATCGCCGTAAACTTGGCGTATTTCTAGCCCCATGGCCTTGACGCGCTGGGCTAATATTTCTTCGTCCAACAGGACTTTGAGTCGCTCTTGCTGCATGCTCACACCCAGGCGTTGTTCATCAGTTCACCCAGGCCGCCGGCGCCGGGCACGATGTAGTCGTGGTCGTCCAAGCCCTTCTCTTCGTCCCAATGCTTTCCTGGCGCGGCCGCCAGAGCTTGGGGAGAGGACAAACCGCGGTCCAGACGAACCGCGTAGATGCGCGCATCGGGGAACTCCCCCAACACACGCTTTAGGTACTCAGGGGTAACGATCAAGTGGGCGCACACCAAACGGCGTGGGGTGCCCTGGACCTGGTCCCGATAGATTCGCAGGGTCTCCACAATGGAACCCCCAGTGGCGCCCATGGGGTCCGGAATGAGCAGCGTGGCGTCTTGCACCCCACCACCCAGCTTGGAGCCGGACACGTCTACACCCACCACATGGCCCGAACTGTCGGTCTTCCGAGCCATGAACAGATGGTCCTGACGCACCCCAGTGGGGTCCAGAAGCTGGTTTAGCCCGTCATAGAACCTTTGTGCCGGAGGGATACCTCCGCGGGCCATAGCGGCCACCACAACGCCTTGGGAGGGATCAACGATCTCTCCTTCGTAAACCCCCTGAGGCATGCGCGTGCTGCGCCGGACACTTCGCTTGGACAGCTCCCGCCCGACAATCTCCGGCAGCATCCAGTCGAAGAGCATCGTGAGCAGCTGATTAAAGCGCGGCTGAGTGGTCTCTGGCCTACACAGCTCAGTCAACAGACTCATCGCCCAAGGCTGCGAGAGAATGTTGACCCCCGACCCATAGTGATGGGCCACGCCCTGACCGGGAACGGGCAGTGTTTGGTATTGGGAATCGCGCACGCCGCCTCCTGTCCAACCCCATTTAGGTCAGGCAGCGAGCGCGGTCCCGAATCATTCCGGCAACAAAGCCGAAGCTCTCAGTCAAACAGGTAACGAGCGCCGACGGTTCCGGTCACTGCGTGGGCAAAGCCCTTGCGGTAACGGGCCTGGTACAGAACCTCTGCGTTCACCTGAATGCGCTTGTTCAGCGAATACTGCACGCCGGGACCCATCTCCAAGACGAGGAACTCACGCGCATCGGCAGTCATGATTCCGGCACCGATACAGGTCAAGGCGTTGATGGCCAGGCCGCCCGTTCGGTCCCCCCAGATGCCCCACTGGATACCGGCGGTACCAATTCCCGAATTCACGGTCTCGGTGTTGATCGCGTACTGAATTGGCCCATCTGCACCAAGCTCCCTCGCAGCGTCCTCGACGCCGTCTGCCGTCTGAGGGAGCTGCGCCTGCCAGTAGAAGCGCCCCACCCCGACAAAGCGATCATCCCGATCGCCGAGAACCAACTGTGCACCAAGCCCTGTTCGGGGCCGCAGCTGGTTGATGATGTAGGGATTGGTTTGATTGTCTGAGTAGGCGTAAATGGGTGTACTTCCCATACCGCCACCGCCAATCAGGCCCACACCACCCGCGAGAGCAGGGGTGGACACCAGCGCTGAGCCGGCCAGAAGGCAAGCACCAATCAGGGTGGAAAGGGCACGCATGAAATACCTCGGGTGGCGCCAGGTTGGAGACGCTTGGACGGGACGGTATAGCGCAAGCAGGGGTTCCTGCGCAAGACCTCCCGGATAGGGTTTGACCCTCAGGTCACTGCAGCAACACAATCAATCTCTACACGCACGTCCCGGGGGAGCCGAGCAACCTCGACACAAGCCCGTGCGGGCCGGTGCTCGCCAAAGGCTTCTGCGTAGACCTGGTTGACCGCAGTAAAGTCACCAAGGTCCTTGAGAAACACCGTGACCTTGATGACCCGATTCAGCCCGCTGCCGGCTTTGTTAAGCACTGCAGAAAGGTTCTTGAGAACCAAGCGAGTCTCGGTCTGCACATCCCCCTGGACTAAGGTGCCGCTGCTGGGGTCCAGCGCGATCTGTCCGGAGCAATAGACGAGTCCGCCGTGCACGATGGCCTGGCTGTAGGGGCCAATGGCGGCCGGGGCCTCATCTGTTCGCACCTGCTTCACTCTTGCTCCTGTGGCGCGGAATCCGAGTTCGGGACCGAATCGTCACGGCGCTTACGACGTCGGCGACCCTTTTTGGCGTCGGCCGAGCTGGACGAGCGTTGCGACCTGGACGGAAGCTTTTCCTCGAAGGCGAGGACCATGTCCAGCAGTTCCTGGCCGTAGAGCTCCACCTGCCAGTTTCGAACCTCCTCCAGACCGGAAAGTTCCTCAATGCTGGTCGGCCTAAAGCCCGCGATGGCCCTTAGCTGTGTATTGCTGGCGATCAGCACCATCGGAACAGCGTCCCGCTTCAGCACGCTTTTTCGCCACTCTTTCAGAACATTAAACAGACGCTCTACTTCGCGGCTGCCGTATCGGGCCGAAGTGCCGGAACGAACCTTCTTCGGAACGTCGGGCAGCTCATCGGACGTGGCCAGGCCTTCCGCGATGGCCTGGACCATCTCCTCGCCGTAACGACGCACCATCGAGCTCTTGGCCCGAACGTGCCGCGACAGTTCGTCCAGATCACTTGGGCGCGCTTCGGCCAACTTCATGAGCACTTGATCGGGCATGACCTTGTAGGGGGGACGATTCATGCGCGAGGCGTGGCGGTCCCGGAGCAGGTAGAGGGAGCGGAAGACCCGCTGTGCCAGCGGATCCAGCCGATTGATGCCCTTGGTTTTCATGAAGCGCAGTTCAGGAGGAATGGCTGGGTTGCATGTGCGCTCTTCGAGGAGCTCGAACTCCTCTTCTGCGATGTGCATGCGGCCCATCTTCTTCAGCTTCCGAACAAACATCTCGCGGATTGCCAGCAGGAAGTGGGTGTCTCCCCGGGCATAATACAGGTGCTCTGGGTACAAGGGCCGCTCTGCCCAGTTGTGGGTCTGGTACTTCTTATCCATGGGGACCGCGAAGTAATGGCCAACTAGATCGGCCAAGCCCACCTTGGGCATCTCCAGCAGCTGCGCGCTGATCATCGTGTCGAAGATATTGCGGAACTCAAACCCAAAGTCCCGCTTCATGGAGACCACATCGTAGTCCGCCCCATGGAAGATCTTGACCACATTGGGGTCGGACATGAAAGGAGCCAGCGGCTCCAAAGAGAAGCCCGCAAGGGGGTCGACAATGTAGTCATTGGTCCGATCAGAGAACTGGACCAAGCACACTTTCTCTTGATAGGCGTACATGGAGTCCGCCTCGGTATCGATCCCTATGACTGGCTCGTCGGCGATAAGCTTGACCATCTCCTCCAGTTTTTCTGAAGTATCGACGATCATCAGCGGCGTTTGTTCCATGCTTCCTCGATTGGTGCGCCCCCTAACGGGTCAGGGCATACGGAACACCCCTCCCCGCCGATGGTGTAGCCTTCGAGGGCAGGAGAGTGAGTGGGTCAACGCATCGTCGTCGCACTGGGGGGCAACGCCCTGATCAAACCCGGGGAGACTGGAACCACGGCCCAGCAGTTGTCCTGTGCCCACCAGGTCGCCCGTGTTCTGTCCGCTCTACCCGCTGACACCGAGCTCGTAGTCACCCACGGCAACGGCCCACAAGTTGGCCGCATTCTCCTGCGCTCGGACCTTTGCGCGAACGAAGTGCCCCCCGTCCCTCTGGATGTCGCCGTTGCAGCCACACAAGGTCAGATCGGCCTGGTGCTCCAGCAAGCGCTCTTCAGCAAGCTAGGCAGGGCAGTCAGCGCAGTTCTCACACGCGTCTTGGTCAGCGCCGA
Source organism: uncultured bacterium (assembly GCA_905480105.1). GTDB lineage: Bacteria > Myxococcota_A > UBA796 > UBA796 > CAJQPC01 > CAJQPC01. The sequence continues at coordinate 44,018 of CAJQPC010000015.1, read as the reverse complement.
GGACCCCGACTTTCAAGCGCCAACCAAGTTCGTAGGTCGATTCTACTTAGAAGACGAGGCCAAGCTACGGGCTCAGACCCTTGGTTGGCAGGTGAAAGAAGACCCCGGCCGTGGCTGGCGCAGGGTTGTTCCATCTCCCAAGCCCATCGAGATTTTAGACCTGGACGCAGCCCGCATCCTGCTGGAGGCAGGACATGTCGTCTTAGCCTGTGGCGGGGGCGGCGTGCCTATGATCGACATCCACGGGGAGCGTGTGACGGTAGAGGCCGTGATCGACAAGGACCGAGCCAGCGCTCTACTCGCCGCGCACCTACGCGCGCCGATCCTGGTCATTCTGACGGGTGTAGACGAGGTCATGTTGGACTTCGCCACCCCCCAAGTCCGCGCGTTGTCGCACGTCACTGCAGCAGAGCTGCGCACCTACCAAGCCGCGGGCCAGTTTCCACCTGGCTCTATGGGACCAAAAATCGAAGCGGCATTGGATTTTTTGAAGCGAGGCGGTCAAGAGGTGCTCATCACCTCTCCAGAGAGCTTCGCAGACGCAATGGCTGGTAAACGCGGAACCCGTGTTCGCGCCTAAAAACGCTATAGTCACCGTGAAGCAAGGTCCATGATTTGCGCCAAGTTGGCGACATCGTCGAGTGTTTTGAGCTGCTAAGCCTCCTGGGCAAAAGCGACTTGGCCACCCTGTGGTTGGCGCGTCACCTGCATCTGGGGACCCACCATGCAATCAGGTTTCTGAGCGCGCCCACCCCCCGTCTGAAGGAGCGTTTGCTGCAGGAAGGCCGCGTCCAGATACGCCTCAGACACCCCAACGTGGTCGCTATCACCAAGGTGTTCCAGTCCAACGGCGAAGTCGGCTTGGTTGCAGAGTTCGTCGGGGGCTTCTCCCTGTCCGACTGCATCCAAGAAGACGGGGCCATGGAGCTCCAAGAAGCCCTGGTCCTGTTCTCCCAGATCCTGGGGGCCGTGGGGACTGCTCACGCCGCCGGCATCCTCCACCGAGACATAAAGCCGGCCAAGGTGCTGCTTACCTCGCAAGGCGACACGGTCATCGCCAAGGTTGCCGACTTCGGCATCGCCAAGTTTGGAAGGACAAGCCAAGAGGCTTGGGGTGGCACACCCACGGTCTCCGGCTACCTGGCCCCAGAGCAGATCACCGACTCCGCCACCTTCACCCGACAGGCCGACATCTTCGCCTTGGGCGCCTTGTTGTACGAGCTTGTGGGCGGAAAGCCAGCCTTTCCTGGTACCGATCTCAGAGGCCTCCTCGACGCCACTGCATCCGGCGCCTTTACTCCCTTGTCCGTGCATGCTCCCTCTACCCCGCGCCGAATCATCGAGGTCGTGGAGCGCGCCCTGGATCTCGATACCCAAGCCCGTTTTGACGACGTGGAGGGATTCGCCCATGCCCTGGGCATCCCGGTCAACATCGTGCCGCCGCCGGAGGGGGTGGCGTTCGTACCCCCCGGCGAGGCCCCCCCGGTGCGAAACACCACACTCGTCCCCGTGGTCGCGCTGGCTCCAGACGAGGAGGACCCAAGGCTTCGGGAAGAGGGGCCGCCACCCGACTCCAGGTCGACCTCCTCTCAGCTCCCCTCCAAACAAACACCGCCCTTGGTGAAAAAGCACGGGGCCATGCCCTCTGGGACAACGCAGGCACAGGTGACCTTGCAGTCAACTCCCGACTACGACGATGCGCGCGACTCATTGTCTGCAGAGGACCGATACGGACTGCGCGCCCCCAACATCGAACTCCTCAGCCAAGAACTCCTGACCCTCTCTGTGGACACCCAAGATTCGGAGTACCCAGAGCAACAAGAATCCAGCGCAGAGGAGACCGAGCCGCAAACCGACAACTGGATGCGGAGCTCTTTGTGGCAATCGCTGACGCTCTTGGGAAACACCATGCGCTACTTGGCGGTCCCGGTGCTGCTCATGATGGGCATCGGCTACCTGGGTGGACTCACGGGGCAAGATGCGGTGCAGGGTGCTAGCCAAGCTTACGAAAGCGCCGAAGATCAGCTCGCCCAAGCGGTGCTAAGCCAAGAAGAAATGGCCACTGAGCTGGCAGCAATCAGCGCAAGGGGGCCAGCCTTGCAGGCCTTGATCAAAGCGACTGAGACCAGCGACCCACAGCTCCGTCTCGTGGCATCCAAGCAGCTCAGTGACGCCATGCTGGACGAGCTTCGCATGCTGCCCCCAAACACCGATCCCGCCGAAGAACTCAAGCGACGCTCGCTGGAGCTACAAATCCAAGACTTGGGCCGGGCACACGAACGCCATGCCAAGGCTCTCGGCGAGTGGCAGGAATCCTCCGAGAGGGTGACCGGAGCCATGGCCGTTCTCATGAGAATGGCCCCCCCTCCGCCCGCGCCAAGGCCCTAAGGCTTCGCGGGTAGTTCGCGCTCATTGGGCCCATCTACTGTCCCGGACCACGCCTCGGAGGCGGTTCCGTCCACCAAAATCACGCTGAACTCGAGTTCGAAGCTTCCAGCGTTGGGGACCTGAAGGGCGGTGAAGACCTCGCCGGTGTCAGGAACCACCCACGCCAAGCTGTTGTCGATGGGAATGCCCACCAATCCATCTGGCTCGATAGCCTCCCCATCAATGCTGACTTTGACATAGCCGTCATCCAGAGGACCCGGCGCACCGACGACCTCGATGAAGGCGTAAATGGCCATGCCCACGTTGGGGAGGTCTTCAAAGCCAGCTTCGACCTGGGCGACGGCGAACTCATCCTGAGTACCGGTGTCGTCGGAGTCCTCGATGGCTGTGTCAACGACGGGAAGGACCGAGGACCCGCCACCGTTAAAGCGACCCTGGCCCTCGAGCGTGCAGCCCAGGCCCAACAGTGTGATTAGAAGCAGCATTACTCTCTCCGTGGCCCAATCAAGGGCAGACTCCAAGAGTATAGCGCCTCACTCAGTCGCTGTTAATCAACGCGGTAATCAGGGAACCCAGCTTGCCGCCCGCTGCCTGTGCGGTGTCCTGTACCTCAGCGTGGTGCAAGGGCGTTGGAGACAAGCCGGCGCCCAAGTTCGAGATCAGCGAGAAGGCGACCACGGGTGTACCTAAACGGGCCAGCGCCAAGACCTCGGGGACCGTGCTCATGCCTACCGCATCCGCACCCAATCGCCGCAACATACGGATCTCCGCGGGGGTCTCATAGGCAGGCCCCAGCATGGCGGCGTAGACACCGCGACGAAGCGGAATGTTCAGCACGATGGCATGCTCCACAGCCCGTTCCCGGAGCCGGGTATCGTATGCGTTGCTCATGTCTGGAAAAAATACACCCTGCTCAGGGGGAGGGCCCACAAGGGGGCTGCGTCCCTGAAAGTTCAGGTGATCGTCCACCAACATGATGTCACCCGGCACAAAGTCTGGGTTGGCGCTTCCCGCTGCGTTGGTGAGCACGATGCGCTGAACGCCCCAAGCTTGAAGCGAGCGCACGGCAGCGACGACTTCGTCCATGGGGCGCCCTTCGTAGCTGTGAATGCGACCTGCCAGCAGCGCGACCCGCTCGTTGCCCAGTGTTCCAACCACCAACTCCCCTGCGTGTCCGGCAACTGCCGTCTGCGGCAAACCCAGGGCGCCGTAGCCTTTGCTCAGGCTGTCTTGAACCATCTCCCGCAAGAAACTCAAACCGGAACCCAACACCACAGCAGAGCGTGGCGCTTCCCCAAAGTGGGCGTGCAGGCGTTCGACGACGGACATTCAACCTCCAAGACAGTTCCCTGCTAACCGACTCATCACGTCAATCGAGCGTGCCCGAGTGGTTAGACCCTATGCGGCGGTCCTTGGGTCCGCCTGGAGGCCCGCATTTCACGCCCTGTCTTGATCACCGCCGGTGCGACTCGAAACCCCATCGACGCGATGCGCCACATCAGCGCGAACTCCACCGGACGAACCAGCGCACACATCGCCCATGCCCTGGTCGGCCAAAGCAATGTGACGCTGCTCGGTAGCCCAGAAGCGCTGCTACGAATCGGTGGGAGTGTGAACGGACAAGAGTTCGGCGACACCCGAGATTTGTTGCGTAGGATGCAGCACTGGGTCCAGAACAATCCAGCTGGGGTCGTGGTGCACGCTGCGGCGGTCGGCGACTACGAGGTGCGCGATCCAGCAGCCTCCAAAGTCAGCAGCCAGCTGGGTGAGTGGAGCCTGACCCTACACGCCACGCCGAAGATCGCAGACTTGGTCACTCAATGGGATCCCCAAGTCTATCTGGTCACCTTCAAAGCCGCCGGGCCCGACACCGGGGCGGAAGAGCTCGTGCAGACCTGCCGCAAGCAACTGCGACGAACCTGCTCCCAGATGGTCTTTGGCAACGTCATTGGAGACTTGGGTGCGACCTCCACCTTGGTGGATGCCCTGGGGAGTGAGGCCTTTGAACGAAGAGAAGATGCACTAAGCGCCTTGGTGGCTCGTATACGCGCTGTCCTTTAGGAAGGGGACCAAAGCTGCTCGTACCTGTCCTCCGTCAGGTTACAGTGTTCTTCTACGGACTCGGAGCCCCCATGACCTCACTCACCGCACTTGCCCTTCTCGTCTCTTTAGGCTGCGCCAAAGACGACGGCGATGACACCGGCGATTGGCTGGACGCTGACAACGACGGCTACGACATTCGCAGTGACTGCGACGATGACAACGCCGCCATCAACCCGGCTGCAGACGAGATCTGCGACGGGGTCGACAATGACTGCGATGAGCAGGTCGACGTGGACGCCGTCGATGGGACCACGTTTTTTATGGACGCGGACGCAGACACTTACGGAGACCCCAACACCGCAACACAGGCCTGCGAGGCCGAAAGCAGTGACTGGGTCGAGAACGGTGATGACTGCGCCGATGACAACGCGGCCGTCAACCCGGCCGCAGAGGAAGTCTGCGACGGGCTCGACAACGACTGCGATGACGAGGCGGACAACGACGCCACCGACGCCGCCACCTTCTACTCCGACCTGGACAGCGACAACTACGGCGACCCCGAGAGCCCTGTTCTCAGCTGCGATGGAATCGGCCTGAGCGAGAACGACCTGGACTGCAACGACGCCGAGTCCGACGTGAACCCCGGCGAGACCGAGGTCTGCAACGACGGCCTGGACAACGACTGCGACGGCACCGACAACGGCTGCGGCGAGCTCGGCACTGTGGATCTGTCCGACGCAAACATTACTTGGAACGGCAGCAACGCCGGCGACAAGGTGGGCGGCCCCGTGCGCTCCGTCGGTGACCTGGACGGAGACGGCAACATTGAGCTTGCCCTGAGCGCCCGCGGCTTTGACTCCGGCGCAGGGGCAGTCTACCTGGTCGAGGGCCCCTTCACCGCTGGCACCTACGATATCGAGACCGTGGCCAGCGCTCGCATCTCCGGTGAAAACCCAGGAGACGAGGTCTTCGCCGTCACAGGCTTGGGCGACTTCAGTGGCAGCGGCAGTGACACCTTGGCCATGTCCGGTCGCAAGAACGACAGCGCTGGAGACAACTTCGGCGCCGTTTACCTCTTCTTCTCGGCCCCCAGCGGAAATGTCTCAGTCACCTCAGCAGACGTGACCCTCACCGGCGAAGCAGACGGAGACCAGGCCGGCATCCTGTCAAGCGCCGACGACCTTGACGGTGACGGCGTGCCAGATCTCTTGGTCGGGGTGCAGCGCAACGGCGGCGGCAATGGAGCGGTCTACTTGGCCACCGGAGGCAGCTTCGGCGCGGATGCTGGCTTGGCAGAGAGCACGGCCATCTTCCGCGGTACCGCCAACGCCCAGTTCGGCGGCGGACTCGCTGGGGCGGGCGACCTTGACGGCGACGGTATCGGAGACGCCATTATCGGCGCCCCATACGACGACACCACGGCTGAGGATGCAGGCGCTGTGTTCGTCTTTTTTGGAGCAGCTGGCATGAGCGGCACCTTCACCGATGAAGACGCGGACGCGATCCTCTTCGGTGCGGCGAAGAACGATCAGACAGGCTGGGGCATCGGGCCGGCTGGCGATCATGACGGCGATGGAAACCCAGACTTGCTGATCTCGGCGACCCGCTCGGATCTGGGGGCATCTGTCTCCGGTGCGGTCTACTTGGTCGCCGGTGCCTTCTCAGGCACCGACACGGTCAACGAAATCGCTATCGCATCGATCGCTGGAGAGAATGCCAATGACAAGATGGCACCCAGCTTTGGCGGCGTGGACGTGAACGTAGACGGCGAACTGGATGTCCTCGTTGCTGCGCGCCAAAACAACGGCGGCGCAGGCGCGGCCTACCTTTTCTTAGGCCCACTCTCCGGCACCTACTCAGCCAGCACGGCCGATGGCATTTTCACCGGCACCAACTCTGGAGACGGTGTGGGTGCACCGGTCAACGTGCCGGGCGACCTGAACGAGGACGGCGTGCCGGACATCCTGATCGGTGGTCGAGATGCCGACCCCAACGGCGATGTGGACGCAGGTAGCGCCTACGCAATCTTTGGTGGCGGACTCTAAGCCTTCGACATCGGGTTTCAGGCCTGAAGGGTCAGGCGGGGGCCATTGGGCTCTCGCTGACTGACCTGTCCGATCACCGCGGGCTGGTCACCGACTTGCGAGAGCGCGGCCACGGTGGCCTGGACCTTGGAAGGGGGACAGGCGACGAGCAGCCCGCCCGCGGTTTGGGGATCAAAGAGGATCTCCAAGGCGGGACCGCTCAACTCCGCACGAATCACCTTGAGCAAGTGCTCTCGATTCTGCTCGTGAAAGGTACTGCGCTCCCCCCGGTCCATTAGTTGACGCACGCCCGGTAAGAAGGGCAGCGCGCTGGCCTGGAGCACCGCACTCAGGTCCTTGGGTCGAAGCATCTCGATGAGGTGACCAGCCAAGCCAAATCCAGTGACATCGGTAACTGCACTGGGCTCCAGGGGGCGCAAGGCGCGGGCAGCCGGACCATTTCCTCTCATCATCCAAGCCAGGGCCTGCTGAACCTGGGTTCCACCCACCCCTCCCGCCATGTCGGCGTGAAAGAGGGCCCCCGTTCCCAGAGGCCTTGAGAGGATCAAAACGTCACCCGATCCCAAGTCTGAATTCCTCCAAAGAGACTCTTTATCCTTTGCAAATCCGGTAACTGACAGACCTACACTGAGCACATCGCCGACCGTGGTGTGTCCACCAATCAGGGTGCAACTCTCGGTAGCCAAGTGCCCGCGAACCCCGGCCATGACCTGACGCAGAGTGTCCACGTGGTCGCTGTCGCGGGGCAGGTTCACGAGTGCCAAGGCTACCCTTGGGGCCACCCCGCACGCATGCAAGTCTGAGAGGCTGTTTGCGCTGGCCACCCAGCCGACCAAAAAGGGGTCGTCCACAAAGGCGGTGAACACGTCCACGGACTGCACCATGACCTCGTTGGCGCGCTGAAGTGCAGCGGCATCATCAGCGGCGTCCAGGCCCAGGACCACCGCCGAGTCCTGGACAGGGGAGAGCCCGCTCAAGGCCTGCGAGAGCGGATCAGCACCGACTTTGGCTGCACACCCCCCGCAGACCATTTCCTCCTCCGGCATAGGAGGCATGTCACGCTCAAAGGCCCTGTTGGGGGCACCCTGGGCATCCAAGACTCGGAACTTGTCCATAAAGGCCTGGTCGATGCGGTCCTTGAGACCGAAGACCCAATCCCCTTCTACAACGCGTCCCCACTTGGTGCCGATGGCGCGGCCGTCCCCCAGGTTGAGCAGGGTGAGAAAGTCCTTTTGCGGCTCAAAGCGGCGGAGCGGAGAGCCCTCCAGCTTTGCGCGTAGGTTGTAGACCAGAATCGGGCCGGCCCGAACGGCATAGACACCGGCCTTGGGCACCCAAGGCGCATGCTCCAAGTGAACGCAGTCTCCGGCACCGAAGAGCTCAGGATGCGCCAGAGCCTGAAGCGTCTCTCCCACCCGCAGATAGCCCTTCTGGTGGGCAAGCCCCGAGTCTTGAACGACAGGCCGGGCCTTGGCGCCTGTCACCCACAAACAGCGCGAAGCGGGGAGCTCAGTGCCGGACTCCAGCACCACAGACCCCGCGGTCAGCGCAGCAACCTTCTCCCCATGCAGTACGGCGATTCCGCGTTCGCCTGCGAGGTGCTCTAAGCGTGCCCCGACCTTCGCGCCCTTCTCTGGAAGAAGAGCCTTTCCAGCATTGACCAAGGTAATCTTGGGGTTCAGACCCATCCCCTGCACGCGAGCGTGGACACAAAACGCGACCTCGATTCCAGCGGCGCCCGCACCAACCACCACAAGTTCAGCGCCACTCGCCAGCCCCCCAAAAGACTGCTCAAAGCGCTCTACAAAACCACCAATCGGACGCGAGGGCAGCGCAAACTCCGCCACCCCCGGAAGCTCCAGACCACTCACCGTGCTGCCTATGTCAACAGAGCAGAGGTCATACGGCAGGGCAGGCCGCCCTTGAATGTGGACCCGCTTGCCCACCGCGTCGATGCGCTCGGCTCGAGAGACCAAAATCCGCACACCTGCCTTGCGAGCCAAGGGCCAGGCATCGAGAACCACTTGGTCAGGGCGATACTGACCCGCGATCACCCCAGGAACCATTCCGCTGTACACCGCCTCGCAGCGATCCACGACCAGCGTGACCCGTGCTGGGAAGGGCCGCATCAGGTGCATACGCAGCACCTGGACGTGGGCGTGACCCGCGCCGATCAGCACCAGATGGGGCAAGGGTTTGCTTTGAAAAGAACTGGCCATGGTCACACCCGGAATACCTCACGGATGACCCTTTTGACTACACCGGGCAGCGCCACGTAGGTTGGCGCGTGAAAACGGCGGCCCCGTCCGGCCTGTGCCATGCCCCGGCAAGCCCGTGAACCTTGGGGTAAATCCCGGCCCAACTGAACGACATGGAGGGACGGGTAGCGCTTGGCCACACGCACCGGATCCCAGCCGACATTGGAGATGCCATCGCTGAGTAGCAGCCCCACCCGCTCCCGCTTTCCGCTGCGTTGCAGCTGCTCTAAGCCGGCCTCCAAACCCGCTGAGATGTGCGTGTACCCTTGGGCGGGGACCATCAATATTCGTCGTACCAACTCTCGAATAGGGAGCTGCTCTCCCAGGCGCACCAAAACGTGCGCATTGGTGTCAAAGGCCACGATTGCCACCGACGCCAGCTTGAGGCGCAGAATGGCGGCCGCAACCGCGACCAGCGCGATCTTCTCTCCGGTCATGCTCAACGACATGTCCAGGATGGCTACCACGTCGGCGTCCCTGGGCTCCTGACGGGAGACCACAATGTCTTGGGGCCGCCACGGAGCCTTTTGCCCCCGCATGGGAATCTGACGGGGGCTCTCCAAGGTCGCATCGAGATCCAGCTCGCCAGGCTCAGGCCAAGATGAGCGCACCAGATGGGTGGGATGGGCAGCGTGCCTTAGCAGCGTCTTGGCCCGCTGAATGATCGCGTCCAGGGCCCGCTCGGTAACCAAACGCAGCGCCTTGTCCGGCAAAGTCTTCTTGAGGCGGTGCAGGTTTTGAGCGGCCTCCCAGCCGGCGGGAAGCTCCGAGAGCTGCACGTGCCCAGAGTCCGCCTCGAAAAAGGGCATGAACTTCTGATTGGGATCCGGCTTGGCCGGCATGGTGGCTGATTTGGTGAGGTTCAAGGTGGGCTTCGGTGGCTGGGCCTGCTCCTCCTCATCCTTCTCTTCAGCTAGTTTTTTTTTAAGCTCTCTAAAATCGAGTCCAAGGCGCCGCTGCGCTCGTCTACAAGCTCAATTCGGGTCGGCAGAGCCAGGCGAGCGGCGCGGTCCACATCTCCGTTGAGCCGCATGGCGATGTCTGCGATAGCGATTGCCGCACGCACCGAGGCGCCTCGGCGGACCCGCGGATCCTTGCGGGTCGCCCGAGCCAACCGCACGGCCTGCTCAATGACCGACTTGCTGGGAGCGCAACGGGTCTGAGCGGCGACGATGGAGCGCTCCTCTTCCTCGGACTGGTAGTCCAGCTTGACCAGCTCGAAGCGGTCTTGGAGCGCCTCGCTTAAGTCCCCAGTGGCGACAAACTCGGCGGGATTTTGGGTCGCGATGACCACAAAGCCAGTGGCCGCATGCATCGCGCCCAGGTGCGGCACGTGGAGCAGACCCTCGTCCAGAGACGGGAGCAGGACGTTTTGCACCCCCTCTGGCATACGGTTGAGCTCATTGAGCAACAGCACGCCACCGTCTGTCATGGCACGGAGCAGCGGACCTGACAAAAAAGCATTGGGCTGGTAGCCCTGCTCCAGAACCATGGGGGGGTCAAACTGTCCGACCAGGCGAGATTCGGTGTAGCGGCCATCACCGTCCACCCGAACAAAGCCGCGCCCCAATGCTGCAGCGACGGCCTTGGCGACAGCGGTTTTACCGACACCCACCGGACCTTCCAGCAACACGTGCCGGCCCGCCTGAATGCAAGCGAGCAGGTCCCCCAACTCATGGGCCCGACCGACGATTCCGTGCTGTTCTTGAATGCTTTGGATCATGATGCTCCCCTAACCCGCGAAGGTCCCACAGCTTGCACTCTGGAAATTGGGGAACACGCTTTAGGCAGCGTTATCGGGTGGGAGTCTGAGCGCAGACCACACTGACGGCTTCACTCTCGACTGCTACGCGGCCTGAGACAAAACCCAGCTCCCCAATGAGCTCCAGGACTTCCTGAGGCTGCCGACGAAGCGTGCGCCACCCCAACAGGTGGTCAAAGAGCATGCGGTCAGGGGTGGGCCCCAAGAGATTGACCACCAGCGTGCTTCCCTTGGCCATACTCTTTTTCAGGGTGGGCAACAGGCGGGCCAGCACCCGCATGGGCAGGTATTCCAACAATCCGTCCAACACGACGACATCCTGGGGGCCAAAGAAGGTTTTACTCCCTTGAATCGCAAGCAGCCCGAGTTCTTCGTGCACCAGCCTCATACGTATCTTGCCAGAGCCCAGACTGGCACCTGCGTTCATGGAACCCAGGGCATCTCGATCTGAGTCAGCAACCGTGATCTCGCCGCCCTTGGCCGCCATAATCGGCACCAGCTTGGCGCTGGTGGTTCCAGCCCCAGCGGGGATGAGTAGGACGCGACTGGCCCTCTCTGGAAGAACACCCTGAATCACGGCGACGGTCATCATCCCACGATCGCGAAGGGCGCAGGCGGTGGGTAGGCGAAGCAGCTCCTGGTCTAAGAGCACCCCCAAGGGGTCCGCTCCGCGGGGCTCTCCCAGCTCAAAGTGCGCCAGTATTCGAGCACGCCCCCCACCTTGTTCAACACATAGGCGGCCGGTTCGAGAGCGGAGTAGGTAAGGCTGCAGCTCGTTGCGCAGCAGTTCGCCAGCCGAGACGACCTCCCGGGGGCCCAAGCCCGCGAAGAGACGGCTGCCAGTAAAGACCACCTGGTCCAGCTGGGCGCGCAACTCTCTCTGGGCCTCTTCCAGCTTGTCGGGACCTGCGCCGCTGCGATCCGCACGAACCAAGCGCTCCACTTCCAGCAGGCCGCCCTTGAGTCGCTCCGCGAGTTCTCGGGCTCCGGTGACTGGGCCACCGACCAGGATGGGGCCGCTCAAAGCCCCGACCTTAGCGGCCTTGGTGGTGTAGTTCAGGCGCTGACTGACCACCAATGCGACGGCCCTGTAAAAGTCGCTGGCCAAGCCTAAGTTGGCGGACAGGGCACCGGACAGGGTGCTTGACTTCCAAGCGAGCACCACAGCATTGTCCGCTGCGCGTACGGTTTCTGAACGGGGCTCACTGGTGATGAAGGCCATCTCTCCAACAAAACTCCCCGGACTCAGAACCTTCAAGACCGCCTCGGGACGCGAAGATCTATCCACAACCTCCAGTCTGCCTGAGTGCAAATAGAACAGGTCAGCGCTGCTGTCCCCCCGCTTGATCAAGACCTCGCCCGACAAGAGCTGGCGCTGCTCGGCCAGCTCCCAGAAGAGCTTCTGGCGCTCAGCACTCATGTGTTCCAGGAAGCTGCTCATGCACTCCTCTCCCGAAGGTCGCCTAGGTTACCTTGAAGATGGAGGCGCCCATTGGCCCAAGCCCTGATCTCTCGCCGCCGTCTGATCGCAGGAAGCGTGCTCATCGCCACAGCTCTGAGCGCGGGAGGAGCTGCTTGGTTCCTTAACTTGGAGGATGCCGCCCCCCACGCCCAGGCCCTCAGCCAGAGAGAGCTGCTCTGGGTCTCTGCGTTGGGCATGGCGCTCTTCCCCATGGGCAACCCGATCGGACCCAGCTTTGACGAGGTGGACGGCGCGATGCGCGTAGACACTCTGCTCGCCGAGTTCCTTCTGCCCAAGGCAGCCACGCCGCTACGCTACGTGCTGAAGAGCTTGGACATCGGCGCCCGACTCTCTCTCGGAGCTTCCCTCTTGGAGCTCGACCAGAGCGCGCGCCTTCAGCTGCTCCTGGACTGGAGCAAGCAAGAGAATGTGGCGCGCCGAGCGTCTTTGGATGGGCTCAAGTCGGTCTTGGCCATCGCCTATTTCGATGTCCCCGAGGTCCAAGACGCCATCGGCTTCTCCTCACGCTGCCACGTCCGGGAGACCTTGTGAACTGGCAACATGGCAAGCACAGCTCAGCGGACTACGGCGGACACCTTGAGGTGGAGTGCGACGTGGCGATCTTGGGGGCAGGCGCAGGCGGCTGTGCTGCGGCCTCGAGCCTGGCGGAGCGGGGATTCAGGGTGGCCGTGTTCGAAGCAGGCAAGCACTGGAACCCCGGTGACTTCAAGGCCTCCAACGCCTTCGCCTTCCGGCACATCTACGCTGAGCGCGGCAACCGCGTGGCCCTGGGCAACGGCTGGATGCCCATCAACGGTGGACGGGGTGTGGGCGGCTCCACCCTGATCAACTCCGCGATCAGCTTTCGCACCCCCGACGCTCTGCTGGACGGCTGGCGAGAGCGCTACGACTTTGACCCGAAAGAGCACTTTTCGGCCTACTTAGACGAGGTGATGGACACCCTCCGTGTCGGCGTAAATCCCATGCAAGTCCAGGGCCGCAACAACACCATCTTCGCCGAAGGAATGGAGAAGCTGGGGTGGAGTGGCGGGGCGTTCATGCCCAGGTCGGCACCAGGATGCGTGGGGTGTGGCGTGTGCCAACTCGGCTGCCCCAGTGGCGGAAAATGGAGTGCGGATCGCTCCTTCTTAGCCAAGGCCCTGCTTGCGGGAGAGGTTGGGGTATACGCCGACTGTAGGGCATCCAGCGTCACGAGCAAGGGCAGCAAGATCACGGCGGTCATGGGCGAAATCATGGACCCGCACTCCCAGGAGCCCACCGGCACCTGGCGTGTCAAAGCCAAGCACGTCATCCTCTCCGGTGGCAGCTTCGGCAGCCCCCGTTTTCTGATGAAGAACGGTCTGAGCGAGAGCGAGCACCTCGGCCACCACTTGCGCCTGCACCCCGCAACCGGCGTGTTCGCCAAGATGCCAGAAGTCATAGAGCACTGGCGGGGGGTCAGCCAGGGGTACTGGGTGGACCGTTGGGAGGAGGGCTTCCTGATGGAGACCGCCACCCTCACCCCAGACGCCAACTTCATCGCCATGCCCTTGGAGCTAGGCGAAGAGCTAAACCGAGTCATGGCCGATCTGCCCATGCTCGCCCTTGCAGGGGTGCTGGTGCACGACGAAGACACCGAGGCACGGGTGACCCAGGACGGGGTGTTCTTTGAGTTCGGTGATGGGGACCGCAAGACCCTACTTCGCGGCCTGGAGACCGTCTGTGAGGTCTTCTTTGCCGCAGGAGCCGAGTACCAAGTCCTGCCCATCGTCGGTGCCGGCCTGGTGCGCAACATGGACCAGGTACGCGCCGCGCTGCACGAGGACGTGCCCTTCCACCGCATCATGAGCACCAGCTCTCACCCAATGGGGACCTGCCGAATCGGGAGTGACCCAGAATCCTCTGTTTTGGACGTGCAAGGGCGCGTGTGGGGCTGGGACAACCTAAGCGTCGCCGACGCAAGCACCTTCCCCGAGGCACTGGGCGTGAATCCGCAGGTCACCGTCATGGCCATGGGCCTGCTCGTAGGCCACACGGTTGCAGACGGTCTGAGCGGTTAAGGACAACGGCACCCAAGCTGGATGTCCCATGGCCAAGCCCACCTCCCAGAACATCACCTGGCACGACGCCAACGTCAGCGCCGCCCAGCGCAGCGCAGCCACTGGCCAAAAGGGTGCCGTGATGTGGTTCACCGGCTTGAGCGGCTCGGGCAAGAGCACCGTGAGCCGTCGCGTGGAGCAGATGCTCCTGGAGCGCGGGGCCTTTGTTTACGGACTGGATGGCGACAACGTGCGCTTCGGCCTGAACTCCGACTTGGGATTTGCCCCAGAGGATAGAAAGGAGAACATCCGCCGCATCTCCAAGGTCGCCAAGCTCTTCGCCGACGCCTCCGTCCTGGTGTGCACCGCATTTATCTCCCCCTACCGGGCCGGCCGGGATGCTTGCCGCGAGAAGCTTCCCGCAGGCACCTTCATCGAGGTCTTTGTGGACACCCCGGTCGAGGTCTGTGAGGCCCGTGACCCCAAGGGACTCTACAAGAAGGCTCGCGCTGGTGAGATCAAGGGATTCACCGGCATTGATGCCCCGTACGAGGCCCCATTGAATCCTGAGATCCGCATCAAGACCGCCGAGAAGGACGTGGATGCCTGCGCGCAGCAGGTGGTGGACTATTTGGTGGCGAACGGCTTTGTGAGCTGAAGGGGTTGGCCGAGCTTCGACCTTGCGCAGGCATTGCCCATCCCGACGACTTGCGCCCACACCACATCCACCGCCGCGTGAGCCCCGTCGAGGCACGCACCTACGCGGACATCTGCATCTACATCCAGCCTGGCTGCTTGCTGCAGGCCCCTTTTCCACCTGCCTACCAGATCATCCTGGAGCGGGCGAGCGCCGAGAAGTTCTGAGTGCTTGGCGCAAAAAAGAAAATCGCTCAGCGCGATGCCCGCCGGTTGGTTCGCGTACTGCAAGAAGTGGGCGGACCAAGCGGGCAAGCCTTGGCCAAGGGGTGGTTGGTCGCCGACACATTGGGGTCCTGGGCCGACTACGCCGTGGGGCTGGGCATGCACGGCCCAGAGCCAGATGTCAGGGTGCAAGAGCTTGTCGACTACTACGTCTCCCGTGGCCGGGTGCCGCGCATCCAGGTGCCGGAGGGTGCGGATCCGAACTGGGTGCACAGCCTGAGCTCCGCTGGGTTCCGGTTCTACGACAGGGAAAAGGTCCTGATGCGTCCCCTCAGGGAACCCTTGGGGATGCGCTCAAACCGCATCTCCTTCACCCGCGTGGACCCCAAAAACTCGGAGCACTTGGAGCAGTGGGTTCAGGCCCAGTGCCATGGTTTCAACCCCCATGAGACCCCGTCCCAAGGCGCCATAGCGATCGCCCGCCGCGTGGCGTGTTCCCCCCGCGCCGTCTGCCTGTTGGTCTTCTGGGAAGGCGCACTGGCTGCCAGCGGCGGGGTGGAGTTCTACGAGCAGAGCAGCGTACTCTTCGGGGGCGCCACGCTGCCTGAGTTCCGCAAACAAGGCCTACAGGGCGCACTCATCAACCGGCGCTTGGACATGGCTTTAGAGCGAGGCGCAGCCTATGCGCTCATCGGCTCCGAACCTGGCGGCGGCACAGAGCGGAATGCACGCCGGGCTGGATTTGAGCTGAACCATCAGGTCTTTGGGTACAAGCGCTGACCCAGGGCCTACCCGCCTGGCGGGGGCTGCCAGCAACAGGACAGCAATCCCCAGAGGAGAAACGGGGAGACCATCACTGGACTCCCCGCATCGAGCCTAAGCTCAGAGATCAGCGCTCGAGAGTGACGCTGTTCATCTTGAGAGGCTTGGAGGTGGCGCCGGCGCGGCTGCCGAAGCTTTCGAGCTTCTTGACCACGTCCATTCCATCGGTCACCTTGCCAAACACGGGGTGCTGGCTGGGGGTGCTCCGGTCGAACCAGTCCAGAAAGGCGTTGTGGGTGGTGTTCAGGAAGAACTGGCTGCCGCCGGAGTTTGGACGGCCAGTGTTGGCCATGCTCAGGGTGCCGGGCTCATTGCTGAACTTGGCGGTCTCCAGGAACTCGTCCTGGATGTTGTAGCCAGGGCCACCGGTACCCGCAGCGCGGCTGGTGGGGTCCTTGGACTTGGGGCAGCCGAACTGGCACATAAAGCCCGGGATGACCCGATGGAAGTGCAAGCCGTCGTAGTAGCCCTTCTCAATGAGCTTGATGAAGTTGCCCGCGGTGATGGGCATCTCAGCCTCGTAGATCTCAGCACGGATGGTGCCTTCGGATGTGTCGAAGACGGCGACGGGGTTGGCCATGTGGGCTCTCCTGCTATTCGTTGGCGCAGGAACATAACCCACTGGCCACCCGCGTCAGGCGACCGAGTAGGCGCGGCGCCGACGCAGCAAGCCCAACAAGCCGATCAGGCCCGCAAACAGCCCGGCAGGACCACCACCGGTAGAGCAGCCGCCACGAGGAATGTCGGTGGAAGTGCCACACTCGAACCCTTCGTCCAAGAACGCGTACTCACACACGATGTAGGGCGCCTCCTGAAATCCGTCGGCTTGCTCGGTCACGATGGCCATGCAAGCGGACTGGACGGGAAGTGTGAGGCTCACCGTAGCCTGCTCGTCGGCCAGAAAGACACCCAAGACCTCCTCCGTGGGCTCGTTGTACTGGTCCAGGGCAAAGACGTAGACCGCCTCGCCCGTTCCAGGACCGTAGATGCCCAGCTCCACCTGGTCTCGCTCGCCCCAGCACTCGTCCTGCGGCGTCAGGACCCAGCTCATCAGCTCAACATCGGCAATGTTCCGCCGCGCCTGCGCAGCTCCGGTCTCAAAGAGCACGCTGGCGGGCACCAGCTCATCCCCCTCAGACACCCCAATGACAGTGGCCCGAATCTCGCTGTTGGCGGGCAGTTCGTTCTCCGCCACAAAGCTGAAGCTCACCAGGCTTGGCTGCGTGCCCGTGCTGAAGATGACCTCGACCTGGCCGGCGATCAGCTCCCCCTCGGCGTCGCGCACATCCAGGTCCAAGCCATCGGGGTCCTGCAGGCGGTCCACGCCGACCTGCAGCAGGATTCTACTGTCCACTCCAATCCCTTGGGCACCCCACTCTGGGAAGCTGCGCACTTCTTCGGAAAGCGCGGGGCTACAGGCTTGAGCATCGGACGATGCGAGAGAGAGCAGGAGGGAAAACATGGTGACCTCGGGTGGTACCCCATTCGTTGCAGGGGACGTGCCAACACCTGATTTCGGCAACTTGGCCCAGTAGATGTCCGGGATCCGCGACATGGGTGTCCCTGAACCCCCAGAGCAACACAGGCCGGCCCCGAAGGACCGACCCATGTTCAAGGCACAAGCGGCCGAAGAATCAAGTTCCTTCGAGGTACTCGTCCTGGTACTTGACCTGGGCTGGGGTGAGCTTGTCGATCTCCAGACCCATGGTGTGCAGCTTGGTCAGCGCGAGCATCTGATCCTGCTCGTCGGTGATGTCGTGCACCTTGATCTCCAGGTCCTTGCCCTGCTCGGCCATGTGAACCATGCCCAGCACCTGGTTGGCGAAGGACATGTCCATCACCTCGGAGGGGTGACCCTCAGCGGCGGAGAGGTTGACCAAGCGGCCCTGACCGATGACATAGATGCGGCGCCCGTCCTGCATCACGTACTCTTCCAGGTTGTCGCGCACGACGCGCTTACTCTTGGCCCGCGCCTCGAGCTCGCCCAGGTTGATCTCGCAGTCGTAGTGACCGGTGTTGCAGATGATGGCGCCATCGCGCATCACGTCGAAGTGCTTGCCGGTGATGATGTCCTTCATGCCGGTGGCGGTCATGAAGATGTCGCCCCAAGAGGCGGCCTGCTCCATGGTCTTGACCTGCATGCCTTCCAAGGTGGCCTTGAGTGCAGCGGTCGCCTGAATCTCGGTCACGGCGACATGGCTGCCCATGCCCTTGGCGCGCATGGCGACGCCCTTGCCACAGTGGCCAAAGCCGCAGACGACGAAGTTCTTGCCCGCGAGCAGCACCGAGGTGGCGCGCATGATGCCGTCCAGGCTGGACTGGCCGGTGCCGTAGACGTTGTCAAAGTCCCACTTGGTCTGGGCATCGTTGATGGCCATCACTGGGTACTTCAAGGCGCCAGCCTTGCTCATCGCGCGAAGGCGGTGAACACCGGTGGTGGTCTCTTCGGTTCCGCCGATCACGTCCGCACACAGCTCGGGGTAGTGGGTGTGAACGCGGGTGATCAGGTCGGCGCCGTCGTCCAAGGTCAGGGTGGGCTTGAAGTCCAAGGTGCGGTCGATGCACCAGTAGAACTCTTCGGTGTTCAGGCCGTGCCATGCGTACATGGAGACGCCTTCTGCAGCCAAGGCGGCAGCAATCTCATCGCTGGTGCTCAGGGGGTTGCAGCCCGACCAGGAGATCTCGGCGCCAGCGGCAGCCAAGGTGCGGATCAGGACCGCAGTCTCCTTGGTGACGTGCAGGCAGCCGGCGATACGCTGACCAGCCAGGGGCTTGGTCTTGCTGTACTTTTCGCGCAGAGCGGCCATGACGGGCATGCGGGCCTCGGCCCACTCGATCTTGAGCTTGCCGGCCTCGGCGAGAGAGAGGTCAGCGACCTTGAAGTTGTCAGCCATGGGGAGGACTCCTGATTTTGGGTCGCCCTAAGTATCGCCCCGGTCGTTCTCTCGCACGGATCGAAACATTAGCGGCACACCAAGCTGTGTCCTCACCGGCACACCACAACGCCCAACGCCTCCCCGCCGAGGTACGGACCGCGCCCCGCCCCAACCACCTTCCATCCCTCCTCCACCTGCACCTGGGCAGGCCGGGTCGGGTCGTGGGCATGAAAGGTGCGGAACTCGCACACCCTTCCAGCTCCAGCCAGGGCAGGGGCAATGAAAATTTGGGTCGCCAAAAGGGACAAGGCAGCGACGACGACGACTGCAACAAAAGAGACGGACTTGTTCATACGAAGCTCCGGAGTGCGCGGCAGCGTGCCTCAACGCACCACTACAGAGAGTAGATCCCTGCGGCCCGGTGACCTCGGGCAGGGTAAGATCTCGCATCAGGAGCCTGCATGGACCGAGCAACCGCAGCAGCTGCAGAAGTGGCCCGAATCAACACCTTCTTCCCCCTCTTGCCCCAGCTTGGTCTGCGCTGGGCTGCAAAGCGCCCCTGGGAGGGGATGACGGTCGCGGTAAACGCCCACTTAACCACGCTCACAGCGGCTCTTGTGCGAGAGCTGGCGCTGGGCGGAGGCACCTGGGTAGTCTGTGCCGCGAACGAGGCAACGACAGACCCCGGCGTCGTGGAGTTGTTGCGCCAGCAAGGCATTCAGGTCGAAACCGGACGGGACGGAAATGACCGCTACCGGGCAACCCTGGATGCACACCCCGAGCTCCTCGCCGACGTGGGCTACGAACTGATCTCCACCCTTCTGGAGCAGCGCCCCAACCAGGCGAGCGAGATTCGCGCAGCAGTAGAGATCACCCGCACCGGAATCAACCGACTGCGGCGCCGACCAGCTCCCTTCGGCGTGATGAACATAAACGGCGGAGAACTCAAGTACAACATAGAGAACCGCCACGGCGTTGGCGAGGGCCTTTGGCCGTGCGTGACCAACATCACGGGTATGCACCTAAGCGGACGCCGGGTCCTGGTCATCGGCTATGGCCCAACCGGTCAGGGCGTAGCGGTCTACGCCAGGGCATTCGGAGCCAACGTCGAGGTCGTTGAAATTGACCCCATCCGCCAGCTCGTCGCCCAGTACGATGGATTTCCCACCCCTGGCTTGGCCCTCGGCTTGGAGCGCGCCGACATTGCCGTGACCGTCACTGGCAAGAAGGGCGCCCTGCCTCTGAGCGCACTGGAGGGAGTCAACTCCGACCTGGTCCTTGTCAACGCCGGCCACGGCCGGGACGAGATCGATGTGCTCGGCCTACGTGGCGCGGCGGTCGAAGGCGATGAGCTTGGTCCGCATTGTGTCCGCTTCCGCCTGCGCTCCAAGGGCCCTTGGCTCAGCGTGCTCGGTGGTGGAAACCCACTCAACATCGTGCTCAACGCGGGCAGCCCCGAGCCCGTGCTCTTGCACTTTGCACTCTTGGGTCGGGCCTTAGAGCACTTGGCAACCCAGCGTCCCAGCCCCGGCGAGCACCCGGTTCCCCGCAGCCTCGAAGCCGAGGTGGCCAAGGCTGCCATCCAGGCCCGTCGGTGAGCGGCTCCTTCCCCACACAACCCGAGCCCAGCGCTCTGGACCGAGCCGTTGCTGCCTTGCGTCATGGACGGGCGGACCAAGCCGAGGCCATCTTGGCGGCTGTCGACCCCGAAACGCTGCCACCCGCCCACCAGGGGCCGGCGCTGGGAATGCGCGCCCAGGCGCTGTTTCAGCTCGGCCGCCTACAAGAAGCCAAACCCGTTCTGCGAGCCGCGATGCGCGTGGCCAAGTCCCGCGGAGATCTGCCCGGCTTGGAGGCTCTGCGCGGCCTGAACGCCCAGCTCTACGCCAAGCTCCAAGAAGAAGCGGAGCAGACCCGTTTGGCAGCCGAAGAAGCTGGCCGCATGGCCATCCCCTTGGAACAGCTGCTGGCCCAAGCAAAAACCCCCCAAGAGGCATGCACAGCGGTCATCGCCAAAGCGAATGCTCTTGCCGGCGCTGGAGATCCTGATGCGGTGGATTTGGCACTGCAGGGTTGGGAGCGCGCCGACAAGCTGCCAGATGGGTTCGTACGCGAGCGCGTTTTGGCACGCCTCTGCCAAGCCAAGGCAAATCCCCTCCAAGCCGAGACCTATCTGACCGCGGCACGTGATCTCGCTGACAAGAACTCTGAGCCTCAGCTCTTGGCGGCCGTCATTCAGGCCGCCAGAGGCCAGTCCATCGTATTCGCGCCCAAAGGCGCTGGTCTTTGAAAGCATGAAGCAACCTCCATGCTCCTGACTCTGATGCGCCACGGCTTGGCGGAGCGCTTCCAAGGCGACGACGCGTCCCGCACGCTGACCGACACCGGCCGCAGCATCGTCTGGGACGTGGTGCGCGGCCTAAAGATGGGCGGTTGGCTCCCCGGCGCGGTTGTATGCAGCCCGCTGGTGCGCTCAATGCAGACCGCCGAGTTGGTCATCGAGCACTACCCAGGACTTCCCATAGAGGTACTCGGAAATGTGGTCAAAGCCGGACCCGAGCTGCTGCGAGAGCTGGGGGAACGTGAGCTCGTTGACCCCCTGATCATCGGCCATGAACCCGCGCTGTCCGGCCTGGCCGCGCGTCTGATCGGCGCGGACGGCCTGATGGCCTTCGAAGAAGCCAGCGTCGCTTGCTTCCGCCTGGACGATCTCCCCCCCCGGCGCCCAGCGGAGCTCATCTTCTTTGCGCCTCCAAGCTTCGCCCTGGCGGCCCGTAAATGAACCTAGCCGTCGTGGACATGGGCTCCAACTCCCTGCACTTACAGGTGGTCAACCCCGCTGGTCAGACCCTGCACCAGGCACGGGCCGGCGTTCGATTGGGAGATTTAGACCAGGGCCGCCTCCTGGTACAGGCCATGGACGCAGCGACGCTCGCCCTCTCCGAGTTCCAAGAACAGTCCCGCGCTCATGGGGCTGAGCTTCGCCAGATCAGCGCGACAGCCGCTCTTAGGGACTGTTCCAATCCCGAAGACCTGGCCCAGCGCTTGGGCACCCTGAACTTAGACCTAGAGGTGCTCTCCGGCGCGGACGAGGCCAAGCTGATCTTCCTGGGTGCCTGTGCGGCCCTGGACCTGGACAGCGCCCTGGTCATCGATCTGGGCGGCCGCTCTACCGAGTTCGCACTGGGTCGAAGGGGAAAGCTCGAAGAAGTGCTTAGCCTGAGCATCGGTCACATCTCCGCCGCCCAAGTACCCTTGCCAGAGCGTATCGCCTGGTGCCGTGAGCAGATGTCCGGGGCCTCCGTATTCTTTGCCCGGGACCTGCCACAGGTGGTGCTCACCGCTGGGACGAGCCTGACTGTCGGGAGGATGGCGCTGATAGCCGACGGAGCTATTCCACGAGAGCAATCAAGGTCTCCCGTTCATGGTCTCTGTGTGCCGCGCTCCGCAATGGAGTTCACGTTGGCGCAGATCCTGCGCAGTGAGAACCTGAGCGGGCTACCCGGCATCGATGACCGGCGCATCGACACCCTCCATGCAGGAGCCCTGGCACTGGGATGTGCGGTAGAAGGCCTGATCACCGACTCCTTCCTGCTCTCTCGCTCCGCGATGCGCGAGGGTTTGGTCGCTCGAGCCTTGCAGAGGGTCCTGTGCCCAGCCTCCTAAGCCCAGCCTCGGTTGCGCAGAGCTCAGCTTGGAGCAAAAACCTAAACCCCCTATTCAATGCGGCTGGGCCCAGTGTTGGACACGGCGACTTCTCAACGAGCCGGGACATTGGGGCAGCACAACAGGCTCTCTTGCAGCGCTTGTGCCAGCCTTTGGGGAGCGGCCACTGGCTGCAGCTGAGCTGCGGTACCGGAGGCGCCAGCCCAGTCATCCTGGAGAGAGCCGAGCAGCTCACCGGGACCGACCCAGACCCATCTCAGATTGACCAAGCCCGCAGGACCCATCCCCGGCCTCGCTTTGTGGTCAGCGACACCGAGCGCTTGCCTTTTGCAGCATGCAGCTTTGACAACCTGCTCAGCATCCAGGGCCTGTCCCATGCCAGAGACTTGGAGCACGCACTACACCAGGCATGGACCGTGCTCAAGCCCGGAGGTTGGATGGCCCTGGCCGACTTTGCCACACAGCCACGGCACAACCAGTTGGTCGACCGCACCAAGATGCGCTGGATTGCTGGAAGCTTAGGCGGTCTGCGCCTGCAGCCGGTGGAGCGCTGGCAAGGTCACATGCAGCACATGGGCATGCAAGAAATCCAGGTGGTGGACCTGACGGCCGGCATGGCCAAGGGCTTGAACCTCTGGGCGGACGCACTGGTGGCCGCTAGTCGCGGGTTGGGACAGCGGGCCAGCGCTCAGCTGATTGCACGCAGCTACCGGAGTCTGGCCAAGGCTGGAGCCGGCGGACCGCTGCGGTATGTGGGGGTTTGGGGCCGTAAGCGCTGAGCGGGCCCTGACCCCGTACAACCAAACGCAACTGGCAACCCGATCCCAGTCGGATAGGCCCTCAACGTAGCTGTAGCGGAGGCTATTCATGGCGGTCAATCGCGCGTCGGTCGTGGATCAAAACTTCCTGGACGCTGTGGGGGCGATGCCCACCCCAGCTCTACGGAGTGACTTGGAGAGCCCTGTTCGGCCCGGAGCGGCGCTGACGGCACGGGAGACCCTGGCGTTGTTCCACTCCATGGTCTCCAGTCGGATCCTTGACATTGAGGCACGGGTGCTCAAGGCCAAAGGCCAGAGCTTCTACACGATCGGAGGCTCCGGCCACGAGTGTAATGCGGCCGTGGCCCACGCCACCCGGCACACCGATCCAGCTTTCCTGCATTACCGCAGCGGCGGTTTTTTTCAGCACCGTGCCAGCCAGGTCCCCGGAGAGTCTCCTCTCTTCGACGTACTGCTGGGCATGGTTGGCAGCGCTGATGAGCCCATCGCTGGCGGCCGGCACAAAGTCTTTGGGTCCCTGAGTCTGAACATCCCTCCCCAGACCAGCACCATCGCCAGCCACCTTCCCAAGGCCATGGGTGCGGCCTTTGCGATCGACCGTGCCAAGCGCCTGGGCGTGGCCAGCTCGGTGCCCAACGACAGCATCTCCATCTGCACCTTCGGCGACGCGAGCTCCAACCACAGCACCGCCACCGGAGCCATCAACGCCGCCATCTGGGGCGCCTGGCAGAACGTGCCCATTCCAGTGCTCTTCGTCTGCGAAGACAACGGCATGGGCATCAGCGTGAACACCCCCAGCGGCTGGGTGAACGCCGCCTACGGCCACCG
The DNA here is from genome assembly GCA_905480105.1 of uncultured bacterium. Lineage (GTDB taxonomy): Bacteria > Myxococcota_A > UBA796 > UBA796 > CAJQPC01 > CAJQPC01. The sequence continues at coordinate 20,189 of CAJQPC010000015.1, read as the reverse complement.
TCCTGGGCTCAAGTACGTTCACGGAGACGGCCTGGACATCGTGGATGCTGTCCGCGCTGCCCGCGAGGCCGCCGACTGGGTACGCGAGCACCGCAAGCCAGCCTTCCTGCACCTCTCCGTGGTGCGCCTGCTTGGACACGCCGGCTCCGATGTAGAGCAGCTCTACCAGACCCTGGGGCAGATCGAGGCCAAGGAGGCCCGCGATCCACTTCTGGCCACCGCTCGCCTGCTCATCGAGAACGGCTGGCGCAGCCCGGCTGAGATTCTGAGCCTGTACGAAGACCTGCGCATTCGGGTACACGCCCTGGGACAAGAGGCCGTCTCACGGCCCAAGATCACCACCGCCGAGGAGGTCATTGAGCCCCTGGCTCCAATGGACGCCGCCGTCATCCACACCGAGGCCATGCGTCAGGGGGACCCCGCCGCACGGGACGCCTTCTGGGGTGCCCGCCTACCGGAAACCGACCGTCCCCGACACCTGGCTATGCAGCTCAACCGAGCCCTGGGCGATGCACTCGTAAAGTACCCAGAGATGCTCATTTTTGGCGAAGACGTCTCCAAAAAGGGCGGTGTCTACCACGTGACCGCCAAGTTGGCGGAAAAGGCCAGCGTCGGCCGCGTTTTTAACACTCTGCTGGACGAACAGAGCATCCTCGGCACCGCCTTGGGTGCCGGCCAAATGGGCCTGCTTCCGGTTCCTGAGATCCAGTACCTGGCCTACCTGCACAACGCCGTGGACCAGTTACGCGGCGAGGCGGCCACCCTGCAGTACTTCAGCCAGCGGCAATTCAAAAACCCCATGGTCATGCGCATGGCCAGCTACGCTTACCAGAAGGGCTTTGGCGGCCACTTCCACAACGACAATAGCGTGACCAGCTTGCGAGACATTCCCGGGCTTGTATTGGCCTCGCCGTCGAACGGGTCCGATGCTGTGGCCATGCTGAAGACCTGTATTGCCGCGGCCAAGATGGAAGGCGCGGTCGTCGCTTTTCTCGAGCCCATCGCACTGTATATGACCAAGGACCTACACGAGCCCGGAGACGGACTGTGGACCAGTACCTATGACCCTGCCGCCGAAGCCCTGCCCATGGGCACCGCCAAGACCTACGGGAGCGGCACGGACCTGACCATCGTGTCCTGGGCCAACGGCCTGTGGATGAGCTTGCGTGTGGCCGAGCGCCTTCGCAGCCAGGGCATCGACGCCCGGGTCGTGGACCTTCGCTGGCTGGCTCCAATGCCAGAGCAAGACATTCTGCGAGAAGCGATGGCTACGGGCAAGGTGCTGGTGGTCGACGAGACCCGCAAGACCGGCGGCGTGAGCGAGGCCATCTACACCTTGCTCATCGAAGGCGGATTCAAGGGCGAGCTGCGCCGGGTCACGGGCTGGGACACCTTCATCCCACTGGGTGCAGCAGCCAATTTGGTTCTGGTCCAAGAAGACGACATTGAGAAGGCCGTCGTAGAGCTTCACCACCACACAGTGCCTCCCAAGCAGACGGACCGCCACAACCAGAAGGAGGGCTGAGAGATGCGTCTCTTTCTGCTCTGCCCCGGACGGGGCTCCTACGGCAAAGACCAGCTTGGCACCTACCAAGGGGCCAGCGTAGTACTCGACCAACTCGATGCCTTCCGGGATGCTTTAGGTCGTCCCACCTTGCGAGAGATGGACGCCGCTGAACGCCACGGTGCGCGCTTTCACGTGGCCGGCGAGAACGCATCTATCCTGACCTTTGGCGCGACAGCCTTCGACATCGAAGCCTTGAACCCCGACAAGGGCCACGTCGTGACTGTGGGAGGAAACTCCATGGGCTGGTACTCCGCGCTCTACGCGGCCGGTGCCCTGGAGCTGTCCGAGGCAGCCCGGCTGATCGAGACCATGGGCCAGTACCAGGCCAAGAACATCATCGGCGGACAGGTTCTCTACCCCACTGTCGATACGGACTGGCGCCACGATGCACAGCTCTCCGCAGCAGTGGACACGGCCCTGGATACCGAGGACGTGCACCTGAGCATCCGATTGGGGGGAACCGCTGTACTCGCTGGCAGCCGAGCTGCCACCAAGGGTCTGCTGAACAGCTTGCCCAAGCTGGTGCGTGGGAAGCGCAGCTACCCCGTGCAGCTTCCACTGCACTCCGCCTTCCACACACCCCTCATGTCGGCCACCGCCAACAGGGCGCGCGGTGAGCTGGCGGACCTGGACCTTCGCAGTCCGACCGTGCCGATGGTGGATGGACGTGGGGCTGTGTTCCACCCTTGGGCTTCCCCCGAAGAGATCTTCGACTGGACTCTTGGCGCTCAAGTCGACCACACCTATGATTTCTCGGCCACTGTCCAGGCCGGCATGAGTCAGTTCGCAGCCGACGCGATTGTGCTGCCTGGCCCGGGAGACACCTTGGGCGCCAGCGTGGCCCAGGCACTGATTGAGATTGGATGGCGCGGTCTGCGCGACAAGGCGGACTTTGCCGAAGCCCAGAGGGGAGAACGGCCCCTGGTCATCTCCATGGCACGTGCCGAGCAGCGGGCTTTGGTGGTTTGAGAACCGATCTACTGCGCGCCCGTCTGCTCGAAGCCTTGACCCTCAAAGAGCTGCCAAGGGCCGGCTGGGTGCGCGAGGGCGTGCAGCAACCTGAGTCGGTAGCGGCCCACTCCTGGGGTGTGGCTTGGTTGGTCCTGGTCCTGTGCCCGAAGCACATCAACCGCGAGCAGGCCCTGTGCATTGCCATTGTGCACGACCTTGCTGAGCTTCGCGTAGGGGACATTACCCCTCACGATGGGGTGGATCCACAGGACAAAGCAGCACGGGAACTGGCAGCTTTTTCCGCCCTGAACACAGGACTTCCAGTAGACCTAATGCCCTTCACCCAGGCCTATGGAAACACCCCCGAGGGTCGCTTCGTCAAGGCCTGCGACAAGCTGGATATGGCCCTTCAGGCACAGCGTTATGGGGCGATTCAAGGCCTTGCGTTGCAGGAGTTCATCGACTCGGCACTGGCCAAACTGGAGCCGGGGCTACTCCGCGAGCTCGCCGCGGGCGCATCTCCCCCTGAGCTTTAGTAGTTTGCCGTGATCGGGAGGAGCAAAATGCCCCCTTGGTACTGCGGGCCAGCCAATATGAACGTCCCTCCACGCTCAATCAAAATGATGGTGTCGACCAGCTTCTTGTCCGCCTTGAACATCTGGACGCGCATGCGCACATTCTTGTCACTGCGCTCCAAAACCGTGATGTCCAAGCGGCGACCGCCTTCCACATCGAAGCTGGCCTTGGCACCGTCACCAAGTTGGGCCGCGTTGACTCCCAGCACTGTGTAGTCGTTGTAGCGAAGGTGACCGAAGTGCACCTCCATCGCCTTGAGCTTGGGGTCCACCCGGCGAGTAGGGGCGTCCTTGGCCTGGACCACCATCACCTGCACGCCAACCTTGCCCACAGGAGCCTTGGCCTTGGCACCAGCCGAGTGAACACCCGGTGCGGGACGCGACTGCGCGACGGCCTGCTTTGGCGCTGAGAAACCTACTGTGGCCAGCAGTGCAATCAGGCCCATGAGCTTTTTCACAACGTCACTCCTTCATCGCCCTCGTCAATCATCAAGAACATTGGGGCTCCTTCCATTCCAGCCATGATGTGGACGGTCACGTCGTGTCCCGACTCGAGCTCTTCCACTTCAGCATGGTTGTGGTCCTCGGTCATTCCAGCGGTCCGCTCCGATGTCCCTAAATCGGGGTTCTCCACCAGCTGGGCCACAGGGTCGCTCGCTTGCACAGGCAAATCTACGGGCAACGCGCTGTCACCCGGGATGAAGTTCAGGCCCAAGACCACCGCACACAGGGCAGCGGCAGCCACCATCAGACTCCGCGGGTCGCCCATCAGACGCCAGAACCCATTGTTGGCCGCGGCCTGCTCCCGCTCCGGCTCCTGCACCTCGCTGAGATGCTCCTGGCCCGGAATGCCATTCATGATCGCTGCCGTAAAGGCCCCCTCCTCCGAGGCGGACAGGGTCGCGTGCTCTTGGGCCGCGGCCCGCAACATGCCCGCCGTCTTCTCCCATCCGGGAACGTGTTCGGGGTCTTCTACCCCGATTTGGAGGCAGATTTCCTCCCAGAGTCCATCCAGGTTGGATTGCCGGGTCTCCAACTCTACGACCGTACGTAAAACGCGACCCAAGTCAGCGAACTGAGTCATCTGGTCCAGTGCGGACCCGTCGTCAGCCAAGGCTTCCGAGAGCTCAGCGCGCTTTTCGCGACTCAGCTCACCATCCACCATCGCGGACAGCAAGATGCCGCGCGCTTCGTCTGCTGTGGGGACAGAGTCTTTTTCCAAGACAGCGGCCACCCGCCGCTCGGGCAGCTCAGCGCCACCCACGGCAGCCATGATCCCGTCAGCCAGGTCAATGTCCCCATCCACGGCGTCCCGAAGGCCGCTGGAGATGCTCTGCCATGGGTCCTCGACGGCCAAGGCAGCCAGTACCTGGGGCACCACATCGATGGGATCGAGCGCAGCGTCGACCAGCGCAGCCCGGAGACTCTCACGCAGGGCGCGCTGCTCAGCCAAGCGAGGCTCAGCATCCGCCAGGGCCAAGAGTTCCTGGTGCTCTTGCTTGGAGGCCTGTTCGTCCAGGACCAGCATGAGCAGGGCGTCTAAGCGCGTCAAGCTCAGCTCAGACATGACATCTCCGGGGGGCAGTTGGGGAAGTTCGATTGCATGGACGCATCCGTGAGCACTGCATTCAACGAAAGATAGAGAAAGTTGAAGATGGGCACCTTCCGTCTGCGTGTCTTGTAGTGAAAAACGCAGTGGCTCCTGAAATCTTCAACGGGCGATCTCTTCTTTCAGCAGGGCCTGTAGTTTTCGGCGGGCATAGAACAACCGGCTCATCACCGTGCCCTCCGCCATCTCCAAGACCTCGGCGATCTCTTTGTAGGAGAGCCCGTCGACCTCGCGAAGGACGACAATCTGCCGATGCTCTGGAGAGAGTTGATCCAGGGCGTCGAAGATCTTGTCTCCAAGCTGCTTTCGCGCAAGCTCCTTTGAGGGGTCACCGATGCGGTGCCGGTCATCCAAGCCCCCGTCTCCGTCTCCGGTCCCGATGTTCTCGTCGAACTCCACACTTTTGCGTTTGCTGAACTTCCGCAAGTGGTCGATCGAAAGGTTCATCGCGATTCGGTACAGCCACGTGTAAAAGCTGCTGTCTTTTCGGAAGCGGTCCAGGTTCTTGTAGGCCTTGATGAAGGCATCCTGGGTCAGGTCTCGCGCTTCTTCTTTGTCTCGAACCATGCCTGTAACCATGGCATAGATGCGACGCTGGTAACGCTCCACCAGACTGCGGTAAGCTGCGGAATCTCCAGCCAAGACCGCCTCGACCACTAAACCGTCGGCTGCTTTCTGTTCGGGGCTCTGGGCCATTACGTAGTCCTCAGGCGGGGTGAATCTGCTGGGCCAAGTAGTTCTGCAGCCCCACTTTGGAGATCAGGTCTAGCTGGGCTTCCAACCAATCCACGTGCTCCTCTTCGGAGACCAAGATGCCTTCCAGCAACACGCGGGTACCCGGGTCATTCATTTCCCTGCACAGGGCGACGCCTTCCTGGAGACGGGGAACAGCTTCGTACTCCACGGCCAAGTCAGCGCGGAAGCATTCCTCGACGTTCTCACCAACGCGCACCTTGAACATGCGCTGTACATTTGGGAGACCGTCCAAGTACAGGACACGGGCGATCAGCTGATCCGCATGCTTCATCTCGTCGATGGACTCAGCCCAGACCTTTTTGTACAAGCGCTCGTAGCCCCAGTTCTGCATCATCTTGGCATGCAGAAAGTACTGGTTTATCGCCGTGAGTTCTCCGGTCAATACCTCATTGAGCAGGCTGACAATCTCGGGATGCTTAACGCGGGACATGGCTTCTCCTTACCCCCGGTCCCTATCCTCTTTCCGGTCCCACGCCCGCAAAGGCAAGAAAAGCTGTTGGCGGACCTTATTGATTCCGACTATCATTTGTAACATGCAACTGAAAGCGATTTTCATTGCCAGGAGCAGCCATGGTCCTCTGCGTCTGTGAAGCCATCGGAGAGCGCGAGGTCGATTCCCACATCGACCGTGGCGTGAGCAGCGTGCGCGAGCTCAAAGCCGCCTGCGGTGCCGGTGGAGACTGCGGTGCCTGTGTACGAGAGCTCCATGAGCGCATCCGCTCCCGTCGGAACTTGTCGGCGGTCGAGCTTCAGGCAGTCCGGTAGGGGCTGTCGCTTCGGGGGGCTCCCCTCTGCACAGCTTGGCTCCGAAGAACCACGACCTCACCGTTCCAGATCGCCTGTTCCAAGGCGAATCTGAGCCTACCCTTCAAAGACTCAGTGCGCGGCGTTCCAGTCCTTGCCCCACCCAGAGTCCACTCTCAGCGGAACACTCAGCGGCGCAACCGCCTCCATCACCTCCGCCACAATGGCAGCCGTCTGCTCTTCCTGTCCGATGGGAACCTCAAATAGAAGCTCGTCATGGATCTGAAGCAGCATGCGCACGTCGGGGGCATCGACCCGCAGGCGCTTGTGTACGGCAATCATTGCCAGCTTGATCAGATCTGCTGCAGAGCCTTGGATCGGGGTGTTCACAGCCAAGCGCTCGGAGCTGGAGCGGGCCATCCAGTTGCGGGAGGTCAGCTCGCTGAGGACACGGCGGCGACCCCACAAGGTTCGGGCGTAGCCCAGCTCCTTGGCGCTTTCGATGGCGCCTTCTTTAAACGCCAGCACTTCGGGCATGCGCTCAAAGTAGGTGCTGATGTAGGCCTCGGCTTCCTCGCGCGTGATCTTCAGGTCCCGCGCCAAGCGCGGGGGGGCCATGCCGTAGATGAGGCCAAAGTTGATGGCCTTGGCGGCAGAACGCTGATCCTTGCTCACGTCCTCCAGCACGAGTCCAAAGACCTCGCTGGCGGTACGGGCGTGGATGTCCTGTCCCCTGGTAAAGGCATCCTGGAGCGCGCCTGGCCCAGCGAAGTGCGCCAACAACCGCAACTCCACCTGGGAATAGTCGCAGCTTAGAAAGCTGTAGCCATCAGCCGGGATGAAGCAGGCACGAATACGGCGACCTTCCTCGGATCGAATGGGGATGTTCTGCAGGTTGGGGTTGGCGGAGCTCAGACGTCCAGTCTCGGCCACAGCCTGGTGCAGCGTGGTGTGGATACGCCCGCTGTGCGCGTTCACGGTGAGCGGCAGGGCGTCCAGGTAGGTGTTCTGGAGCTTGACCAGGCTGCGGTGCTCCACAATCTTGCGAGGCAGCTCGTGCTCGTCGGCCAGCTGCTCCAGGACGCTGTGGTCCGTGCTGGGTGATCCCTTGGGGGTCTTCTTGATGATGGGGAGCTCCAGCTCCTCAAAGAGCACCTTGCGCAGATCCTTGGTGCTACCCAGGTTGAAGGTGTGACCCACCGTGTCGAAAGCCTCCTGCTGCACCTGGGCCGCCCGCTCGGTGTACTCGACGCTCATCGCACCCAAGGTCTCACTGTCCACCCGCACGCCCACGCCTTCCAGCTCAGCGAGGATGCGAATCAGAGGCAGCTCTAAGTCCCGCAGAACCCCGAGAACGCCATTGCGCTCCAGACGCTCCTGCACTTCCTGGTTCACCAGCCAGGAGACATGCACAGCCTCCGCGTCGGCCGCTGAGGGCTTTGCAAACAGATCTGCTTGACCTTCGGCCTCTTGAACCGCCTGGCCCAGCGTGTGCCCCAGATAGCGAAGAGAGAGATCCTCCAAGCCGTGCTTGTTGCGCGCGGGCTCAAGTAGGTAGTCCGCCAACAGGGTGTCACCAGAGAGCCCCATCAAAGGCCAGTCCAGGCGTGCGAGAACACGCACAGCGTTCTTTAGGTCGTGACCGGTCTTGGCCAAGCGTAGGTTGGAGAAGATGGGCCCCAGGTGCTCCAAGAGCTGCGCCTGGGAGAGGCCCTGAACCCAGACCGTCTTGTCCTCGGCCCAGCACAGGCCCACCGCCTGCAAACCACAGGTGACCAGGTCTTCACTGTCGAAGCGCAGGTCGATGGCCAATGGTTTATCCACGCCCACACTGCCTTGGATCTCTTTGGCGACCGCAGCCAGACCGGCCACGCTTGAGACCACCTTGTAGTGCTCGCCGCTCACCTCCGAGTGGGCGGTCACCTCTTCGGCCTGGAGTTCCTTGAGGTGGGTACGAAACTGCCACTTCATGAACAAAGCGCGCAGGGTCTGAACGTCCCGGCTGTCGCTCTTTAGGTCCTCGAGCGTCAGCGTGACCTGTTTGGCGTCCACCACGATGGTGCCCAGCACAGCAGAGAGCCTGGCCAGATCTGCGTTGTCATGGACCGCTTGCCCTCGCTTGCCGCCAATCTCCATGGCATGTGCGATGACATTCTCCAGGTCCCCGTATTTGGCCAAATACTTCGCAGCGGTCTTCTCACCGACTCCAGGCACCCCAGGAATGTTGTCGCTGGAATCCCCGGCCAGGCCCTTGAGATCGATGATGCGGTCCGGTCCAACACCCATGCGCTCCATCACGTCATCCGCCTCAACGAAGCGGTCTTTCATGACATCGAGCACCCGGATGTTTGGCCCCAGAAGCTGGTAGAAGTCCTTGTCGCCAGTGACCATCGTCACCTGACGATCTGGACCGGCCAAGCGGGTGGCCAGAGTGCCAATCACGTCGTCAGCCTCGATGCCTTCTATTGCCAGATAGGGGCAACCCCAAGCCTCGGTCAGCTCCTGGAAGTGCGGCCACTGCTCACGCAGCTCGTCAGGCATGCTGGGCCGATGACCTTTGTACTCAGGGTACAAGTCCACGCGGAAGCTGGGCCCCTTGTCAAAGACCACGACCGTATAGTCGGGGGCGTGCTCTTTCTCGAGCTTGCGCAGCATGTTGGCAAAACCGAGCAGGGCTCCAGTGGGGAAGCCTGCGGCGAACATGTTGCGGGGCATGGCGTGGAACACACGAAAGGCGTGGTTGCTGCCGTCGATGAGGAAGAGCTTCTCGGCCAAGGGGACCTCCGGGGAGGGGGGCTTAATGCGCTGTCACGCACTGGGGCTCTCCACTCGCGCTGCAGAACACGCGTCTAGAGGAGCATCTACCAGAGCGCTTGGTGCTTATCGCTGAACACAACGACACCGAACAGAACAAGGCCGATGGGAAAACCATCCACTGCTGTCCGTCCGAAGACCCTCTCAAAGCTCGGTTACTCATCCGACCGAGCGCACAAGAGACGCGGACCAAGCGCCCGCACGCGGACACAACCCGGCCCGGAAGGAGCTCGGCAGTGGCCCACAGCGCCTGCGAGACAAGGTCTGTCTTGGGTGCGGTACACGGCTTGCTCATTCCTCCCCTCAGGCTTTAGGAAATTATCCCCCCGCAACACCCGAGACCCGGTGTTCTCAAGCAAGGGCAGCATGGCCTCGACACTGGATCCCATCTGGAGATCCCGCGTTAAGAGGACGACCTACGCCTAAGGAACCCCATGTCCAATACAACGGCCCCTTCAAACTCCGGCTTTGACCTGTTCAACCCCACCGAAGAGCACACAATGCTCCGACAGATGGTGGCCGACTTCACAAAGGCAGAGGTAGAGCCCCAGGCGGAGGAGTTCGACACCAAGGAGTGCATGAACATCCCGTTATTTCAGCAGCTTGGCGAGCTGGGTCTACTGGGAATCACGGTGCCTGAAGAATGGGGCGGCGCCGGCATGGATACGACCGCTGTGGTCATCGTCCACCACGAGTTGTCCAAGAGCGACCCCGGTTTTTGCTTGGCCTACTTGGCCCACGCCCTGCTTTTCGTGAACAACTTCTTCTACTGCTCCAGCGACGCGCAGAAGAAGCGCATCCTTCCCAAGGTGATCTCAGGGGAGTGGATCGGCGGCATGGGAATGACCGAGCCGGGTCACGGCACCGACGTGCTGGGCATGACCACCACCGCGGAGCGCACGGACGCCGGCTGGGTGATCAACGGTACCAAGACCTACATCACCAACGGCCCCGAAGGCCACGTGTTCATGTTCTACGCCAAGACAGACGGCAAGATCAGCGCCTTTCTCGTCGAGGACGGCACCCCAGGCTTCTCCAAGAGCCACCACATCCCCAAGATGGGCATGCGGGCCAGCTCCATGTCCGAGCTGATCTTCGAGGACTGCGTGATTCCACACGAGAATCTGCTGGGCGAAGAAGGCGGCGGCCTCATTCACATGATGCGCAACCTGGAGATCGAGCGCTTGGGACTGGCGGCCATGTCCCTTGGAATCGCCGACCGCTGCCTGGAGTTGATGGTCAAGCACGCCGCCGAGCGCGTGGCCTTTGGTCAGAGCATCAACCGCTTTGGCCAGATCCAGCGCTACATCGGTGAGTCGTACGCCAAGACCGAGGCAACTCGCGCACTCGTCTACACCGTGGCCCTCTCCGTCGCCCCCGACAAGCACAACCGCCTGGGCTCAGATGCAGCAAAGCTCTTCGCAGCCCCCGTGGGCAAGGAAGTAGCAGACAACGCCATGCAGGTCATGGGCGGCCAAGGCTACTGCCGCGAGTACCCCGTCGAACGCCTGTTGCGAGACGCCAAGCTCTTGGAGATCGGCGGAGGCACCCTGGAGTCACACCAAAAGAACATCACAAAAGACCTGACTCGGGCCCTGCGCTGAACACGTCCCCTAAAACACGGCGCCCTCTAAAACACGGCGCTCTCTAAAACACAGTGGGCCAAGCCCAAAGACGTGTGAATCTGAGCTACTCCAAGCACCTCAAAACCTAAGTCCCTGGCCACCTTCTCCGTGCTGGGGCCGATGCAAAATACCGGCAGGTCCCCTCCCCCAATTCGGTAGAGGTGTGCTGCAGCAGATCCACTCGCCAAGAGCACGCCGTCCAAGGTCCCCAGCTTGTTGAGCGCCGCCCGCGCACCCGCGGGACAGATCGTGCGGTACACCGCAACCGAGGTCAGGACAGCGCCGGCTGACCGAAGCCCCTGCTCTAAATCAGGGGATACGTCTTCCGCACGGGGGTAAAACACCCGCTGGCCCCGCACGGCCCCTGCAGCACCCAAGGCTTGCAACAGCGCGCCGGCCAGGGCCTGCTTCGGGACCACGTCAACCCGCAGGCCCGCCGCCAGACAGGCCTGCTGCGTGCGCGGCCCGACCGCCGCCACGGGCACATCTCCGAGCGCGTCCACGTCCAAAAACTGGAGCACTGTTGCGCTGGTGATCACCACCCGGTCAAAGCGCGTGGGGAGAGCGTGGGGGAGCCCCTCAAAAGCGATCAGTGGCAGCTCGGTCAGCTCGGCTAAGTCCGCCAAGACCGCACGCGCCGCATCGTTTTGTCCGGCAGCTCGGGTGAGCAGCAGGTGGGGCCTTGATCTCATCGGCTCAATCTCCTACTGTCGAGCGCTGGAGAAACCCGATGCTGATTCTGCTCTTCATGGCCTGCCAAAACGAAGCCGCCCTGCGCGCAGACTTTAATGCCGTGCAGTGCCAGACCCTGGAGCGCTGCGATGACCTGCAGGCCCTGGGATACCAGAATGTCGACGACTGCATCACCCGCTTGGATGCAGCGACGGCTCAAGAAGAACCCTGTGGGAACAGCTTCAACACAGACAACGCCACCGTCTGCATCGAAGGCTGGGAAGCCCTGGCATGCGAGTCCCTGGCCACTGAGCAGCCCGCCGAGTGCCAGACCTTCTGCGAAGCCAGCGCCGAGGCAGCCGACTGAGCCCGCCACAGGGCTGCCTGACCGGAGGGGGCTGCCTGACCCACGAGACAGCGTGTTGGCCTGTCCAACCGTCAAGGCCTGCCTGACTGACGGGGCCTGACTGAGCGGCAGGGCCGACCTCAGGCTTCTGGCCGCAGAGCAGCGGCCAGGCCAGCACCCAGGGCTGCAGCCTGCTCGATTCGCCCGCAGATCTCCCTGCGGTGCACCGTGCCGCTCTCGTCGGCCAGTGCGGCACGAACACGAAGATCCTGCCCCTCCACCTCGGCGAAACAACCGGCGGGCACCGAGCAACCCCCGCCAAGCGCCGCCAGAAAGCTGCGCTCTGCGGTAATGCGGGCGCGGGTAGGCGCGTGGTCTAAGCGCTGGAGTAGTTCGATGACAACGGGCCGATCTCCCGCACACTGAATGCCCAAAGCACCCTGCCCGGGGGCCGGAAGACACTGCTCGGGGTCCAGGGGAAAGCGCTCGATCTCCAGACCCAGGCGCGCCAATCCCGCTGCCGCCAAGACGATGGCCTGGTAATCCTGCTCGTGTAGCTTGCGAATGCGCGTGTCCACGTTGCCGCGAATGCCCCGAATCTCTAAATCTGGGCGTAGGGCGCGCAGCTGGGTGGCACGGCGAGCCGAACCGGTGCCCACGATGGCCCCATGGGGCAAAGACTCCAGCGACTGACCGACCAAGACGTCCCGCGGGTCTACGCGCTCCGGGTAACAGGCGACGATGAGTCCCTCGCTGTCGTCGGTTGGCAGGTCTTTTAGAGAATGGACCGCCAGATCGATGGTGCGCGCCCGCAACTCCTGCTCCAACTCCAAGGTGAAGAGTCCTTTTCCCCCCACCTCGGGCAGAGGCCGGTCCTGAACGCGGTCTCCTTTTGTACTGATGACCTTGAGCTTCACCGGCAACCCCGTCGCCGCGCTCAGTGCGTTTGCGACTTGACCCGACTGAGCCAGAGCCAGCTTGGAACCACGCGTTCCCAAGACCAACTGCACCACTTCACCCATGCTCATCCTCGTTGCTAAAGCTCTCTTGAAGGACCCGCAAGCCCTCGGTATCGCCCGCCTCGGCCAAAGCCCGGGACCGGCCAATCGCGTTGTGTAGATAGCGCTTGAACATCGCCCGAGTCATCGCGTCGATCACCTGTTGCTGCTCCGGGGTGAGCTGCTCCAGCACCTGAGCGCTGCGCCGAAGCTCGGTTAGGCGCGCGGCCTCTGCGGAGTGGGTCAGGCTTGCAATGACTGGATCGGCTGTGCGCGCCCCCAGCGAGCGGTAGCACCGGAGGGCCTCTTGGGCGACCAGAACCTCAGCTTGCTTGGCGGCCTGCTGTCGCTTCTCCAAGCCTTCCCGAGAGATCTCGCTCAGGTCATCCACATTGTAGAGAAAGGCGCCGTCCAGCTCGTGCACGTCGGGGGCCACATTGCGGGGCACACTCAGATCAATGAGCAGCAGCGGTCGGTATCGGCGCTTCTTGAGGATGGGCAACATCCGCGCGCGAGTCAGCAGGTGGTGCCGAGCAGAGGTACTCACCACAGCGATGTCCACCCGCTCCAGGTAGCTGTCCAGCTGCTCGATAGGGATTGCGGTCGCCCCAAAATCCTGGGCCAAGCTCACCGCATTGGTGTAAGTGCGGGTGCTAACCAGTAGCTCTTCCACGCCCTTGGAGAGCAGAGATTGACAGACCAAGCGTCCCATCTCCCCTGCGCCAATCAAGACCACGCGGCGTTCGCTGAGATCGCCGAAGAGACTGCGCGCGAGTTCCACTCCCGCCGAGCCCACAGAGACGGAGTCCCGGCCTATCCGCGTCTCACTGCGCACTCGCTTGGCCACCGAGAGGGTGCGACGCAGCAGCGGTTGCATGACACGGCCAAGGGCCCCGTGAGCGCTGGCTTGGGCAAAGGCCTGCTTGACCTGGCCCAGGATCTGCGGCTCTCCCAAGACCAAGCTGTCCAGACTAGACGCTACCCGGAAGAGGTGCCCCACCGCCTGAGAGCCCTGGCGGGTGTACAGATGCCTCTCCAACGCCGAGAGCCGCAAGCCATGCGCGCGGGCCAAGTAGTGGCCGATGCCCTGGTCGTGGGCGCTTGGTACCAAAGCATAGACCTCGACCCGATTGCAGGTGCTCAGGATCAGGGACTCCACCGTGCCGGCTGTCTCTCGCAGTCCACTAAAGTGTTCCCCCAAGCGCTCTGGAGAGATGCTCAGTCGCTCCCGTAGGTCTAATGGCGCAGTGTGGTGATTCAGGCCAACCGACACCAGCTCGAGCTGCCCAATCATGGGTGCCACCCTTGGCTAAGCAGCAGCACGCTGCCAAGGGACAGGAGCATGCCAGCAAAGCCAAAGACCGACAGCTGAGCGGTGACCTTGCCACGCCAGCCGCCTACCAGACGCAGCATCACCGCCAACGCGTACCAGGCCCAGAGCACCAGGGTGATCCAGACGACTGGACCCAGTACTCCGCCCCCATGAGCCGAAGCCCAGCCACCACCCGCAGCAATACCCAGGGTCAAGCTGAGAAAACCTACAACAACGCAGCGCGTATTCAGCTGATCCAGGGACTCCATGCTGGGCAGCCCACCCAGGCCTCGAAGACGCTTGCGTTTGAGCCGCCAGCGTACCAACAAAAAGACTGAAGAGACCCCAAAAGAAAGGGAGAAGCTTGTGATCCCCACAAAAATTGCCAACGCGTGAATCGGAAAGAAGACGCTGGAGAGCACAGCATCTGTTCCGGCGCGCGCGCTGGGCAGCAACAACCCCACTCCCAACAGCACCGCCGCAAGCGAAGACAGCACGCCCGCGAGCACTTCCCCACGCTCTTTGGGCTGAAGCAGCAGCGCGCCAATGCCAATGCCAACGGAGATCAGAGCGACCGAGTCGCCGCTGTCCGACAGAGGAATCCGCCCGCTCTGCACCCAGCTACAAGCAATGGCACTTAAATGGGCCAGCACAGCCAGAACCGCAAACGCCCCACCTGCTTGTATGACCCAAGGGCGCGGCCCCCACTTCGCGATGCGAAGTGCAGCAGAGGCACAGTAAGCCAGCAGGGCCACTAAAAGCAGGGCGAGGTACACGCATCCCACCTAACCCATAACTTAGCTCTGGAAGCGTTTCCGGAGCAGGCGGACCTCACGTTTGGCGCCCAGGTGGTCAGGCACGATCTCGAGCAGGTTCTCGAAGCTGGCAAGCGCGTCTCGAGGCCGCTCGGCCATCTTGTAGAGCCGGCCGATCCGATAAAGCCCCTCTACCCGCGGAATGATGCCTCCGTCCTTACAGACCTCGCGGATGTCGCTGATGGCGTCGGCGACCTCGCGCTGCTTGAGCACGGTGAGCACAAAGGCACGCATCACAGGGTAGAGAAGATCACTGCCATCCAAGACGATCGCCTGGTCAAGCTCGTCCAGGGCCTCCTGCCAGTTTCGGTAATGCTCGTGGCCTTGGGCACGCTTGAAACACGCCCGTGCCTCGTCCCGATCCAGCCGGGAAACAAAGGGAATCCCTTTGGCTTTGCACTCCCAACGTTCCTTCTCTTCCTTCAGTCGACCCGGCTCGCGTGTCAACTTGTCCTTTGCCTCGGTCATGGCAGAAAAAACCGCAGATGCCGCAGCTTGGTATGCCGCCGGCCGACGCCCGATCTGGTCCGGATGGAACGGCGTCGCGACCTTTCGGTACTGCTTGGAGACTCCGTCGACATCGAGCCAGGACATGCTCTCCTTGGGCTCAATGTCCAAGGCCTCCAAGGGCGCTACATTCAAGAGATCTTCCGCGCGGCGCTCCAAGGCTTGGATCTTCGCTTTGATCCTCTTCCGGCGCTCCGCCTTGTGGGGGTCTTCAGCCACCTCGTCCAAGCAGAGCACATCAATGGCCAACAGGAGGTCCAGGGCGACCCATGACAAGTCGTCTTTAGAAAAGCCAGACATCGCGTCCCGCAAGGGGCCCCCCTGCCGCGCACGCCGAATCAAACCGGCCGCCTGAGTTCCCACGTCCTTTGCGGCGCGACCGGTCGGGCGGAGTCTCCAGCCCAGACGGGAACGGTACTCATCGCAGACGGTCGCGGCCGAGCGCTCGGCAACAAAACCCAGGCGAAGGATCTTGGCCAGAGAGTCCGCAAGGGGGAAGCAGCCCTTCGGTGGCTCTATGCCGGGAGTAAAGAGGACCTCAACGCCCTGGCTTTGGTGGGTCAAAGCAAAGGCCACTCCGATATCCGTGGCCGCGACCATAAAAGCCTTTTGCAGGTCCACCCCGGAATTGATTGCGTCTGCCAAATCATCCCTAAGGTTCCCTTTGGGATGGGCACAGACAGACTCCAACAGCCCGGGCATGTCCTCTACTTGAATCACTTTTCCACGCTGGAGGAACATTCGAGTGCTGTGGCCGACACTGAGTAACTCCAACAAACCCGACCACTGCTCCAGGTGGGCAACGTAGAGCTGGCTAACGGGAGCGGACGACATTCGGTCTCCAGGGACTCAGCGGCAGGCCTTTCTAGCCCTTGCCCTGAGGACCGGTGGAGTTTAGACCAAACAGACCGCTCAAGGCAGCGACCAATCTCTTCAAGGAGCCCATCTCATGGCATCTGACCTCATCATCAACGTCACCGAAGCCGACTTTCAGGCACACGTCCTGGACTCTGACCAGCCTGTGCTCGTGGACTTCTGGGCGACCTGGTGTGCACCGTGCAAGGCGCTCGCCCCCAAGATCGCAGATGTTGCCGGGGCCTTTGAGGGTCGCGCGCGCGTCGTGAAGCTGGATATCGACAAGAACCGCAAGATCGCCATGAACTACAACGTGCGCTCGATCCCGACCTTGATCGTATTCAAGAACGGCGAAGCTGTTGGCTCCGCCGTGGGCAACGTGGACAAAGACAAGATCGAGCAGATGCTGACCGAAGCGCTCTGAGAGCGCCTGCCTTCCCCCAGTCAGGCACAATGATGCATGTGGAGCGCGCACGCACGCGGGCGTGCCCACGCCTTGCATGAGGGCGAATCTGCCCCGCCGACGGTTTCTCGGTGGGTTTAGCAGGCCACCGCACGCAGAAAGTCTATGTGAGCCAGAGCCTTTCCGGCGCCTGTGACGACGGCCGCTTCTGGGTCATCCGCCACGATGACCGGAAGCCCAGTTGCATGACGCATTGCTAAATCTAGTCGCTTGAGCTGCGCCGCGCCGCCAGTGAGCACAATGCCCTTGTCGACGATGTCCGCTGCCAGTTCCGGTGGAGTCTTTTCCAGGGCTGCCAAGAGGGTGTCTACAAGAAGCTGCACTGTGCTTGCCAGCGCCTCTCGAACTTCGCCCGAGCCTACCCGTACAGCTCTAGGCCAGCCGGTGACCAGGTCCCGGCCGCGAACTTCAATGCTCAGATCTGGGTCACGCTTCAGAGCTGCAGCGTTCCCGAGCTTGACCTTGATCTCCTCGGCCGTGATGGGGCCGATGAGCAGGCCGCGGTTGTCCTTGAGGTAGTTGATGATGGCCGAATCCATCTGGTCGCCTCCCACACGCACGCTGCGGCTGTAGACAATCCCACCCATGCTGACCACCGCCACCTCTGTGGTTCCTCCACCAACGTCAACGATCATGTTGCCGCTGGGCTCGGTAATGTCCAGGCCGGCCCCGATCGCTGCGGCCAATGGCTCCTCGACCAGGTGAACCTCCCGCGCACCCGCCGCCTCAGCGCACTCGCGCATCGCCCGCTTCTCCACCTCGGTGGTCCCGTATGGGATGCACACCACACAGCGCGGCCGAACAATATGGTTCGGGCCCATGCTGGCGTGCATGAACAGGCGCAGCATGGCCTCGGTCACCTCAAAGTCAG
Source organism: uncultured bacterium (assembly GCA_905480105.1). Taxonomy (GTDB): domain Bacteria; phylum Myxococcota_A; class UBA796; order UBA796; family CAJQPC01; genus CAJQPC01. Next base: position 2,709 of record CAJQPC010000015.1, on the reverse strand, counting down.
CGATGACTCCGTCTCGCAGTGGGCGCACAACTCGAATGTCGGCAGGCGCCCGGCCCAACATTTCTCTAGCCTCCATACCGGCGGCCAGCACAGACTTCTGCCCTTTGTGGTTTGTGTGCAGGGCGACCACTGAAGGTTCGCGACACACCACGCCTCGACCGCGCACATGAAGCAATGAATTGGCAGTACCGAGATCGATCGCCATGTCTTGGGAGAGCGCGCCAAGCACGCCATCTAGCAGTTTGGAGGCCATTGGGGGCAGCCCTGGGGGGAAGAAGAAAGGCGGGAGAATGAAGATGTGGGGGGTAGTGGCGTATATCACCTAGTAGATCCCGGCCCAAGCCCCTTGTTCAAGCGCACACAAACGCGCTACTTCTCAGCATCCACCTCACCCTTTCTGAAGGAGACATCCCATGCGCCGATTCGCCCGTAGCACCGCACTGGGTTTGGTCCTCGCAGCATCCACCCTGGCAGCCTGCGTAAAGGTGCCCGTCACGGGGCGCCGACAAGCAAATTTGATTCCCGACGCCCTGATGCGGCAGGTCGGTGCGTCGACCTACCTGAGCATGCTGGCCGGAGAGGAGGTGGCCAAAGGCACAGAGAACGCCAAGGTGATCAACAGCGTGGGCAAGAAGATCGCCAAGTCGGCCGACGAGCCCAAGTTCGACTGGCAGTTCAAGCTGTTTCAGGACAGTGAGAACATCAACGCTTGGTGCCTGCCCGGTGGCAAGATCGCCGTCTATACAGGGCTCTTACCCGTGGTCGAGTCCGAGGCAGGTCTGGCCTTTGTCATGGGCCACGAGGTCGGGCACGCCACGGCACACCATGGCGCGGAGCGGCTCTCCCAACAATTGGCTGTCTTAGGCGGCCTGGGTGCGCTCTACCTGTACTTGGACAACAAGACCGAACTCAGCCTGGAGCAGATCGCCGTCATCAGTGCAGCCGCTGGTGTTGGAGCTGAGGTTGGCTACGTGCTTCCATTCTCTCGTCTGCACGAGAAGGAGGCTGACGTCATCGGCATGATGTACATGGCCAAGTCCGGATACCCCCCAGAGGAGGCCCCTCTGGTCTGGGACCGCATGCAAGAAGCGACGGGCGGCGGCCAAATTTCCATCCTGAGCACGCACCCCTCCAACAAGGATCGCAAGAAGAACCTGAACCAGTGGATGCCCAAGGCCAAGAAGCGGTACAAGCGCAACAAGAGCAAAGTCACGGGCGACAGTCGGGCTCAGCGGTGGAGCGCTTCTCAGTTCTGAGGAGACCTTGTGGACTCAGGGCAGGCGTCCCACATGTCCAAAGATCGGCCAGAAGAGCATCCTGCTGGCCCGTGATGGGCCTTTTTTGTTCCAGGCCCAGCGGAGCTTCTCCTCAAAGGGGGCCACAGGGTCGCAGCCGGTGGCCTGAAGCGCCCGGAGGCTACCGGACCAGGTACGCAGAATATTCAGCAGATGCTCCAGATCGCCGGATGACTCTGCGGCAAACTCCGGAGCATCTACCCGCTCAAAAGGAAAACTTAAGCTGCGATACTGCTCAGCGACCAGACGATACGACGATGGCCAATACGGCTCGATGCTGCCCGCATAGGCGTCCAAGACTTCTCCCAAGAAGGGGCTGCCTTTTAGGGCCGTTCCGTAAGAGAAAAGCGCGAGCACCCCACCTGGTGCGGCGACCCTGCGAACCGCTTGGTAAAAGCTCTGAAGGTCCAGCCAGTGGGCAGCTGCAGCAACGGTCACCAAGTCCACGCTGCCTGACACCAGCGTGGGCTGTTCGGCCCGCTCCAGCGCGAACTCCAGTCCCGGTGCTGGGGTGGCTTGGTCAAGCTGGGCTTGGCTAGCGTCGGTGGCGTAGACACGATCAAAATGTGAGTTCAGCTGGTGCGCAAGCCGTCCAGAGCCCGTTCCAGCGTCCCAAGCCAGCTTGGAGCGAGGTGCCTGCTCGGTGAGCCAGGCTGACAGGGCCATCGGGTAGCACGGGCGCGCCTTGGCGTAGAGCTCTGAGCCCAACGCAAAGTGGTCCTCAAAACCCCTCATCTAAAACTCCAGCCCTTGGAACTTGTTGTAGGGCGCGCTTCAGGATTCGGCCGTCGAGGGGCTTGAGAAGCACCTCCCGCGCGCCAGAGCCAATACAACGGTCTCGAATCTCAGGCCGTGAGTCCCCAGTCAGGACAAAGATCGGCGGGCAAACGCGCCCCTTCATGGCTTGCAGCACTTCCAACCCACTGAGCATGGGCATGTGTAAATCCACAAAGGCCATGCTCAGCTCCAGGTTCTTCAGCGCTTGCAGGGCCTCCGCTCCATCTACAACACAGTGAGACTGGTAACCCTCGCGCTCCAACAGCCTGGTCAGCACGGCCCGGTTCACCAGGTCATCGTCTGCGATGAGGACCACCCCATTGGGAGGCGACGGCTGCCCGAATCGACCCAAAACCTCTTGCACCTTCTCCATTGTCAGCGGCTTGGAGACGAATCCATCCATTCCCGCAGCAAAGCAGCGCCTCTGGGTCTCAGGCGAGCGATCGGCTGTCAGTGCGAAAACCGGTACCAAGTAGTTTGGGGAGGACGAACTCATGCGTCGGAGGCGTTCAGTGGTGGTGATGCCGTCCAGGCCCGGCATGTGCACGTCCATCAAGACCAAATCGAAGGGCTCCTGCTCTAGGACGTCCAGCGCCTTCAGACCGTCCTCCACCGAACTAACATTCCAACCGTTGTG
>CAJQPC010000014.1 GCA_905480105.1 uncultured bacterium | reverse complement strand
GAAGACGAACGTCGAGACCGTTTTTGTCTGACCGATGCCGAAGTCATCGAACTGGCGAAAGCGGGCGAACAGATCGAGGCCCACTATTCCACCAACGCGGGCGTGCATCGCCCTATGGACATTGAGTGGGCCAAAGACGGCATCGACAACAAGCTCTACATCGTGCAGGCCCGGCCCGAAACGGTCACGTCACAGCGCTCAAAGAACGTATTGGAGATCGCACACCTCGACGGCGACGGCCCAACACTCACCACCGGCCGAGCTGTTGGACAACGTATTGCTTCGGGCACCGTACGAGTGATTCGGTCGGTTGCAGAACTGCCACGGGTACAACCTGGTGATGTCCTTGTTGCCGACATCACCGACCCCGACTGGGAACCGGTGTTGAAGGTTGCTTCTGCGGTGATCACCAACCGGGGAGGTCGCACCTGTCATGCCGCCATCGTTGCTCGTGAACACGGCATTCCTGCGATTGTCGGCACCGGAAACGCAACCGAAATACTACGCAGCGGCGACAAGGTCACCGTGACCTGTGCCGAGGGTGACGTTGGCCGGGTCATCGGTGGCCTTGTGCCTACCCACGTTGAAATCATCGATGTCGGTGTTATCGAGCGGCCGAAGACGATGATCCAGATGAACTTGGGTAACCCAGACATGGCCTTCGCCGCCGCTGCCATCCCCAACGACGGTGTGGGTCTGGCTCGTATGGAGTTCATCATCAGCGAGTACATCCAGGCTCACCCCATGGCCCTCATCCATCCCGAAAAAGTCACCGACGCCAACGCTCGCAAGCAACTGCGTGAACTAACCACGAATTATCCGACGCCCGAGGAGTACTTCGTAACTCGCCTCTCCGAAGGCATCGGCACCATCGCAGCCGCCTTCTATCCAAAGCAGGTTGTTGTCCGGCTGTCTGACTTCAAAACCAACGAGTACGCATCGCTGCTCGGTGGTTATGACTTCGAACCAGTCGAGTCCAATCCCATGCTGGGGTTCCGGGGTGCTTCTCGTTACTCGCACCCTGACTATCGAGAGGCGTTCGCGCTCGAATGTGCTGCGATGCTCCGGGTCCGCAACGAGATGGGACTTACCAACGTCGTACCCATGATTCCGTTCTGCCGACGGGTGGAGGAAGCGGCCCGGGTTACCGAAGAGATGGCGGCGAATGGACTCGTCCGAGGCGAGAACGGTCTTGAGGTGTATGTCATGTGTGAGATCCCTAACAATGTGATCTCACTCGATGCGTTCGCCGAATACTTCGACGGCTTTTCGATTGGTTCGAATGATCTGACGCAACTTGCGCTGGGTGTCGACCGAGATTCTGAGATTATTGCGTTCGACTACGACGAAGGTGAACCTGGTGTCATGGAGTTATTTCGCATGGCTATCGAAGGATGCCAGCGCACCGGTAGCCATTCCGGTTTCTGCGGCCAAGCACCATCGGACCGTGCCGATATCGCACAATTTCTGGTCGAACATGGCATCGACGCGATCAGCCTGACCCCCGACGCGGTAATACCGACAACACTACGCATCCTCGAAATCGAGAAGACACTCGCGGAGTGAACGGCAGCACCGCCTCGATACAGCACCGCCTCGATACAAAGGACACACCTATGCCACGACCGACAAATCGCGCCGAACTCCTCGACGCAACCGAAGCCGAATTCCACTCGTTACTCGCCACCATCAACGCGATGCCTGAACACCTGCGAACACTTCCCGGTGCGTGCGACGACTGGTCTGTCAAGGATCTGTTGGCTCACCTAGATGCGTGGCATGAAATGTTTCTGAGCTGGGACGCAGTCGGCGTCACCGGTGGCACACCTGCCATGCCGAGCTTGGACCACACCTGGGCTGAGATCCCAGCGTTGAATGAGGAGATTTACCAACGACACAAGGACGATCCCTGGGATCAGGTCGTCAGTCGGCTGGAGCGTTCGTACCACCGGATCGATGAAGTTATTGCGTCCTATAAGGACGAAGACCTGTTCACGAAAAAGCGGTATGCATGGACGGGCTCAACCTCGGTTGGGTCCTATGCAACCTCGGCCACGTCAAGCCACTACGCATGGGCGCACAAGCTGATTCGGCGTTGGCTCAAGAACCAATGAAACGAATCGCAGTACTCACCAGCGGCGGCGACGCTCCAGGTATGAACGCGGCAATTCGAGCGACCGTTCGTTCTGGACTCGGTCACGGGCTTGAGGTCGTGGGTATCGAACATGGTTACGCCGGGTTATTGCGGGGCGACCTGCGCCCACTGGGTCGGCCCGACGTCGTAAACATCATCCACCGGGGTGGAACCGTTCTGGGCACTGGCCGATCGGCAGAGTTCCCGACCCCGGCTGGGCTCCAACAAGCTGTCAACGTGCTCGATACACACGCGATTGATGGCCTGGTGTTAATCGGGGGCGACGGCACATTCAGAGGCGCCAGCGCACTTGCGAAGGCTGGCGGGCCGCCCGCCGTTGGCATCCCTGGCACGATTGACAATGATGTCTACGGCACCAATCGGAGTCTGGGTTTTGACACCGCTGTCAACACCGCACTCGAAGCCATTGATCGAGTCCGCGACACCGCAACCTCCCATGAAATGTTGCACTTCGTCGAAGTCATGGGGCGACACAGCGGCTGGCTCGCAGTCGCCGCTGGCCTGGCAGGTGGCGCCGAGGCGGTGTTGTGTCCCGAGGTACCAAACCACAATGACACCGTCGTTGCACGAACCGCTGCCAGCATCGCTGGTGGCAAACGATCCGTGATCATCGTGGTGGCCGAAGGCTACGAAGGTGGCGCACACGGCGCTGCAGCAGATATTGGTCCACGGCTCAGCCTTGACTATCGCATCACCAGCCTTGGTCACATCCAACGCGGCGGTTCACCCTCGGCCATCGACCGCATGGCTGGCAGCGAGCTTGGTTGCGCCGCGGTTGATGCACTCGTCGCCGGGGCCAGCCATCTGATGGTTGGCATACAGGGCGAGGCCGTCGTCGAGACTCCGTTTGAGGACACCTGGTCAAAACGTCACCAGGTCCCGACCGAGCTACTCGCGCTTCTTGAACAGCTTGCCTAGCGGGACTGTGCTCCAGCTGTGATGTTCATCGTCGAAATCCTCGCAATCGTCGCCGGGTTCGGTGGCATGGTCGTGGCCAGCCAGCGCGCTGTTGGTGCCGCGAGTGATCTCGCTGTTGGTGCCCAAATATCGCCGTTCATCATTGGTTTCACCATGTTGGCAATAGGGACCGATTTACCCG
>CAJQPC010000013.1 GCA_905480105.1 uncultured bacterium | reverse complement strand
CTCGCCGCCGATGCTCACCTCTCCCTCGGTCACGTAGCTGTGCAGGCCGGACACATCGTTGACCGCGATGAGGTCCAGCATTTCTTGGCATTGGATTGCGGTTGTATCGACGCTCTCCCAGTGGGTGAGGTCGGTGCTGGTCAGCAAGAGAGTGCCGGGGTTGTCCACCATTATCTGGGCAAAGGCTGTGCCCCAGCGGTCGATTTCGCTCGGGTCAAAGCCCTGCTCGAAGTGCTCATCTGGGGTGTCGCGAATGGCCACTGCGGCAAAGGTCAGGTTCGGATTGAGTTCGGCCAGGAAAGGGAGCTGCATCTCCGGGGGGTGCCGTGAGAAGGCGTCCACGTCTGGAACCAGCTCAGGCAGTGCAGCCTTGAGCGCATCGGTCAGCTCAGCATCCTTTTGGAAGGAGGTGCCGGGGACAAGCCATGGACCCTCGTCCCAGATGGCCAAGGTCTCCCCTGCGCCGTGGTTTGGCACCAGGATGATCACCCGGTCGGGCACCTCGACTCGGGAGTAGACGTGAGCAGCGGTGTCCCCAGCCGAGAGCAGGCGGGCGTGGGGGGCCAGCATGGAGACAGTCGCCTTGGGCGTGCCGTCTTGCTCTCCGAGCAGCCGCTGAATCTCCGCATGCATCTCCTCGGGGTCGTTGGGATACCAGCCGCCGGTGTTGCTCCAGCGTCGGGCGCCCTCCGTGTCCCAGTCCGGTTGATCCCAGGACAAGCCAGTGTCTTTGGGGGGAGTCGCGGTGCAAGCAATGAGTAGGGCAAACATGGATCCCTGGGTAATCCGGTTCCGGAGACGGGGTGTCCATTACGATGGTGCCCCTCTGGGGATGTGACCTTGCATCGTCCGATGGATGGAAGGTTCAAGGGGGAGCCTGGAACCGGTGAGATCAGTCCTTTGTTGTGCTGGACAGGGCATCGATGTCGACCGTGCTGCCGGGTCCTGCGGTGATGGTGAGTCGGGTGTGGAAGACCGGATTGTCCGTCCACTCTGGGGCGACTGCGGTCACCGTATAGAGAGACCACGCTGTGCTGAGATTCAGGGTCGTTGTCTCTGTTTGTAGTGGATCGGTCCACATGGTCTGATCGCGAAAATCAATGCCGACGTCCACGCTTTGGCCGGCCTCTTCCGCTCGCAGCCACAGGGTCACGGTCACGGTCTGTCCTGGGCGGGCCGGATTGGGCTGGTGGACCGCTGCGCCTTGGGAGAGGCGAAGCAGTGCGCTTCCGTCTTTGGCATCGCTGCTCTGTGTGATCCGCTCTACGCCTGGTTGTTCGGCATAGCGCCAGCCAAAGCCCCCAAAGGGTGCCACCTCCTCGAAGCTGCCGTTGGCCAAGTCACCGTCCAGGCCGTAGCCGTTCATGACGTCCAATGGCTCGGCTTGCCAGCCGAGGGTCTCCTCTAAATGGGCCAGCAGATAGCTCGCCATGCCGGCATGGTCTGTCTCGCAACCGTGCCACTGTTCAAAGACCCAGGGGAAGGTTGCTACGGAAACGTTCGGGTCGCCGTATTCGGCGACGACTTCGGCGGTGTAGTTTGCCGTTTCATTATGACTCCAGCCCCACCCGTTAAAGATCACGATGTGGACATCAGGGTGGGCGGTGCGGAGCAGATCGAGCAGGGTGACGTACCGCTGCCGAATGGCTGCTTCTCCAGCGTTGTCGATGTCATTGGCGCCAAGATTCACCACGATGACGTCGGGTGTGTAGCGATCGAAGTCCCAGCTTCCGACGTCCGCGTACCAATCGATTCGATCGTAGAGCTGCGTCATGCCGCGCAGGGTTTCGCCGGACACGGAGATGTTGGTGTAGTCCGCAGACAGGGCGCGGGCGGCGATGCCAGCGAGGCTGAAGTGACTGCCGACGTAGCGAGCGTCTGAGTCGTTGGTCTCGCTCATCAGCGCTTAGCCCGCGAGATTTGAGTCCCCATAGAACTCAATGCTGCGCGTTGCCTTTGGGGGGGGCTCGAGCAGCTTGCTGCCGGTGACCTGGATCTCTCTGGGTATAAAGTTTGTGCCCCAGTAGGTCTCTCTCACGAACTCCACGGTGTGCGGACCAGAATCAAGGTTCTCGGCCAAGACCACAGTGTTTGGTCCGGGGAGCAGTGCCACGTGGGAGGTGGTCGTTTGGTCCCCGTCCACGATGATCCGTGCGTACTCTTTGGCGTTGCCTGCGTCGAGTGTCAGCGTGGCGTCTGTGCCCTGGAATGCCAATGCCAGTGAGCCGCCCTGCCAGCCCAACTCTGGTGCCGTGGGATCACTCAAGTTCCATCGCCCCACGTACCGAATCCCAGGGTCATCGGGAAGCACGGTAAAGGTGGTCACGGTTTCACCAGAGTCGGTGACCACGCCGCTGTCTGGCGTTGCTGGGGCTGCTTCTCCCCCAGTTGGGCCACGGCAGCCCGCAATGAGTATGCTGGAGAACAGCAGGGCCCTGATCAGTCTTGAGGTCATGGGAAAGCGTTGGCCCTTGGTGTTGCTGTGGGGTGAACATCGAGGCGAGGAGTGCAATCCCGGCCTTGCCGTTGGGACTCTGTCAATAGGTGGCACCACCCGTCTCGGTCATGCTTGCAGCCGGGTGCTGGACTCCGGGCTACTGCTCGGCGCAACGGGCAGGCTTGTCTCCGCCATCCAGGAAGGTGACCAAGTCCCGCGCCAGCGCGATGTCGCCATTGCTCTGAACATGCTTGTTCGCTTCCGTGTCGATCTCACAGCGGTTTGCCGTGTCCCCCTCGAACTTGTCCGAGAGTCGGGTGATGTTTCCGGCTGGCACCTGGGGATCGATACTCGAGTAAATCACGGCTACAGGAATGTCGGGGAGCTCGTCTACCGCAACCGAGGCCATTCTGGCCAGGGTCCACAGGTTCCAGTTGTAGTCTTCGGCGTCGGAGTCCAGGTAGATCCTGCGAAGGCCCTCGGCGACCAAGGGATCGCCGGCTGCCCAGTCTTCGAGCTCGTCGATGGGGGAATCGATGAGCAGACCGGTAGGATTCACGCCCTCTCGCATCATCAGCTCGGTGACGCCGCGGGCGCCCTCGCCCAAGCCGATGAGTAAGGTGCTGCTGGTGTCTAACAGGGCGCCGGATTCCATCAGCTTCTCACCGCTGGCAAAGTCCCAAGCGTCTGCCGCTATCGCGCCGCCGTTGCGCGCGAAGAAGTCCAGCTCGCTGTTGTTGTTCAGGTTGGGCAGACCGGCGGATGGGTTCTCGTTGTGCCACAGGTCACCCCAGCAGTTCGTGGGGTAGATCCCAATGTATCCAGCGTCCAGAAGGGCGGATGCCATGGTGCCCAGGTTGTCCTCGCTCGCATCGATCCGTGGAATCAGGCCCATCGCTTCAAAGACCTTCTGGCTGGCCCAGTCCGCCTCCAAGCGGGTCAGTCCATCCTGGCTCAAGCCGGCGTAGGTCTGGCCCAGGAGAGGGTTGTCTGCCGCAGGGGCTTGAACGTAGTCAAACGCGCCGCTGTGCAGGACCACGGCGCCTGGAAGGGGGCCTTCTTGGGTCTGTGGATACACCAGGTAGATGCTGGCGGGGTTGCCGTCGGGACAGGTTAGGGCGCTGTCCACGCGCTCAACCCAGCCGTCTGTGTTCGAGGTGGCGTTCCCGAAGGGAATGATGGTCGTGTTCACAGACACATCAGTCTTCCAACAGCCGGCGAGCAGGATCAGCAGCAAAGGGGCCTCCAGGGGAGGGAGTCTATCAGCATCGCTTCCGGATAGCCCCCAGAGCGTGCGTTGACCTACTCGGCCCAGTCAACACGCTTGGTCCAGATCTGGGTGTCCAGGTCCACTTCCCAGATGTCGTTGACGAAGTTCGGAGCGGCCTCGTCGTCGGCGGGATCGCCCCCCATGATGAACAGGTGGCGTCCGTCTGGTGACGAGGTGACATGCGCGTCGCGGCCAAGGGGGGCTTCTCCTTCAAAAGAACGCCAAGTCTTTGCCTGTGGATCCAGGGCCCACAGGGCATTGTCTTCGCCGCTGCCGGCCCAGACCCAGAGCGTGCCGTTGTACCAGTGGCTGCTGTGGCTGGCACGGTTCCCGGGGGTCTGGCCGCTCACCTCCAGTTCATTCCACTCCAAAGTGCTTGGATCCAAGGTCCAGACCCAGTCGTAGCGGTTGTCATCGGCGTCGATTCCGCCGCTCAGGTAGACCAAACCGTCCGTGCCCAAGGCCATGCTGCTTCGAGTGATGGCGCCCGGCCCGCCTGTCGGACTCAGCTCGGTCCAGGTCTCGGTGTCGGTATCGAAGGCCCAAAGATCGTCCAAGGTCAAGGTGTCCTCGTCGTCGTCGAAGCGGCCGCCAAGCATCAACATGCGGGACCCATCCCACACGGCATCGGCCTTGTAGCGGCCGCCAGGACCCGTCTCCCCAAGGGAAGTCCAGCTGTCATCCGCCAGGTTCCAGCGCGCCAGGGAGGCGCTCTCGGTGGAAGCATCGCCCTCGCTGCCGCCAAAGACCCAAGCGATGTCGGTGCCGGGCTCTCGGACCAGAGTGCTCCTAAAAATATCCCGGATCGGAGCGTTGAGTTCCTCCCATTCACCGGTGCTCTGCCCGTCTACCCCAAGCCCGATGCGCCAAGCGTCCAAGCGCTTGCCTCCCGACCCGGAGCCGCCGCTGATGTACAGGTGGGTGCCCGCCTGGTTGAAGGTCCCCACATGGGAGTAGCGGTAGCGGGGGACCGTGGCTGAGGGGTCCGTTTTGGTGCAAGCCAAGAGCATTAAGAGCATTTTGGTGGCCTATCATGGGGGGCGAAGCGGTGGCTATCGTCTGCCGAAACGAGTGGTCCTTCGTTGGGTCTAAGGGACTGTATGCTACGGTGTGGCGCAATTTTGCTAACTGGATGTCGTGTTGCGTTTATCCCTTTCTGATGGTCGCGGCTTGGCTGGGTCAGCGCTCGTGGGTTGTCTGCTGGCCTTGTTGTTGCGATGGCCGCTGACACTGGTTCCAGGTGCTCTTCCCTTAGACCCAAACAGCGCCCTCCACGTGTTGGGGGCCTGGGACTTGGGCCATGGTGGAGGCCCCTTTCACTTGGTTTCTTTGGGCTGGCCCACCGGAGTCGAGACGCGGCTGCTGGCCTGGCCCTTGATGATACTGGTCCAGCCCTTCGCCCTGCTCCTGCCTCCCATGCAGGCCTTCCAGTTTGGCGTGCTGCTGTGGATCACATTGGGAGTGGTGGCGGTCTCAGCGCTTGGCCGCAGCTGGGGCTGGCCTTGGCCGCGGGCCGTGCTGACCGCGGTGGCGGCCACGGCGTGCGCACCCCACGTCTTCGAGCTTGGCGAGGGACGCTATGAGAACCTCGTGGTTCTGCCGCTGGCGCTGGCGGCTTTTGGGGCCCGCTGGGGCACCTTGCGTGGCATGGTGGTCGTGGCCTTGGGCATGGCTGCGGTGGCCCTGTCTTCGCCTTACCAGGTGGTGCCGGCCAGCCTGATCGTGCTGGCCCTGGCGGCCTTGGGTGGGCGTCGCTGCCTGGGGCTGGGTCTGTTGGGAGTCGTAGCCGGGGGCCTGATGGTCTGGCCTTACTACCTTGGAGTCTCGGTAGAGAGCTCCGTCCACATGGGCCCGGCGACCGCTGACCACCTGGAGCCTGCCGCATTGTTGGAGCTGCTGTGGCCCCGATTCCATGACACCAGGTCTTTGCCGGCCCCGCGGGCCTTTGGCGAGCGATTAGCCCTTCTGACGACTCTTCCGCAACCGGCTGTGCCTGGGTCGGCGCCCCGCTTCTACGGGCCAGCCCAAGCCAGCTACCTTGGCTTGATCTTGGTACCGGTGGGGCTGTTCGGCCTATGGGGCGGACGCGCCGAGCCAAGGCTCCGGGCACTGGCCTTGGCTGGAGCGCTGTGTCTGATCTTTGCACTGGGTACCCGCCTGCACCTCGTCGCTGGAGAGCCTACAGCGCTGGTTCTGCCCTGGTCCTTGTCCCTGTTGGTACCGGGCTTGGCTGACATGCAGGTGAGCCTGCGCTTCCTGACTGGGGTGGGCATCGTATTGGCCGTGGGGGCGGGCTCCCTGGCAGGAGCTTCGAAGGTGCGGGCTGTGATCTTAGGCCTATTCATCCTGGCGGACAGCCTGCTGCTTGCCCCGGGCCGTTGGCCCATCGAGGGTGTGGTCCCTCAGGTTCCTCAGCTTACGGTTTCGGGCCCGGTTGCGACTTTCCCCGGGACGCCCACAGTGACCTTGCACTCCCTGGCCGTGCTGCAGCTGGCCGTCGGGCATCCCCTGGCGTACTTCGAAGCGGCCCATCAAGGGGTGGAGAAGCGAAGTTCAGAGATGGAGCTGCAATCGGGAGGAGTGTTCGAGGAGGTTGCGCCGACGATGAACTTGACGGGAGAGGATCCGGTCGCTTGGCTGCACCGGATTCAGGCCGCCGGTGTCGAGAGCTTGCTGGTGCCGGCCGACCTGCCGACTGCCGTCTGGCCTCCTGTGGGCGCCCCACCAAGCTGTCTGGACGGCCTCTGTGTCTGGGACCTACTCACAAATACAGAAGATCTGCACTTTGGAGAGCGACCCGCCGCTGGCCTGGGCCGGGAGTCGAGAGCATTCGGTCCAGCGGGACCGCCGAGACCACCCAAAACATATGGGACTGCCCTCCCCCCCTCCTCTGTTCCCCCGGAACGCTAAGTGTCTGTCTTCCTGCCCGTACTGAGTCTGCTGTGTGCCTTGTCGGTGCAGGCGGCGCCCGTGGTTGAGCAGCCTGCACCGGTCGAGCAGCTGGATCTGGGGGGTACAGGCCGGGCGTGGCTAATCATCGAGTCCACCCTGGATCGCTGGCGCGCCGCGTTGTTGTCTCGGGCCCTCGACCGCCTCATCTACATCGACATGGCCCCCACGCCGGGGGCCGGGGGACCTGGGCCTGGGGTACCTGGGCCTGGGGTACCTGGAGACAAGGGAGCAGCCGGCCCGAATGGGGGCCAGATCGGACCTCGGGGCGGAGCTCGGGGCGGAGCTCAGATCGGACCTCGAGGCGGAACTCAAGGCGGAGCGCCAGGCTCACCGAGACCACCGGGTGGTCGACCGTGATCGGGTTGTACCTTCTGATAGGTTGTGGGGGCGGGCCGGACCCAGGTGCAGGCGAACTGTCCGGGGGACACTTCGTCCTGCCCGGCCTGGAGTTAGAGCTGCCCCTGCCGAGTGGGGGTCGGTGGACGGCCTCCGCCGATGACTTTGTCGCCGGTCTGCCGGACACGGTCCTGGAGGGCCACGCCCAAGGGGTCAACCTCGCACTGACCGCCCACCTCCCCCCCCCAGCATTGGGACTCCGTCTGGCCGAGTCTTCTGCCCTGGACCGGCTGCTTGAGCTGGCCCCTCCGGCGGCCGAGCCGACCCCTGTGCAGCGCCTGCCGGACTGCCACGGAGCCATCGAGCAGCAGCTGCCTGGAATGCTTCGGGTGGCCTGGGCTTCGGGGGAGGGCTTGGCCGTACTGTATGCCTGGGGGCCCGCCGACCGGGTCGCTGTCGCCCGTCACTTGGCCTGTACGGAGCTCAAGTGAAAGCCCACCTTCTCTGGCTGCTTCAGGGGGGGGCCCTGGGCCTTGTCTCGGGCGCGCTGATCGGCCTAATCGATGGCACCGTGGCCCCCCCCATGGCCGGTGAGTCCGAGGGGGCGCGTCTCGCGGGGTTGGTGGCTGTCGACGCCATGGCGGGCCTGTTCCTCGGCCTGCTCTTTGGCTTGGCCTTGGCACTGTGGGGACGACCAGCGGGGAGAGCCGGGCGCTCGGCTCTCGCTGC
>CAJQPC010000012.1 GCA_905480105.1 uncultured bacterium | reverse complement strand
CCTAGTCTAAAGTCACAAATTATGCTTGGGGTGGGGTAGGGGTTGGTGAGGCTTTGGGGGCGGGTGAGGTCGATCGGGTGGTGGGCTTTGAGGTTGGGGCCGACGACTATGTGGTCAAGCCCTTCTCCGTGCGTGAACTGGTCCTGCGTGTTCGCGCCATTCTGCGCCGGGCTCCCAGTCCCGTGGACGAGGCCCAGGACCCAGTGACGGAGACAGGCTCGATCCGCATCGATGTCTCCGCCCATCGGGTCTGGGTCAGTGACCAAGAGCTGGCACTGACAGCCACCGAGTTCAAGCTTCTGGTGACCTTGGTGTCTCGCACGGGGCGCGTCCAGAGTCGCGGCCAGCTGCTCCAAGATGTGTGGGAGATGCCGCCTGACTTGAACACGCGCACGGTGGACACCCACGTCAAGCGTCTGCGAGAGAAGCTGGGGGCAGCTGCGGAGCGGGTAGAGACCGTTCGCGGCGTTGGCTATCGTTTCGTTGACGAATGAGCGGTCGGAACGAGTTGTTGCAGGCTGCCTTTGAGCGAGGCTGCTTGTCCCTTGGGAGAGACCCCAGTCAGACCTCGATGGAAGAGCTTCTCCGCGACCTGACCGACGCAAAACAGCGTGCTCAGCGGCACCTGGATCGCAACGAGCGCCTACAAGCCAATTTCTACGAACACGCCCCTGGTGGCTTGATCATGGTGGGTGCGGACCTGCGGATTCGCGTCCTGAACTCTGGCGTCCACGCGGTGCTGCCGGTGGTGCCCGACCCCATTGGACGGCTGCTCTCTGGGGGGGTGCCTTTCAAGCCTCTGGTCGAGGTCATCCTGTTGGCCATGGAGCGTGGAGCGCGGCAGACCCGCGAGTGTGTGGCGGGCCGCTTTGATTTACTGATTCGGGCTGAGGCTTTAGAGGACGGGGGTGCCATCGCGGTGATCGCCGATGTCAGCTCCATCCAGCAGGCTGCCCGCGCCCGTTCGGACTTTGTGAGCAACGTTAGCCACGAGCTGCGCACGCCTGTGACAAGCATCCTGGGCTACTCCGAGACGCTGCTGGCCCAACCCGAAGGACTGGATGCAGACACGCTGTTGATGCTCCAGGCGATTGACCGCAATGCCAACCGCCTGACCCGCATCTTCGATGAACTGCTAGACCTCGCCCGAATCGAGGCCAGGCTTCAGGAAATGGATCTGAACGAAGTGGATTTGCGCCCGATGATCCAAGATCTGGCGCGCACCTGGTCCGAGACAGCGGACCTTCGCGGCATCCGCCTGAAGGTGGAGCTGCCCGACCTGCCCATGGTGGCTCGGGTACACATCCAGGCCTTTGACCGCATTCTCGGCAATTTGGTTGCCAATGCCATCAAGTACAGCCCGAGCAAGAGCGAGGTCGGCATTCGTGCTCGCATGGCCGGTTCGCGGGTGGTGGTCGAGGTCGAAGACCAAGGCCCAGGAATTAATCCAGCCCACCAGAGCCGCATCTTTGAGCGCTTCTACAGGGTGGACAAGGGGCGCTCGCGTGACGTGGGGGGCACAGGCTTGGGTTTGGCATTGGTCAAACACCTATGCTTGGCTACTGGCGCCAAGGTCGGTGTGCGAAGCAACCCCGGGCACGGGGCGACCTTTTCGGTGCGCTTTCCGACCTAAGCCACGAGGCTCAGCCCACGACCTCGACCTCGTCGCGGCTGACCCGGCGCATCAGGCCGAGCAGGGACTCCGCCCGCTGCTCGTCCTCCCGCATGGCCTCGCGTAGCTGAGAGACGAGATCCTTTGCCCTGCGGAATCCTCCGACGAGTTGGCCGGACATGTCCGTAGGCGACGAGATCATGCCCATGATTTCTTGAAGGCTTCTGCCCTTGGCCCAGGCCTCGCCGATTCCGATGAGCTCCGGAGACCAAGTGCTTTCCTGGCCGGTGATGCCCTCGGCCGAGAGCACGGGGGACGACATGCGAACCGCCGTTACCTTTTTGGCCGCATTCCGCTGGGCGGGAGATGGCTTGTAGCGAAGGGTCGCGGCTTTTGGCAGGCCGTTGGTCATGCCGACCAAGATTCCAAAGAGCAGGTCTGCATCTAAGTCCTCGAGCATCCCGGTCATCACCAACTCGGTGGTGAAGATCTCCTCGATTTGGATGTTTCTCAGGATGCTGGCTCCGGCGTTGAGCTCGTCGGTGGGGGAGAGGTAGCCGATCTCCACCAGGAAGTTTCGGCGGAGCATAAAGTCCTGCCAAGCACGCTCGCCGCCGCTTCGGATGGTCTTGTCCACCTTTCGCAGCTCTTGGCTCTTGCGCTTCAGGCTCTTCTTGCCGGGGATGGCGCGGGAGGTCAGCACCTCTTGAATGTTCAGCCCTGCTGCCTCCAGCTCGCCGACCAGCTGCTTGCGCTTCAGGGCCAAGTGGGCGTTCTTTCGGCCCATCTGGAAGGCCATGAAACTGCGCTCGACGATGGGCCTGCAGGCAGCCCGACCGTGGCGCTCTACCAGCTGAATCAGAGAGTTGAAGCTCAGGTTGAAGCTAGAGGCGACGGGCTCGGATTCCCCACGCAGGTAGCGCTGAAGGTTTGGTTCTAACTTGGGGATGCTCTGAAAATCCATGCGCACCACCACGGTGCCCGACTCGTCCATGCCACGGCGTCCTGCGCGCCCAGCCATCTGCATAAAGCCACGGACGCTCATGGGGTTGACCCCATGGCCGTCGTAGTGCTCCAGGTCGTCCAGCACAACGGAGCGGGCCGGCATGTTGATGCCCAGTGCGAAGGTAGTCGTGGTGTAGAGCACCTTGATCAGCTTCTGCTCGTAGAGGCGCTCCACCAGGCTCTTGAGCTGCACGTGCAGTCCGGCGTGGTGGAAGGCGATTCCGCATCGGTATAGGTCCCGTAGGTCCCGGTCTAAGACGGAGTCACCCATCTCTTCGTAGACCTCCTTGAGGATGTCGTCCAAACGCTCCTCTTCCTCGACGCTCAGAAAGCTCTCACTGACCCGCTCGCCCAAGCGTCGGGCGAACATCTCGGTCAGCTTGCGAGAGAACACAAAGTAGAGCATCGGCAACTCTTCGCGCTGGTCCAACATGCGGACCAACTCCATGTGCCGAGTGGTGGGTAAGCGCTCCCGGTTGCGCCCCCTCCGGTCTCCGCCTCTGCCAGCCCGTGGTGCACGGCGGGTGGGTCCGGCAGCCTTCTTGTTGCGCTTCTTCCAGTGGGTGTACTCCGAGATGAATTTCTTGGGTTCGACCATCCCCATCTCTCGGTTTCCAATCCAGATCTCCAGGGGCACAGACCGCTTATCCTGCTCTACAACCAGGACCGTCTCGCCGCGCACTTCGCTCAGCCACTCCGCGAACTCATCGCGGTTGGAGAGGGTGGCGCTCAAGCCAAGTATTTTGACCGTGTTGGGCAGGTAGATCAGTACTTCTTCCCAGACTGTTCCGCGATCGCGGTCGTCCAAGAAATGGATCTCGTCCAAGACAACGGCAGCTAGGTTGTCCAGTTGCTCGTCGCCCAGCAGCATGTTCCGCAGGATCTCGGTGGTCATGACCAAGCAGGGGGCGTCTCGTCGAATGACCAAGTCTCCGGTCACGAGACCGACCTTCGCCTCGCCGTGCAGCGCGCAGTAATCCCGATACTTTTGATTCGAGAGTGCCTTGACTGGCGCTGTGTATATGACCTGGCGCCCCTCTGACAGGGCTTGCTCCACGACGGCGTCCGCCACGATGGTCTTGCCGGTCCCTGTCGGTGCACACACCAATACGCTCTGTCCGTCGCGCAGGGCGGTGATCGCCTGCTCTTGAAAAGCGTCCAATGTCAGTCCGCGGTATTCCATGCACTTCCTTTGCTGCTGGAGGTCTGCTATCCCGGCAGGAACGAATGCCCCCCGGAGGATTCATGTTTGCCCTTTTATGCGCTGCCGCCTTGGCCAAAGAAGCCCCCAAGGTCCAGATCAGCCCCCGTGGTGAGGTTCGTCTCGATCTCCAGGCCACCGACTTGGAGACCGTGGGGGCCGAGGCACTCGGCGACCCTGGTTTGGCTTTTAGGTTGGAGAGGACATTCCTTGGGTTTGACGTGAATTACGGCTCTCGCGTGAGTGCTTTGGTTCAGCTCGATATCAACCAGAATTTTGCCACCGAGGTCAAGCCGGGTGGCAGCTCAGGTTTGACCTTCGAGGACACCACGAGCCTCCGGATGATGGACGCCTGGGTTCAAACGGACACCAAAGTGGGCCAGTTTCGTCTGGGCCAGCAGTTTCTTGCTTTTGGCAACGTCGACAGCTTTACGGGCAATCGGCCCCACTACATTCCAGGTCCAACCAGCTTTCAGGATGGTCCCCGGCGGTTGAGGGTGCTGCCCAACCGGATCTTGGGTGTCACCTGGAAGGCGCAGGTCGGCCACATCACCACCACAACGCAGGTCTCCAGTGTGGCCAGCGCCCACGAGCTCGAGACGGAGTTCGGCAAGAACCTGACCTTTCGGGCTGCTTATGGTCTACCTGAAATCGGCCTGCACTTCGCGGCCAGCGGTCTGGTCGGCCCGGGAGATGGCGAAGGCACCCACGTGATGTACGACGCTCTGGTCAACTGGTCACTTGGGCGAAACCATGCCTTTGCCGAATTTTTTGGTGGACAGGGTCTGGGGACTCAGCACATGGGTGCGGTGGGTGGGTATGCCCACGGCATCCCCATGGATCGGCAGGAGCTGGATCGCTTGAACTTGGTCGGCCGGGTGAGCTGGTTCGATGCCGACATGGAGGACGCGGACACCGAGCTTGTCTTTGAAGGGGCCTCCAATCTCTGGTGGGGTCCCTATGACGGTGGCGCCATCATGAGTGGCTTTGGGTGGCAGACCCGTTTGCCCTCGGACATTTCGCTGCCCATCGAGCACCGGGGAACCCTTCAGTTGCTGTTCCAGTTCTAATGTTTGGCTTTACCCGCAGTACCCGAGCTGGAAGCTTGGTGGGCCTCGTTTCTGCCGTAGTTTTTGGTGCAGCCGCTTTTGTGGTCTGGGAAGACATGCCTCTGGTCTCTGTGGTGTTGGGAGGCCTGTCGGCCTTCCGCTTTGTGGCCCTGATCAAGGACCGCCTTAGCTATGAAGAGGAGGAGGAGGAGGAAGAATGAGTAGTCTGGCCCTGCTGACTTGGCTCCTGGGGGCGGGAACATCCGACTATGAGCGCGGGGTTGCTGCTCTGAAAGCGGGCCAGTCCACCACGGCGCAGACCCACCTGCAGGCCGCTACCGCTGCAGATCCTGAGCGCGTAGAGGCCCATTGGGAGCTGGGATGGGCCTACTGGTTGCAAGGTGACTTTGCCTCTGCCGCGGCTTCTTGGTCCACCGTACAGAGCCTCGCTCCCAGCCACCCAGAGGTCGGCACATGGCTGCCCCAGGCGCAGGAGCGCGCGCGCCTATCCGGGCTGAACACCAAAGCTGCTGAGATCCCATTGGAGGCCAGCGCCAAGACTCTGAGCTTTGCGGCTGCAGGAGACACCATGCTGGGCACGGCCCTGCGTCGGGGTTCCAGCGGTCTTGCGCCAGACAATGGGGCTCAGATCTTTGATGGGGTTGCTCCCTGGCTTCTGGCTGCCGACGTGGCTTTCCTGAACCTCGAAGGCCCCTTTGCCGATGGTCTTCCGCAGACCAAGTGCAGCTCGGGCTCCAAGAGTTGCTACGCCTTCTCAACGCCCACGCGCTACGCCCAGGCCCTGGTGGACGCCGGTGTGGACTGGGCATCTTTGGCCAACAATCACAGCATGGACCTGGGGTCAGCCGGGATGACCTCTTCCATGGCCACTCTGGATGCTCTGGGCATCGCACATGCGGGCCAAACAGGGGATGTGGCCATCATCGAGCGAGAGGGGATCCGTATCGGTCTAATCGCAGCCCACTCTGGCTCTTGTTGTCTGAACGTGAACCGCCCCCAAGAGATCGCTGCTGCGGTAGCCGATCTGGATCGACGGGTGGACATTGTGGTGTTGAGCTTTCATGGCGGCGCTGAGGGAGCCGCGCATCGGCACGTTCCGGGTAAGCTGGAGATTGGCTACGGCGAGAAGCGCGGTGACGTAAAGGCGGTGGCCAGAGCGGCTGTGGATGCTGGAGCGGACCTGGTGCTGGGTCACGGCCCGCACGTGCTGCGTGGAATGGAGGTATACAAAGGCCGATTGGTGGCGTACTCCCTGGGCAACTTTGTGGGGTACAAGCAGTTTGGAACCCAAGGCGGCTTTGGGGGGACCTCGCTGGTGCTCTCCGCTGTGTTGGCGGACAACGGGGTGTTGGTCTCGGCCCAGCTGCATCCAGTGGCCCTGGACGGAGAGGGACAGCCGCGCCCGGATCCAGATGGCGCCGCGTGGGCTCAAGTTGCTGAGCTTTCGGCGGCTGACTTTCCCCAGACGGGCGTGAAGGTTGGTGACCAGGGCCAGCTGAGCTGGTCAACCCTCGACCAGGCAGACTGACGCTATGTGAGGGGTGCACTCACAGGCCACCGCCGCGATCTTCGCCCTGGAAATCCTGACGCGTTGCTTCGTTCTCACGCCGTGCCGACTCGCACTCGGCTGACGCACCCCATGGATCATCTTGCCTGGCCCAGGGTGCAGGGCGCGCCGAATTACAGGGCGGCAGCAAGGAGTGCAAGCAGGACCAAGGTGGCCCACGTTCGCATTGCACGCTGGCAGATCAACCAGGCAGGTCCGATATCCTGCGCTTTAGGCTCCGGTCCGCCGCCCAGGGTGTAGTGCCCGCGTTTTGCCAGCGTCATGCCCAACAAGCCTGCCATCGTAGCCATAGGCCAGCCTGCATTTGGGCTCGAGGTGGAACGGGCGTCCGACCATGCTGCGGTGGCGCCGCGCCTGGCGTTTGCGCTATCGGCCAACAAGAGCAGGGCGGCTGTGAGCCTTGCGGGTACCCAGTTGAGCAGGTCATCCAGGCGTGCAGAGGCCTTGCCCAGCCACTCGCGTTCGTCCCGGTAGCCCCACATGGCGTCCAGGGTGTTGACGACTCGGTAGGCCATCAGCCCTGGCAGGCCCAGGATGGCAAACCAGAACAGGGGAGCTACGGCGCTGTCCGAGGCGTTTTCTGCGACGCTCTCAATGGTGGCTGCGCTGAGTTCAGAGGGGCTCAGGTTGCTGGAATTGCGGCTGCAGAGCCAACCCAGTCCCTCTCTCGCCCCTTGCAAGTCGCCGTGACTCAGAGGCTGTGCCACCTTCTGACTGGCCTCGCCAAGGCAGCGAATACTGAAGGAGCTGGTGCAGAAGAACACCGCCAGAGGCAGGGCGATCCAGTCCAACTGCATCACGCCCCAGCCCACCAGCCCAACCAAAGTGGGCAGGAGCAACGCCACGGTGAGTCCCCAGGCAAAGTTGCCTGAAGGGTGTCCCAGTCTTTTGGGACGCAGGAAGGAGATCGTTGAGCCGATCCAAGCCACTGGGTGCCACCGGGTTGGCGGCTCCCCAAACAGAGCGTCCCAGAGCAGGGCGACCATGAGTATGACGGCATGGAGTGCGGGGGCTTGCCAAGGGAAGAACAGGGGTTCTCTCTTAAAATGCACCCACAAAAAAACCCCGTCGCCGAAGCAACGAGGTTTTGATGGTACCCCCAAGGGGAATCGAACCCCTGTTTCCGGCGTGAGAGGCCGGCGTCCTAACCGCTAGACGATGGGGGCTTAGTGGGTACTCAAAATTTCAAAAGGTGGGGTGGTTGGGGCACCAGGACTCGAACCTGGAGCTTTCTGAACCAGAACCAGACGTCTTACCAATTCGACCATGCCCCAACAGCCTCCGGCTTTTAGTCTGCGTGTTGAGAGGTCGCAACACTTTTTCGCGCGCCAAGGCGCTACTTTTTACTGCGCTAAGGCTCTGGGAAGGGATCCAGCGCGACACCGTGGGGCCCAAGCAGTGCGTTGAGATCGGCCAGAGCGGCTTCTTCTGCCAGCTTAGCTTGGACGTTTGCCTTGGAGGCGCTGTCCATCGCCGAGGGATCGCCCGCACTCCAAGCCTGATCGATCGCGGTGTAGGCTTGGGCCCGGTCCTGCCATGCTTGACCCAGGGCTTGGTGCCGCGCGCTGAGCTCCGGATCGGAAGAGGACACGTCGTTTACGCTGGCCGCTACCTCATCGGAGAGAGTCACCACCCGCCGGTGCCAGCGCTTGGCCATACGATCCGGGCCAAAGTTCTCGTCGTCCAGCTTGATTGCGATCTCCAAGAACTCCGCAGCCAGGGCGGCGTTCTGGGTCATTACAGGCTCCATGGCGCTCTCATAGGCGAGGGCTTCCTTGGCCATCGGGTCGGCAGTGCATGCCACCAAGACTGGCAGCGTCAGGACAAGCATCAGGTCTCGGGTCGTTGGCATCTTGCAGCATCCTGGTCGCCCGTAGCATAAGGGGAGAGTGTAGTTGTCGTCACCCTCGCCTCGGATCGAACATGACGGGCCATCGAAAATGAAGCGTCTTGAGCAGTGGCTCTCCCGTGGTCGCGGCTTGGCCCGCTCGGCTCGTGCTGTCTTGCCAGGTACCGCCGGTGCCCATCGGCCAGTGCGTTTGGTGCTGCGTCTGAATGATGTTCGTCTGGCGGCCGGCTTGGTGCGGGCCACGGGTGAAGCGCTGACCTTGGACGAGTGGCGGAATGCGGTGTTGATGCTCCACCACTGGCTGGGACCGACCCGGGTCACTTTTGCGGGGGGGGAACCAGCACGGAGCCCTCATCTGGAAGACCTTGTGCGCTTCGCCAACCGTCTTGACTGTCCGACGCATCTGATCACCGCAGGTCCGCTAGATCAAGGGGATGCCGAGGCTCTGATCGATAGAGGACTTGGGGCACTGACCATCTTGGTGGGCGGTGTGGATGAGGGGACTCACCAAGCCGCTGTGGGCGTTCCCCTGCACGAGGCCACGTCGACCTTAGAGGCCTTCCAGCGCGCGAAGAGCACCCGTAGTAGACCTCTCCAGGTCTTTGTAGGGGTTCCCCTCACCGCGGCCAGCGCGAGCTCTGCCGCTGCTGTGGCTGGCTGGGCCCGGCAGGCAGGCGCTGATGGCGTCTTAGGTACGCTTCCTTTGGGCATCGACGCCCCAGGCGGAGCGATTCAGGCCGTGTTGGGTCTTGGGAGGGACAACCACACCCCAAAGCACTTGCTCGATCACCTCTCCGGCAAGAGCAAGCGCAACCATGGCGGCATGCGAATGGAATTGCTCAGCGATGGAACGGTCTTAGTCTCCTCCTTGGTAGGTCCCATTGGCAATGTGCGCGATGGCGACCCCAAAGCGCTCTGGGAGGCTGCCGATGAGCAAGTCTCTGCAGCACGCAGTCACCCCCGGCCCTGGGACGAGGTTGAACTCGTCCCGGAGCGCCTCTTTTCCGAGCGTTAAAATATGCGCATCTCTCCCCACCAGATTCCCCACGAAGGCCGCGAAGTCGACCTCACCATGGACGAGAAGTGGGCCCGCGAAGGCGTCGGCCAAGGCGTGGGTGGCAAGACCCTCTCCTTGAACGGTCAGCTCTTTCTGCGCGCCTATGAGGCGCAGATCCGCGTGACCGGGACAGTGGACTCCGAAGTAGAGCTCGTCTGCGATCGCTGTGCCAAGGATCTACGCTGGAGCCAAGACGGTGAGCTGGACCTGAGCTATCTGCCCATCGGATCCCGTGATGACGGCTCCAGGGCCTTGGCTTCCGATGAGTTGGACATAGGTTTTTATCCCTTGGAGGGCCTTGACCTTGGCCGAGTCTTGCAGGAGTTTTTTGCGCTGGAGGTCCCAGGACGGTTATCGTGCGACGCCCCGAACGCTGTTCCTCTGGAAGGCGAGTCTTGCTCGCCTCTCGGAACAGTGCAGGAACCCACTAAGCGCGCCGACCCTCGCTTCGCTGCCCTCGCGGGCCTGAAGCTGTCCGGCGAAGGATAAGAACATGGCAGTCCCAAAGAAGCGTACGTCCAAGTCCCGTAAGGGCATGCGTCGTTCTCACCACGCGATCAAGCACACAGCTGCGGCCGAGAGCTGCAGTAGCTGCGGTGAGCTGAAGTTGCGGCACCACGCCTGCGGAGCCTGCGGTACTTACCGTGGCCTGCAGATTTTGAGCCCAGCTCAAGATTAAGCGCGTCGGACCCTGACTCGGGTCTGGCAACACTTTGAGAAAGCCGAGTCTGCTTGGACTCGGCTTTTGTTCGTCACCCAGGCGTTTTCCGCCATGTGGCTCCCTGACGCTTCCTGAGCTTGCCCTTGGGCTGGTTTGGAATAAGGGGAACCCGTCATCTGAGGAGGGCCCCGTGGCCGACAAAGAAGCCGTTGTTCTCAAGGTTCGTAAGCTCATCGCGGACGCGCTGGGCGTGAGCGAGGACGAGGTCGTTCCTGGCGCCTCCTTCATCGAAGATCTGGGAGCC
Organism: uncultured bacterium; assembly: GCA_905480105.1. Lineage (GTDB taxonomy): Bacteria > Myxococcota_A > UBA796 > UBA796 > CAJQPC01 > CAJQPC01. The sequence continues at coordinate 25,522 of CAJQPC010000012.1, read as the reverse complement.
GACTCGCTGGACATCGTTGAGTTGGTCATGGAACTCGAGAAAGAGTTCGAGATCGCCATCGAGGACGACGACGCCGAGCGGATCTCAACCGTCCAAGACGCTGTCGACTACATCCTGGAGCACGCCAACCCCTAAGGCGTGCGGCGGGACACCAGGAGCTGCGATGCGCCGAGTTGTGATCACAGGCGTAGGGGCCCTGAGTCCTTGCGGTAGCACCGCTGGCGCCACCTGGGATGCCATGGTGGCCGGGCGTAGTGGTATTGATGTGCTCAAGAACGTGCCCGTGGACGGGCTACCTGTTCGCATTGGCGGCGAGGTCAAAGACTTCGATGCGAATGAGGCACTGGGTCGACGGCTTGCCAAGCGCATGGATCGCTTCTGCCAGTTTGGCGTGGTGGCTGGGGAAGAGGCTTGGCGGGATGCTGGCTTAGAAAACTTCGATGGGGATAGCACCCGCATGGGGGTCTACATCGGTACTGGCGTGGGGGGCTTGGGGGAGATCATCGACGCTCAGAAGAGCTTTGATGCCCGTGGACCTCGCGGACTCTCTCCTTTCTTCGTGCTGCGTACCCTGACCAACTTGGCGGCCGGACACCTGTCTATGCGCCTGAATCTTCAGGGGCCCAGCCTTTGCGTCAGCACGGCATGCGCGACGGGCAACCACAGCATCGGCGAGGCAATGCGTGCCATTCAGCTGGACGATGCTGACGTGATCATTGCTGGCGGGGCCGAGGCACCCCTACTGCCCACGTGCTTGTCCGGTTTTGCGGTGATGAAAGCGCTCTCGCGGAACAATGACAATCCCGCTCAGGCCAGCCGGCCATTCGACGCAGATCGAAACGGCTTTGTCATGGGGGAGGGTTCCGGTGTGTTGGTGGTTGAGGAACTTGAGCACGCCAAGGCCCGTGGAGCTCGCATCTACTGTGAGCTGGTCGGCTACGCACTGAACTCCGACGCCCACCACATCACAGCCCCGGCCCCTCGTGGCGCTGGCGCTGCCCGCTGTATGGCGCTGGCTCTAAAACGCGGACGCGTGAACCCCGAGGACGTGATCTACATCAACGCCCACGGTACCAGCACACCGCTAAACGACAAGTCCGAGTCCGAAGCGATTCAGGACGTGTTTGAGGAGCATGCCTTTAAGCTGATGGTGTCTTCGACGAAGAGCGTCACCGGTCATCTGCTTGGAGCAGCTGGCGGGGTCGAGGCGGTGGCATGCGCTCTCGCGGTGCACCAGGGCTTGGTTCCACCAACTGCGAACTGGACCACCCGGGATCCCGCTTGCCCGCTGGACTACGTACCCGGCGATGCTCGGGAAGCCAGCGTTGGTGTGGCCCTCTCCAACGCTTTTGGATTTGGTGGCACAAATGCCACCTTGGTGTTCCGCCGCTTCGAATAGAGGAGAGCTCTAAGCCTAGGAGCTTCCATGTCCGAGCAGCCCTTGACCATCGCCACCGCCTCTGACCACGCCGGCTTTGAGCTGCGCAACGCCCTGGAGGCCCATCTGAGCGCGAAGGGTATCCGTGTCCTGTCCATGGGTGTCCAGGTCAAGTCGCGTTGCGACTACCCTGATTACGCCGAGAAGGTCGCCCGCGCTGTTGTTGCAGGGGATGCAGACCTAGGGCTGCTAGTCTGCGGGACAGGAGTGGGCATGTCCATGGCTGCGAACAAGGTGCATGGGGTGCGCGCGGCAGTGGTCTCGGATAGCTTCTCAGCGGGCGCAACTCGGTCACACAACGACTGCAATGTCCTGTGTGTTGGGGAGCGTGTGGTTGGCGTTGGACTCGCTCAGGAGATTGTGGACGCTTTCTTGTCCGCTAAGTTTGAGGGAGGCCGTCACCAGGGCCGCGTGCAAAAGATGATGGACCTGGAAGGCTGAGCCCCGGGTCCCCTTCGGAGAGGACCATGAGTGATTTGCTCGAGAATGTAGACCCACAGCTTGCGGCTGCCATGGCGGGCGAAGCCGTGCGCCAGGCGCAGGATATCGAACTCATCGCCTCCGAAAACTATGTTTCGCAGCCGGTGATGGACGCCATGGGGTCGGTGCTGACCAACAAGTACGCGGAGGGCCTGCCGGGTCGTCGCTACTACGGTGGCTGTGATTGGGTAGACCAGGTCGAGGAGATCGCCCGGTCCCGTGCCAAGAAGCTCTTCGACAGCATTGGGGCCAATGTGCAGCCCCACTCTGGTGCCCAGGCCAACTCAGCGGTCTTTCTGGCTGCTTTGGACGCTGGTGACACGATCCTGGGCTTGAACCTGAGCCATGGTGGTCACCTGACCCACGGCTCGCCGGTGAACAGCTCCGGCAAGCTCTACAACGCGGTGCACTACGGTCTGGATTTGGAGACTGGCCTCATCGACATGAACCAGGTGCGGGAGCAGGCCTTAAAGCATCGTCCCAAGATGATCATCACGGGTGCGAGCGCCTATCCACGCATCTGGGACTGGCAGGCTTTCCGAGACATTGCGGACGAGGTTGGGGCGGTGATTCTGGCCGACATGGCCCACATCGCCGGTTTGGTGGCCGGCGGCGTTCATGAGAGTCCCATTCCTTTCTGTGAGTATGTCTCTACGACGACCCACAAGACCCTTCGCGGTCCCCGTGGCGGCCTGCTGCTCGGCCAGCGTCAGGTCATGAAGAAGCTGAACTCTGCGGTCTTCCCTGGTACGCAGGGTGGTCCCTTGATGCACACCATCGCAGCCAAGGCTGTGGCCTTCGGCGAGGCGCTGCAGCCTCAGTTTAAGCAGTACGCCCAGCAGGTTGTCGACAACGCGCAGTCCATGGCCACCGCACTGCAGGAGCGCGGGTTTGACCTGGTCTCTGGCGGAACCGACAACCACCTCATTCTTATGGACTTGGGGAGTGATGGCATCAGCGGGAAGGAGGCCGAGGATCTCCTGGGTCAGGTCTCCATCACCGTGAACAAGAACACTGTGGCGGGAGAGACCCGGTCTCCCTTTGTGACCAGCGGCGTTCGGATCGGTACCCCCGCGATGACCAGCCGTGGCATGACAACCCAGGACGCCGCTCAGATCGGTGCCTGGATCGCCGATACCCTGGAGAGTGGAGGAGATGCGGGCAAGCTGGCCCAGATTCGGGGTGCAGTGCATGACTGGTGCGCGAAGCACCCCATGCCTCAGCTGCATATCGACTGGAGCAAGCGGGCGTGACCTGCCCCTTCTGCCAGCACCCCAGCACGCGAGTCGTCGACTCTCGTGTCACAGGTCCTCAGGGCGGTGGCATCCGTCGGCGCAGGGAGTGCCCGGAGTGTGAGCGCCGCTTCTCTACCCTGGAGCGCATCGAGCAGCGTATGCCTCAGGTGGTGAAGAAAGATGGTCGGCGCGAGACTTTTGACGTGAACAAGGTCCTTCAGGGACTTCAGGTCGCCCTACGCAAGCGTCCTGTGTCCAGTGTTTGGGTCCAATCTGCCGTGCAGCGCATTGAGCAGTGTGTTTTTTCCGAAGCGGACAAGGGGGAGATCAGCACCCACCGAGTGGGGGAGTTCGTGCTCTCAGAGCTCCTCAGCGTAGATAGGGTCGCCTTCCTGCGCTTCGCCTCGGTCTACCAAGAATTCAACAGTGCAGAGGAGTTCATGGAACTCATCCAGCCTTTGTTGACCTTAGATTCAGAGGAGTAAAGGCTTGTGAGTAGCGCCAGTACCGATCACGATGCCCGCTTTATGCGTCGCTGTGTGGAGCTTGCCCGTGGTGCCGCTGGCCGCACTGCGCCCAATCCCATGGTGGGTGCGGTCATTACCCTGGACGGGAAGGTCATCGCTGAAGGCGTCACACAGCCTCTGGGCCAGGACCATGCCGAGCCCAATGCGCTGGGCAAGCTGGGTGGGCGGGCGCCAGGCGCGACCCTGTATGTGTCGCTGGAGCCCTGTTGCCACCATGGACTTACCCCGCCTTGCACAGAGGCCATCCTGAAGTCGGGGATTGTGCGGGTAGTGATTGGAATGGTGGATCCCGACCCTCGCGTTCAGGGCCAGGGCATTGAGATTCTCCGCGCAGCCGGCATCCAGGTAGAGCTTGGCCTGTGCGAGGACAGCTGCCGTGACCTGAACGCTGGCTTTATCAAGGCCCAGGAGCAGGGCTTGCCCCGGGTGTGGCTCAAGACGGCTGTCACTCTCGATGGGCACATTGCAGACGCCTACGGGACCTCGCAATGGATCACCTCGCCAGAGGCCAGACGCGAAGGGCATCGCATGCGTGACCGCAGTGATGGGATCCTGGTGGGAGCTGGCACCCTCATTTCTGACGACCCCCAACTCACCACACGGCTGCCAGAGGGCGGACGGGATCCTCTTCGTGTGGTCATCGATACGCACCTGCGCATCCCAGAGGGTGCGCGACTCTTCCAAGCTGGAGACCGTCCGCCGGTGGTCTTTTGCGGCATGGATGCGCCTGAGCGGAAGCTGCCGGCGCGGATTATCCGGGTCGGTGCTGGGCCAGGGGGCTTGGACTTGCATGAAATCATGCGGGAGCTGGTCACCCTGGGTGTACACAATCTGCTGGTAGAGGGGGGCGGGGTACTCAGCCGAAGCCTGTTGAATCAGGGGTTGGTGGATCGCCTACTGGTATTTTTGGCGCCGAAGATTCTGGCCGGCGGAGTCAACTTCGTGGGCGGTGCCCCCTTCGCTCTCCCCAATGCACCGCGCTTCCGCTTTCGAAGCACCCGGCGCGTTGGGCCTGACTTACTGCTGGACCTGGAGCTTGTCTGATGTTCACTGGATTGATCACCGATGTGGGAGAACTGGTCTCCATCGAAGCCGCTGGAAACGGCGTGTCGATGGTGGTGCGAACGGCCTACGACCTGTCCACAGTGGACGAGGGGGCCTCGATTGCCTGTGACGGAGTCTGCCTGACCGCAGAGACCTTCGGTTCCGACACCTTTACCGTAACGGCCGGACAGGAGACCTTGGACAAGACCACGCTGGGCGGCTGGAGTCCCGGTCGCCGCATTCACCTGGAGCAGGCCACCCGCGTCGGGGACCACCTCGGCGGACACTTGGTGCAAGGTCACGTGGACGGGGTGGGTACGATCCGATCCGTGGAGATTCGGAAGGAAAGCTGGATTTTTTGGGTGAAACCCTCCGAGGATTTGGCCCGCTACATCGTGACCAAGGGGTCCATCACCCTGGATGGTGTCTCGCTGACCGTCAACGAGCTGGACAGCACGGATGCCTTTCGACTCAACATCATTCCCCACACGGTCAAGAACACTCATGTCGAAACTTGGCGCCCTGGCGCAAAGGTAAACGTCGAAGTTGATGTGCTGGCCCGCTATGTAGAACGCCTTCTGACTTGGCGCCCTGGTGGCGGCTTGACCCTTGAGCGCCTGGCCGAGCTCGGCTACGGACGCAACTGATCTTTCTTCCCGTTCTTAGAGAGGACCCAATGTCCGACTTTGTAGTGATGCACGCGGATCCCAACGAACGCGCCCGCCTGGCCATCGACGACATCCGAGAGGGCCGTATGGTCATCCTGGTGGACGACGAGGACCGGGAGAACGAGGGCGATCTCACTGTCGCAGCCTCCAAGATTACCCCGGAGCACATCAATTTTATGGCCACTCACGGCCGTGGGTTGATCTGTCTGAGCATGACCGCCGAGCGTGTGGATCGTCTGGGACTGCCCATGATGGCCGTCAACAACCAGAGCCCGTACCACACCGCTTTTACCGTCAGCATCGAGGCTCGTGAGGGGGTGACCACGGGTATTTCTGCCGCAGACCGGGCACACACCATTCGGGTAGCCACCGCCGAGGGGGCCAACCCCCAGGACCTCGTGGTTCCTGGCCACATCTTCCCGCTTCGCGCCCGCGACGGTGGTGTGCTCGTGCGCACCGGCCAGACCGAAGGCAGCGTCGATCTTGCCCGCTTGGCTGGATTAGAGCCAGCCGGCGTGATCTGCGAGATCATGAGCGATGATGGAGAGATGGCCCGTCTGCCGGAACTCGTCAAGTTTGGCGCGAAGCACCGCGTCCGCGTGGTCACCGTCGCGGACCTGATCCAGTGGCGCCTGCAAAACGAGCGCCTGGTGGAGCGTGTCCAAGACGCCACGCTGCCCGTTCCTGGTCTCGGTGACTTTAACGCCCGTATCTACCGAAGCCTGCCCACCGGAGGCCTACACATGGCTCTCTGGAAGGGTGATTTGGGAGAGACCCCGCTGGTGCGCGTCCAAGCAAGTGACCCCATCGGCGATGTCTTCCGAGCCCTCTCATCCCGATACGCGCGCATGCTGGATGCCTCGCTGGAGAAGATCTCTGATGAGGGTGGACTCCTGGTCTACATGAATGTCTTTGGTGGTCGAAGTGAGAACGACTTGCTGCGTATGGCCAGTCACCACCTGCTTCCCGCAAATGGCATCGAGCCTGCTCCCAAGGGCAAGCAGAACGCAGACGCTCGCACTCGGGACCTGGGCACCGGATGCCAAATCCTGATGGACATGGGTGTTAAGCGCCTTCGGTTGATGACCAACAACCCCATGCCCATCTCGGGTATCGAGGGCTACGGACTCAAGGTGGTGGAGCATGTGCCCATCGGCGGTGAGCCGGCTAACAGCGGGAAGGAGAGCTGAACCATGGAAAGCATTGTTGGCATGCAGATCGACGCCGGTGGCCGCTACGCCATCGTGGTGGCCCGCTGGAACGACCTCATCACCAGCCGTCTCTTGGATGGCTCTTTGGACTGCCTGAAGCGCCATGGCGTGGATTTGGACAGCCAGGTTCAGGTGGTCTACGTACCGGGGGCTGTTGAGCTTCCTCTGATTGCCAAAAAGGTTGCCGAAAAGGGCGACGTAGACGCCATCATCGCCTTGGGCTGTGTGATTCGCGGCGGCACGTCCCACTTCGACTTTGTCGCAGGCGAGGCAGCAAAGGGCTGCGCACAAGTCTCGATGCAGACTGGCATACCGGTTGCGTTTGGCGTGCTCACTCCCAACTCCATTGAGCAGGCCCTCGAGCGGGCTGGCACCAAGATGGGGAACAAGGGTGTGGAAGCGGCGATGACCGCTTTGGAAATGGTATCCCTTCTCAAGCAGTTGGAGGGTTAGAGTGGCAAGTCGCCGCCGAGCTCGAGAGTTCGCTCTCCAGGCTCTCTATCAAAGGGACGTGGGCGACGACTCCGTCCAAAAAGCCCTTCAAGGGCTTTGGGCCGGACTGGTTGAAGAGACCGACGAAGAGCTGGGCAAGCGCCAGGCTGAGTCGGACGAGATCGAGTTTGCCACTGGGCTTTGCATCGGTATCGAAGCAAAGCGCGACGAGTTAGACCAGCGCATCGAGGCAAGCTCGACCAATTGGCGTGTCCCGCGCATGAGTGTGATCGATAGAAATATCCTTCGCATGGGCGCTTATGAACTGTCCTGCATGCCGGAAGTACCGGCCAATGTCTCCATCAATGAGGCCATTGAACTCGCAAAGCGCTTTGGAACCAAAGACTCCAAGGGTTTTGTGAACGGGATCTTGGACCGCATTGCTCGAGACCTGGGACGGGTTTGAACGAGGGCTCTCTCAGGGGGCGCCTGCGGGGCAACATTGGCGTGTTGGTCTTGTGCAGCACGATTGTTCTGCTCAGCATTTTGATGAGCGCCGACCCAGAGGTTGCGCGCATCTTTGGCTGGAAGGTTCCCCCTCTCTGTGTGTTCGTGAATGTCTTGGGCATGGAGTGCTTGGGCTGTGGGATGACCCGCAGCTTCATCCTTACCGCGCACGGGAATCTGGATGCGGCGTGGTTGCTCAACCGCGGCGGGCCGCCACTTTGGCTGCTTATTGCCAGTCAGATTCCATATAGAGCATTGCTGATTGCCCGCGGAGCACTGCAGCTGAGAGACACCAAAGGGAAGAGCTGAGCGCTCCCAAGGGTCGTGCTACCGTTCCGCTCGGAGTGAGACATGCTGCTGTTGGCCACATTGATTTTCGCTACCCAGGACCGCAGCGACTGCTCGGCCACTGATAGCGCGAAAGCCTGCCTGGATGCAGGCTTGTACCGAAGCTACGAGTCTGGGAGCGGGGGAAGGACCAGCTTTGATTTGGGCTGCAAGAAGGGGAATGAGCAGGCATGCTTTTTCCGAGATCTAGACCAGTACGCTACTGGGGGCAGTGGTCTGGTTCTGAGCGCCAACGCCGAAGCCTTCGCTGAGCTCCAGGCCCGCTGCTCCGTGGGAGGGGCCCAGGCCTGCTACCACCTATCGCTGCTGCACGTGGCTGGTCCGATAGACTACCGGGACTCCAGCCAAGGGAAAATGCTTCTGCGCCAAGCCTGTGATGGTGGAATCTATGATGCCTGCCTGCTCCTGACTGAGCCCCTGATGAGCAGCTCTGATGCGGCGATGCGAGAGCAGGCCAGCGCTTTGCATCGCAAGGCCTGCGATGGTGGGCATGCCGAGTCCTGCTTGGCGCTCCTGAGTCAGCTCGACGCGGCTGGAGACGAGGCAGGCAAGGTACGGGCTCAAGCGTGCAAGGCTGGAGCCGAGTCTGCTTGCCAGTAGGTTAAGGAGGCTCACCCGGAGGCCCCATGGCCCTGCTGCTCAATGTGGCCCCCCCAGTCCTCGCCTTGGCTTGTTGGATTCTGGCGTTCCTTCTGTTTCCACCAGATAAGAAGCGACGTTGGCCGATTCTACTTCTCCCCATGGCCACGCTGATGTTCAGCTCGATCTTGGCTTTTAGTGGGGCCAAGATCGCCTTGGACCAGGTGCGTTTCGGAGACGTGGATCCCACTCTGGCCGCCCGTATTCTGGGTGAGGTGCTCGAGCAGGAATCCCTGGCCCTGTTCTGGTCTGCAGCGGCGTTCTTAGGCACCAGCACTATCGAGGCGCTGCGGGTGCCTGCGCCAGTGCTGGGAAACAGGAGTTGGTCCATCGGTCTGGGCGTGGTGATGCTCTTCGGTGTGGTCGGGCTAACCTTGCCCTTTGACAACCTGAAGTTCGCCGTGCTGCAACCCGCCTATCTGGTGGCCGCCTTGGGTCCCTTGGTCCTTGCACTGAGTCGCCAGGATCCCGACCCGGAGCGCCGCGCGCAGCGAATGGTCAGCATCGGGGCGGGCGGAGTGATGGGCGCCATCGCCAACTACCTTGCCGTTAGCCGGCTCAATGAGGGATGGGGCTATCAAGCCTTGGCCGGCAATCCTGAGCTAGTAGAGCTGCCTGATCTTGTGGGGTGGGGTCTAAACAGCGGCTTTGTAGTGTGCGCCATCGTTGGAGCATGCGCGCTGTTGGCATTGATTCCTGGCAAGGTTGGTCAGGCACCGGAGGCCTTCGCCACCAGCCTGCTGATCGCTCTGGGCGTGTCCACTGCCGCGCTGATCTTCAATGTGCCCACCCACTTTGCGAAAGACCGGGTGCGTGCCTATTCCCGTCCTGGCCAGTTCGTCGTGTTGCAGAGCCGCCTGGAAAGCCTGCCCACCGTGGCCGCCCCTGGAGACCCCGGTTTAGGCAGCACGGCCATCCTGATGCTGGAAGCTGGTCGCTGGTTCGACTCACGCACAGGAGTGCCCATCGATATGCCGCTTGAGCATGCTCAACGCTACACGGACAACCAGGGGCGCTTGGTCCTGGCACTCCGCCCGGAAGCCCCTGCCCAAGAACTGCTCGCCACACCCTTTGGCGTGGACAAGCTCGCTGTGGTGGTCGGTGGACCTGAGCTGGCCCTGCACGACGCGCTGACCCATACGGTCTACGGGGTTGTGCCACTGGAGCGGGCCAGCGGGGGCCAACCCATCCAGGTCACCACGCTGCTCAAGGAAGTCTTGGAGCAGTGCCCCAGTGGTTGCACGGTGACTGCTCCATAAATCTTGCTTAGAGCGCTGCTTTTAGGGCGGCGGTGAGCTTGGAGAGTTCCGCTGCAGCCTTGGCTCCATGGGCCTCGACGATGCGCACCAAGGCCGACCCTACAACGACCCCATCTGCCCCCGAGGCAACGGAAGCGGCGTCTTGTGGTGTGGCGATCCCAAAGCCCACTGCGACCGGAAGACCCGCCAGCTTGCGAACCCGAGCGATGCGGTCCACCAGGGCCTGACCCCCTTGGAAGGCGGCACCCGTTACGCCTGCCATGGACACGTAGTAGGCAAAGCCACCAGCGCTTGGGCCCAGGGCCGCGATTCGGTCGTCGGGAGTGGTGGGCGCGATGAGCAGGATGGGATGGATGTTCCGGGAATCCAGAGCAGCCCGTAGCTCAGGCTCCTCCTCCGGTGGGCAGTCCACGACCAGCAGTCCGTGAATACCGACCTCGGCGCAGCGGGCAGCCAAGCGCTCGTAGCCGTAGCTTAGGAAGGGGTTCAGGTAGCCGAAGAGTACTTTGGCACTGTCGCCTTGGATCTTTCCGGTCATCTCCAGGACCTTCTCCAGAGTCGCCCCAGAAGCCAGAGCGCGCTCAGCGGAGCGCTGGATGGCGGGGCCATCCGCGCCAGGGTCTGAGAAGGGAACTCCGATTTCCAGCACGTCAGCACCGGCGTCGGCCAAGGCCTGAAACAAGGGCAAGCTCTCGTCCACGCTGGGGTCGCCGGCGCACAGGTAGGTCACCAGGGCTGTCTTGTCCCTGGCGAAGATTTCATCCAAGCGGTTCACAGCTTCAACTCTCGCATCAGGGTCTCAGTGTCTTTGTCACCGCGCCCGCTTAGGTTCACCAGGATGTCCGCGTCGGGACCGGTGAACTGAACGACGCGGGGTAGGGCGGCGATCGCGTGGGCCGTCTCCAGGGCTGGCACGATGCCTTCGAGCCTGGAGAGCAGCTGGGTTGCGTCCAGGGCCTCTTGGTCGGTGACCGAGATGTACTTGGCGCGTCCGGTCTTGTGGAAGTAGGCGTGTTCGGGGCCCACACCTGGGTAGTCCAGGCCCGCTGATATGGACCAGGCGGGTTGAACCTGACCGTGATTGTCTTGCAGCAGGTAGGTCTTCTGTCCGTGCAGGACACCGATCTGGTCGCCTGCAATGGAGCTGGCGTGTTCGCCGCTCTCGATGCCCTTGCCTGCCGCCTCTACTCCAATCAGCTCGACCCCCAGCTCGTCGCGAAAGGCATGGAAGATTCCCATCGCGTTGGAGCCCCCGCCCACGCAGGCGACGATGGCGTCGGGAAGACCCACCCCAGCATCCTGCAGCTGGGCCTTGGCCTCGATGCCGATGCAGGCCTGAAGCTCGCGCACCATCACAGGATAGGGGTGTGGCCCGGCTACAGATCCAATGCAGTAGAAGGTGTCGCCCACGTTGGTGACCCAGTCGCGCAGGGCCTCGTTCATGGCGTCTTTTAGAGTGGCGGTGCCGCTGTGTACGGGCCGGACCTCGGCGCCCAGCAGGCGCATCCGGGCCACGTTCAGACGCTGGCGTACGGTGTCCTCTGCGCCCATGTAGACCACGCATGGGAGATTAAAGAGCGCGCAGGCTGTGGCTGTCGCCACTCCGTGCTGTCCTGCGCCGGTCTCCGCGATGATGCGCGTCTTGCCCATGCGTTTGGCCAAGAGGATCTGGCCGACACAATTGTTGATCTTGTGGGCTCCAGTGTGGTTTAGATCCTCGCGCTTGAGCCAGATTCGCGCACCCACTGTCTCGGAGAGTCGCTTGGCAAAGTAAAGCCTTGAGGGCCGGCCGACGTAGTTGACCAGGAGGTCTTCGTACTCGGCTCTAAAGCTGGGATCAGCCCAGGCCTTTTCCCAAGCCAGGGTCAGCTCCTCCAATGGAGGAACCAGGGTCTCGGCCACATAGCGGCCACCGAATAGGCCGTAGTGGCCGCGGGCGTCGGGAACGACGGGCATCTCTGCTCCTGCAAGTATCTAAGTTAACGGGCGCCCTTCGCTGCCTCCACAAAGGCGCGCACGCGGGCCAAGTCTTTGATGCCCGGGCCGGACTCCACACCGCTGGCCGTGTCCACGCCCCAGGGGTGCACCGCATCGATGATCTCGACCACATTCTCCGGAGTTAGACCGCCGGCCAGCACGCACTCACCCATGGCTGCAGCTTGGCGCGCAAGAGCCAGATCAACCCGGGCCCCCGTTCCCCCCAATTCGCCGGGCACATAAGCATCCAAGAGAAAGCGCTGCTGCCCGAAGCGCTGAATCTCAGACAAGACACCCGCTTTGGCCCGGTGGGCCTTGAGCAGAGGTGTCCCCAGCCAGGCACCAAAGGACGGGGACTCGGAGCCGTGGAGCTGCACACGATCCGGTTGGACCTGGTCCACTAGTTCTCCCAGCTCAATCTCGTCCATGTTGGCGACCAACAGTACGACCTCGCAGTCCAGAGCTTCGGCGATCTCGGTGGCCAGTTTCGGGGAGATGCAGCGCTTGGAACTCGGAACAAGGTTCAGTCCGATGGCATCCACGCCGCAAGCCTGCACCTGCCGCGCTTGGTCCATACAGGTCACCCCGCAGACCTTGACCCACATATTCAGCGCCCCAAGAGCGCTGACAGAGCAGCGCCTGGATCATCCTGTGTCATCAGGCCCGTGCCCACCAAGATCGCCATCGCGCCGGATTTTTCCATACGCAGCGCGTCTGCACGGTTGTGCACTCCGGACTCGGCCACGGCCACTACGGTGTCGGGTAGGGTCGGGATCAGGGCCTCACAGACAGCCAGATCGATGTTCAGACTGCGCAGGTCCCGGTTGTTCACACCTAAAACGATCGCGCCGCAATCGATGGCGACTTTGACTTCGTCCGCCGAGTGGGCTTCGACCAGGCACTCCAGGCCAAGCTCGTGTGCGTGTCGCAACATGTGTTTGAGCTGGGTTGGTTTCAACATCGAGACCATTAGCAGTGCAGCGTCGGCACCGTGGGCGTGGGCTTCGTCCAGCTGTACCTTGTGGATCAGGAAGTCCTTTCGCAGCACGGGGATGTTTACCGCGGCTGAGACGTGTTCCAGGTCCTTCAGGCTTCCGCCAAAGTGGGGGCCGTCGGTGAGCACGGAGATTCCAGCGGCGCCGGCAGCTTGGTAGGCCAGGGCGATCTCCACAGGGTCCCCCGGGACGAATGTCTCCCCGAGAGGGGCTGCGACGCTTGATCTCTGCGATGGCGGAAAGACCGGGTGTGCGTAGGGCACCCGCCAGGCTGCGGATGGTGCGCTGAATTGGAGCAGGCGGGCTGTTGAGCAGGGCCTCGACCTCGTTCTCTTTGGCTGGGCGAATGCGGTCCAAGAAGCTGCTCATCGTTGACTCTCGTGGACCAAGTGGGTGAGGGTGCCTTGAACCTTGCCGCTGTGCAGTAGGGCCCGCGCAGACTGGACTCCCTCCTTAAGGGATGGGTGTAGTCCAGCAACGTAGGCCGCCGCGCCAGCCCCAAAGGCCACTGCGTCGGCTCTCGGGCTGCGCTCACCCTGAAAGATGGAACGCAGGATCTCGGCGTTGTCCTGGGCGGTACCCCCGGCAAGAGTGCCCAGGTCGCCACGGTCTAGTCCCACCTGCTCTGGAGTGACTTGGTGCAGTGTGACCACTCCGTTGCGCAACTCGGCCACTTCAGTTGGGCCTGAAATGCTCAGCTCGTCCAGCCCGCCATGCCCATGAACGACCAAGGCGTGCTCGCTTCCGAGCTCCTTAAGCACCTGCGCGATGGGCTCCACCCACTCCGCTGCAAAGACCCCCAGTATCTGGCGCTGGGCGCCGGCCGGGTTGGTCAATGGTCCCAAGAGGTTGAAGATGGTGCGCACTCCCAAGGCCTTTCTGGGTCCAACCGCGTGGCGGGTGCTGGCATGATGTGCTGGCGCAAAAAGGAAGGAGATCCCCACGTCCTGGAGGATTTCGGCCAAGCGTTCTGGGGGGCCGCCCAGCTGGACACCCAGGGCTTCCAATACGTCTGCGCTGCCCGCCTTTGAGCTCACGCTGCGGTTGCCGTGCTTGGCCACCTTGGCGCCCATTGTTGCCACGGTGATGGCCGCAGCAGTGCTCAGGTTGAAGGTTCCGCTCAGGTCTCCACCTGTTCCGCAGGTATCCACCAAGATTTGGCCTGACGGGGAGGGGATGGCCACCGCGTGGGCCCGCATCACCTTGGCTGCTGAAGCGATCTCGACCACGCTCTCGCCCTTGGCCCGCAGCGCAATCAGCATACCGGCGATGAAGTTGGGATCCAGCTCACCGGCGAGCATCGCGTTGAAGAGCGCACTGACCTGATCTGCAGTCAGGTCCTGGCCGTTTAAGACCTGCTCGAGAAATGCCTTCACTTGCCCTCCATAAAGTTTTGCAGGAGCTGCATGCCGTGTTCGCTCAGAACGCTCTCGGGGTGGAATTGCACGCCTTGGATGTCCAGGGTCTTGTGCCTTAAACCCATGATCAGATCGCCTTCTGGACCGGGTGTCCATGCGGTGATCTCCAAGCACTCAGGCAGGCTCTCCTGCTCCACCATCAGAGAGTGGTAGCGGGTTGCCAGGAAGGGGCTGGGCAAGTCCGAGAACACGCCTTGGCCGGTGTGGTACATCGCGCTGGTCTTGCCGTGCATGAGCTCGGGGGCCCGCACGACTTTGCCGCCAAAAACCTGACCGATGCTCTGGTGGCCCAGACAGACCCCCAGGATGGGTAAGGTTCCAGCAAGCTCTGAGATGGCCTGCAGGCTGATCCCGGCTTGGTCAGGGTCACAGGGTCCAGGGCTCAGCAGCAGGCGGTCTGGGGCATGCGCTCGGATCTCTTGAACGGTGATCTGGTCATTCCGGAAGACCGGAACGTCGCATCCCAGGATTTGCAGGTACTGAACCAGGTTGTAGGTAAAGCTGTCGTAGTTGTCGATGACCAGGACTTTCACAGCCCCTCCCGTGCCAACTCAAGTGCGCGCAGCACTCCGCCGGCTTTGCTCAAGGTCTCCTGGTACTCAAAGGCCGGATCGGAGTCCGCCACAATGCCTGCCCCTACCTGTAGGTGCCAGGTGTCAGAGTGCCGAAACGCCGTGCGAATGGCGATGCACAGGTCGATGTTGCCGTCGAACCCGAAGTAGCCCACCGAGCCGCCGTACAGGCCGCGCGCGCAAGGCTCCAGCGCATCCAGAATCTCCATCGCCCGTACCTTTGGGGCCCCACTCAAAGTCCCAGCTGGAAAGGTTGCCCTCACGGCGTCGTAGGAGGTCTTTCCAGGGGCCAGGGTGCCCGAGACCGTGGAGCAGATGTGCATCACGTGGCTGTAGCGCTCCACGTGCATCAGGTCGGGTACTTGGACCGTTCCTGGGGCGGCGATACGGCCCACGTCGTTGCGGGCCAGGTCTACGAGCATGACGTGCTCGGCTCGCTCCTTTGGGTCCGCCAGGAGCTCTGCTTCTAAGGCCAGGTCCTCTGTTTCGTTCGCCCCGCGCTTCCGCGTGCCAGCGATCGGTGCGACCAGAACCTGGTCTCCCTCCACGCGCACCATGACCTCGGGAGAGGCACCGACCACCAGCTGCTCAGGGTCGTTGATAAAGAACATGTAGGGGGAAGGATTGACGGCCCGCAGGGCCCGGTAGAGATCGAAGGGCGCCCCCTCGTAGTCCAGCTCAAATCGTTGGGAGAGCACGCACTGAATGACATCGCCGGAGCGGATGTACTCCACAATGCGCCGAACCTTGTCTTGGTACTGGGGCTCCTCCATGTTCGAGCGTAGGCCGCCGGCTCGGGGGGGGGTTCTTTCTCGTACTGGAGCAGGAGCACGAAGCTGAGCAATGCGCTTGTCGATTCTCTGAATGGCCCCCTCGTAGAGCACTTGTGCATCCACCCCAGGCAAGGTCAACACGAGCTCGACCACCAAGATGCGCTGGCGCAGAGTGTCAAAGATCAGCAGCGAACGCGGCACCGACAGCGAGAGGGTTGGAGGTGCGTCTTCGCCTGCAGGGTGTTCGGGTAGCAACCGCTCCCACCAGCGAACGGCGTCGTAGCCAAGCCAGCCCACAGCCCCGCCCCAGAAGCGTGGCAGCCCGGGGACTCGCACGGGCCGAAATGCAGCCAGCTGCTCTTCCACAAAGCGCAGGGGATCATCTCGCTCTTCACGGTGGGTGACAAAGCCATCCTTGATCACCTTGCAGTGCCGACCCTTTGCGCTCAGGACAAAGGCAGGTTCCAGGCCGATGATGGAATAGCGCCCCCACTTCTCTCCGCCCTCGACCGATTCGAGCAGGAAGGCGTGGTCCTTTTCGGGACCGCCCACTCGTAGAAAGGCGGAGACCGGTGTGTCCAGGTCTGCGAGGATCTCCCGAAAGACAGGAATTGCGGCGGGGGCACCTTGTGCCGCGTGGGCCTTAAAAGTGGCCAAGTCTGGGGTGGTGCTTCGCATTTAGGGGGCTGGACCTCGCTGACGGCGCTCAGTCCTAACTTGCGATCTGCGCAGCCGCGCATACTATGGGCTCAGAACTTCCGGAGAGCCCCGATGTCCCATCCCGTGACCCTAAGCCCCGCGGCCATCACTCAGATCCACAGTCTCCTTAAAGAGAACGAGATGGAGGGCTACGCCCTGCGCCTTGCAATCCGCGGTGGGGGCTGCAGTGGCTACAGCTATCAACTCGAGTTCGTCGAAGGCCCCGAGCTCGAGGACGACTCGGAGTACTCCTACGAAGACGTGCGGGTGCTCGTGGGTGCCTTCAAGCTTGATTACCTCACCGGCACGGTAATCGACTTTCAGGACTCTCTGATGGAGGCGGGTTTCAAGATCTTGAACCCCAATGCCAAGCGGGCTTGTGGCTGCGGGGAAAGCTTTGACATCGATGACAAGATGGGCAGCGCAGGCGCCTCGGCCTACTGAGTCTTAAAGACTGGGCCCAAGCGAAATAGGTCCAGAGCGAGCCAGATTCATGCCCACACTCCACTTCCGCGGTCTTGATGCTGGAGACCGCAGCGTGGACGCTCCTCTTGGGGAGACCGTCTACGAGGTCTGTTTGACCCACGACATCGAGATGGTCGCAGCCTGTGGCGGGTTTGCTGCGTGCAATACCTGCCGGGTACGCGTTGTGACCGGCAAGCTCTCCGAAATGGAAGAGGAGGTCGAGCCGCCTTTCTTGGATCGAGACGACCAGCGCTTGGGGTGTCAGGCGTGCATTGTGGGAGACGCCACACTCTTGTTGGACCCGGGTGACGTGTAGGTACCCCTGGGTGTTGTCTGTGTTGTTCTTGCCGGTGAACCCCGGGACCCTTCGCGGACGGTCTCGGGGTTAAAAGCCCTGCGAACAGGGATTCTCAATGAACTCTGTGGCGAAAGAGGAAAAGAGGACCGCAGAATCCACACACACGGTTGGGGCTACTCGTCGCTGCCCAGGGGGTCGACCAGCGCAAGTCCGCGCAAGGTCATCTCAAGGGTCATGGCCGCTGGTGGTACTTCCAGGAAGTCCGCTTCGGTGATGAGGGCAAAGCCGCCCTCCTCGTAGCGGGACATCTGAGCCGCTTCGGTCACCACGGCCTCGTGAAGCTCGTTGCCCGGGTCAAAATCGCTGAGCACAGCGAGCAGCACGTCGTCATCGCTGCGCTCTTGATCGGCGGAGATGAAAATCCGTATTTCGTGAACCATGTCAGCGAGCATCACGGTCTCTTGGACCAGCTCGTCTTCGCCGCCAGTGCCTCCACGGTAAACCATGATCTCAGGGTCCCGGAGTGCCATGCCAGTCAAGGTGAACTCGCGGATATCGGAGATTTCGGCAGGGACCTCGGCGCGGAGTTCGTCCAAGCTCTTCATCTCGCTGGCGTCGCTGTAGTGGATGAGCCCGTCGGCGTCAGCTTGAGGTAGTTCAGGAACCTCAATGACCACCGGTGCGACAAATGGAATCTCGACTTCGCCGCAGGCGACCAACATGGGCAGAACCATAATGGCGGGGCCCGTCAATGATCCTGTGGCCATGGTCACCATCGTACTCAGAACGCGCTTCATGACTTCTCCTTCCTGATATCTGACCGGTCAGTTCCGGCTTACAGAACTTGAATCGGAAGGAAGGGGCAAAGCCATGAGGGGGGGATCGCCGAACGGGTCCAATTATCTTTTCGGCTCATCGAATCGGGTGTTTAGAAAAAACCGAGAATTCTTCATTCCAAGAGCGAGGCCAGCTGGCGTCGCTTGCGGGGTTCTCCGTTCTCCTCTTGGCAGTACAAGGCGTTCACCGCGACCAGAATGCTGTCCACGGTACCTTGGGCGAGCAGATCTTCTGGTGGCAGGGTGCCAAGAGAGCCGTCCTTGAAGTTCAGGGGACATACGTCCACTATTTGGCGGCCCTTGGAGCGGTCCAGCACCAATGGAAGCCCGTGGCTGCGGCAGATCAGAGGTCTGGCCTTGTAGACGGAGCAGGCCCCATCCAGGAGCATTGAGCAGCGCTTCTTGGAACGGGGCTGGCTCTTGAGTCTGGAGAGGGTCTTCTCCGAAACCTCCGAGAGGGCTTGGGCCACGTTGGCGTATTCTACGGCGCTCACGCTGCGGTCGCTGGAGCAGCAGTCGCTGCATCCCCGCCGACACTGAAACTTGCCGGAGTAGGCGTCCATGACGCGATCGGAGTGGACCTTAACTTTTTCGTATAGGGCATTTAAGTTGCGAAAAGGGTCGCTCATTTCAGCAGCATCTCCGGGAGTTGGCGCATTCGGCGCATGTCACGGCCAAGGATCAGGCAGTGGGCGCCAGCTGCGTGGGCCATCTTCTCGTCCAGCTCGGGTCGATCGCCGATGTGCAACACGTGCTCTGGGGCGATCCCCATCTGCTCGGCGGCGGCCAGTAGTCCGTCGGGGTGTGGTTTCATTGCACCCAGACGCTCACAGTCGACAACCGCTGCCCAGCCGTGATTCAGGCCCATACGCTCCAGTTTCAGATCGCTTGAGTAGTCGGAGATTACTGCGCGGGGCAGCCCGGCTGCGTCGAGCTTCGCCAAGACCTTTGCCATCTCGGGCCAGGGGGTGCGTTTGCCAAAGCCCGCAGGCCAGGAGCCGTGGATTACCCCGTCAACGACCTGTTTGACCCGGAGCGGGGTGCTGCCGACTTCTTCGCCCAAACGCGCGCAGATCGCACCGCGCATGTCCCGATGCTTCTCGTGACGCATGCTGTCCACGACTTGATTGTAACGAGACAGGATCAGCGGATGTCGCAGAAGATAGGGCGCCAATCGCAGCTTCTGAAGATTGAGATCGTAGAGGGTTCCGTCCACGTCGAAGGTGATCGCGCGGATGTCCAGTTGGCTGAGGGGGCCCGTGGTCATGGTCTTGGCTTGCTCCTCGCCTCTCAGCGGTGCTACGTGTGTATGCGAAAGACTTCTAGCACGCTCCTGGAGGAGACATGCACATCAGCCTCTTGATCGCCCTGACCGGCTGCACCCCCGAAGGCCCGGGTTACTCCGGCTACGACATGGTGGACCATTTCCCGTTGGACGGCTCGGAACGTAGCTGGCTCTACACGAATTCCGCGGAAGAGCACAAGATCTTCGTGGAAATGGCGGGTGAGCGTACCGAAGAAAACGTGGTCGTGAAGACCTTGGAGTACTGGCAGACGGACCCCAACAACAACCAGCCCTCCACCTTGCTGTACAGCATTGATTGGGCCAGTGATCCGATCGCGGGTGTGCGCATCTACGGCTACACGTTCTTTTCGGACCCCGTCGAAGAAAACGATACCGGGGACTCGGGTGACACCTCCGACTCCTCCACCGAGGAGGAGGGGGACGAGAGCAACAGCGTGGCTTTTGACCCGCCTATCCAGCTGGGTGATCGCCGCATGATTCCTGGGGAGTCCATCGTCACCGAAACCGGTGGAGCCACCTGGACCGCCACCTTCGAGTCCACGGCAGCCTGTGCCAACGACTGGGTTGGTGGTGACAACACCTGGACCTGTCTTCACATTGTCTTGGACGATGGCGACGGCGACATGAGCGCTGGCTCTCCCATTTCCGGTGAGTTTTGGACCGCGCCGCGCTACGGATTGAGCTGGTTCCAGCTCACCGGCGATGCAGACCAGTGGATTCTGGCAACGGCCAAGTGGGAGGAGTAGTCCTCGCTCTGTTGGGTTGTGGTCAGACCGACTACCGTCCCGTAGAACGCCTGTTGGAGCTGCCCGGTCGTGTCCCCGACACCTCCGAGCGGGTGCGGGTTTGTGTTCAAGAGTCTGGAAGCCAGGCTTTCGGCGCGCGATTTGATGGTCTGTATGCGGTCACTGGGCTGCCTGCTGACATGGCCGCGCCACTTGTCGTCGTCGAGGCCATCACGCCCGAGGGGGTCTTGGCCCAATGGCAAGGCGTGGTGGACCAGGATTTTGTAGTGGGGGAGCAGCTCGACTGCTTGGCCGCCAACGAAGCGGGTCAGGACACTGGGCTTGTGCCCTGTATGCCTTGCCAGAGCGCGGGGAGTTTCTCCTCTGGGGAGGGAGCATGGGTTTTGGGATTGCGATTTTCGGAGTGATGCTTCCGGGGCTGGTCGCTTGCAGCGCTGAGTCCACAACAACGGACAGTGAGCACGACCCCATTGCTGTGGACAGCGAGTGGGTGGACACGGCCGAAGAGGTGGTGCTGGAGAGCATTGAGCTCTACCCCCAGCGCATCAGCGTGGAGCCTGGCGCAGAGATGGTGCTGCGTGCGGTGGGCGTCTACAGCGACGGCCACCGGGAGGGGCTCCCTGAGCTGGAGCTGAGCAGTGGAGACGCTGCGCTCTCGGTAGACGGACTCACGGTTCGCGCACTCCAGGCAGGCAGTGTGGTGGTGAGCGCTGAGCTGGATGGTGTAGTGGGGGAGTCGCTCATTGAGATCGAGGACACCCACACGCTGCATCTTCAGGTCAGCGACCAAGACACCCAAGGTGTGCCCGGTGCCCGGGTGATCTGGCAGGGGGAGAAGCTGATCGCTGACGAGTACGGTGCGATCGAGTTGCCCACCGAGACGGGTGGCCCTGTGTCCTTTACCGTCTTTGCCCAGGATGCTGACTTTGTGCCCCAGACCGTCTACGGTGTGGTCTCTCGTCGTGTCTTGCTGACTTTGTCTCACATAGACAGTATCTTGCCGCCAGCTGAGCTGAGTGCCAGTGTGGACTTCTCGGCGTTGGACAAGGCGGATCCGGACGAGCTCAGGTTGTCCTTGTCGGGCACCGCGCTTGGCGGCTCGCCGGTTCTGGTCTCTGAGCTGGACTTGATTCGGTCCAACCGCGAGGTGACCATCTTCGGGGCCAGCGTGGAGCTGCCGGAGAACCTGGCAATCGACGAGCACGCCTCAGAGATCGCCCTGGCCACCACCCAGGCGCAGACCCAGGTCTGGACCATGGCGGGCACCTTGCCGATCTCCGATCTCAGCTCAGGGGTGGACAACTTCGGCCAGGTCGGCGCGCTGCTGGAAGCCTGGGAGCCCACCATGCGTCTGGATGAGAGTGCCACTGTGGCAGGCGATGGCACCGTGGCCATCACGCCCTCGGGGCTGGCCGAAGATCAGGTCTGGGTCACCGTGCCAGACGCCCCGGAGAGCAGCTTGGTGCTCTTGTATGGGGCCAGTGAGAGCGGCTGGCTACTGCAAGGCTTGGCTACGGGCAGTGGCCAGTTGCGAATCCCCTCGCCCCTGACGAACCCAGGGCAAGTGGTCGTGGCCTGGCACGAGCAGGGTGGAGCAGGCAGTGGATCGGGACGCTCAATGACCATGGCTCCCGTGATTTCCGGAGAGGCGGTGCTTCCCGACTGGGTGCAAGCACCCAGCCATGGGGGACTGAGTGCGGGGACTGGAGAGTTCTCACTGAGCACCGACCCCGAGGCTGTGTACGTTCGGGCTTTTGTTCAGAGCGCCAACGGTGCCCTGCGCGAGGTCCTGATGCCCCCAGGGGAGCAGGCTGCGAGCTTGGCTGGGGACCCGGCCATGAGTCTGGGCAAAACCCAATGGGATGTTCGTGTCATCCATGCAGACAGTCACCATTACCAGGACATCCTGGGCTCGGTGGGTGTGGTGTCAACCTGGACGCAGGAGAACACTGTGGCGGTGGGCGGCCTGCGCGCAGAGGTCTTTGGGGAGTAAGATCCCCTCAAACGAATGGCTCGTTGTGGGCAAGGCCCTCTCGGGCAAGGAGTACGGATGCTGAACCAAGCCAGGAAAGGCTTTGGAAATTTGGGTGTGGCCCAGGCCGTTGTGGATTCTGCCTTGGTGCACTTGGAGCGCTGGCTTCAAGATCCCAACACCGCCGACTACCGTCCCTTGATCGCCCGCTTGATTCAAGATGGCCGCTGGGAACTGCTCCTGGATAGCTTCTACCAGGTCATCCCCTTCGGAACCGGTGGTCGGCGCGGACCTATTGGCGTGGGCCCCAACCGCATCAACCCCTACACCATCGGCAGTTCCGTTCAGGGCCATGCCCAGTACCTCCGCCAGCGCCACGAGGGGGAACTCTCTGTGGTCATCGCCTATGACGTGCGTCACTACCAGGACCTGCGCAAGCTCTACCCCAAGGACGTGCCGAACCCGGTGTTGGGCTTCACTTCCAGGGACTTCGCGGAGCTGGCGGCGGGTGTCTACGCCGCAAATGGGGTGCGGAGCACCATGTTGGATCGGGGGGACGACTCCTTCATCTCTACCCCGGAATTGTCCTTTGCGATCCGGCATTTAGGGACCAAGGGCGGTCTAAACGTCAGCGCCTCCCACAACCCTCCGGATGACAACGGCGCCAAGATCTACAACCAGCTCGGGGGTCAGGAGATCCCCCCCTACGACGAAGAGTTGGTGGACATTGTGAACACGGTCACCTCCGTGCAGCGGATGGACTGGCTGCAGGCCAAGGAACAGGGCTTGGTTCAAATCCTGGCCCCCTCGGTGCGCCAAGCCTACTTGGACGTCAACATCGCCCAAGCTCGGCAATCGCCCAGTGTGGCCTCACGCGGGGCCAAGGTGGTGTTCACAGCCCTGCATGGAACCGGGGACACGACCGTGGTTCCTGTTCTCCGCGGAGCGGGTTTTTCATGCATCTTAGAGCCCACCCAAGCCGCTCACGATGGTAGCTTTCCCAACGTTCCCTTTGGGATCCCCAACCCTGAGGTACCTCAGAGTATGGACCGGGCAGTCGCCCTGGCCGAGCGCGAGGATGCCGACCTGGTGATGGCCTGCGATCCAGACGCCGATCGATTGGGGCTGGTAGTCAAGCATCAAGGTTCTTGGCGCTTTATCAATGGAAATGAGTTGGGCGCGCTCGCTGCTTGGATCGCACTGTCCTCGCCGCCGAGTGACAACCCCATTGTGATGAAGAGCCTGGTCACTTCAAGTCTGGTAAACCGGGTAGCTCAGGCCAAGGGCGCTCAGTTTCACGGCGACTTGCTCGTGGGCTTTAAGTACGTAGCCGAGGCACTTCGTTGTCTTGAGGAGACCGGGGTTTATCAGCACCTCAAGGGCAGCGCTTTGGACTACACCATCGGGGTCGAGGAATCTCATGGGGTGTTGGTTACCTCCCAGATCCGAGACAAGGATGCCGCTGGCGCTGCGGTGCTTCTGGCCGAGGCGGCCAGCTTGCTCAAGGTGCAGGGGCAGACCTTGGTGGATCTGTTGAATCAAATCTGGGTAGAGGTGGGCTACGTCTCCAACCGCTTGATCTCCACGGTCATGCGTGGCGCAAGCGGCAAGGCCCGCATTGATGCGATCCAGGACAGCTTTCGACAAGACCCACCGAGTGAGATCGGTGGGCGCAAGGTGCTTAAATACACCGATTTGCTCGATGAGGCAGGCCCCATGGGCGCCTTGGTCTCCAATACGGACCGAAGCTCCCGGAACGTGCTCATCTTTGAACTCGAAGGGGGTCGAATCATTCTGCGTCCGAGCGGGACCGAGCCAAAGAATAAGATTTACGCGGAGCTTGGTAGTGCACCAGGTGGAAAGCTAAGTACTGAGATTCCCCTCGCGGATGCTGCCTGTCAGGCCCTGGCTGAGGACTGCGCCACCTTGATGCTCGGACGGGTCGGCCTCTTCCTCCCACGTTGGGCGCTCAAAGTCAGCGACTTGGTGCCCGTCGAGCAGAAGTTGGACTTGGCCCAGACCTTGATGCCTGCTCTGGTCGCCAAGCTCAGTGCTGGGGAGACCGACTTGAATGCATGGTTGGACGAAAAGTTGGCTGACTACGGGAAGGACCCTCGTGGGTTGGTCTCCGACGCCGTGCGTGCCTACGTCAAGACCGAGCAGCCCAGTTGTGCCGCGCAGCTACTGGCGCTGTTCGCCTAAACCTTGGGCAGCTTGGGCGGCATTCAAGCTGGCCAAGTGCCCAGGAGTGGGACCGAACTCAACGGGCATTAGAACGATGAGCCCCTCCGCTGGCCATTTCTTGTAGGTGGCCAAGTGCCTGAGGTACCAGTTCAGGTCGTCGTCTCGCACCACACGCTGACCCATGCGGCTGGCGTGGCGCATGGTGGGCCTGTCGCCGGGCACCTTGATGCCGACGTGGCTAATCGCGATGGGTAGATGGTCCCACAGGGCCCGTACTGTGAAGATTACTGCGCCGTCGGGGATCGCTCGTAGCGTCTCGCTGGAGACGCTGAGAGGGAGGATGTGAAAGTCCATTGTGCCCACAGGGAGCCGTGTGTCCGAGAGGGGAAAGGCCTTGCGCGTCTTCCAGCCTGCCCAAGTCTGCAAGGTCACTGTCTTGCTTCGGGGTTCCGCGTCGGGAAACTCGGAGGTGATGTCACGCATCCAACCGTCCTGCTGGGTGCCTGGAACCCATTCAGCCAGCATGAAGTGGCGGCGGTTCTCGTAGGTGGCCGGCGTTTGGGAGTAGCGCATTCCCATACGGAGTTCATGTGCCCGCTTGGGGTCAGGAGACATGGCCAGTGCCATCACTTCCTCGACGTAGGTCAGGCAATCAAACACGTCGTAGCGGGTGATTGGATCGCTGTCGATCTCAGCCCCTAAGCCCTCTCCCAAGGGACCTAATTGGTACGGCTGCCCTAGCCAGATGGCGCTGATGGCGTCGATTCGTTCGGCCAGTGGCGCCTCGCGGTAGTCCAAGACGACCTGCACCACCGAAGATGGCGTGCGCTCCAGGGGATGAGGGGCACTGGGCTTTGGTGCCAAGCCCAAGAGCAGGGCGGTGGCCAGTAGGCCTACGGCGATTCGGTGCGTCAGAGGCCCAGGCGCTTTTGGTAGCCGACGCACGTCTCCAGAAAGGCGTCGAGAAGGTCGTCATCCTCGAGGTTTTCGGCAGCCATGTTCATGGCTCGGTCAATCAGATTGGCCAAGCTGTTGTTTAGCAAGCGGCGATGCTCGGTGGAGGGCCGGTTGCGCAGGTTTGCGATGAGGACCTGGGCGGGCACGGTTCCTTTGGAACTCGTGCGGGCGTTGCGGAAGATCACGGAGAAATGGGAAGGAGCGCCGTCGATCAAGAGCTGGACCCGGGGCATGCCCCCTCCGTGGCCATCCTGAATATCGAAGGCCTTGCAGAGTGCCTCCATGATCTGGTTTGCGACTGCGGTCTTCTTGGATGCGTCGTCGTTGGTGAGCGGTGGAGCGCCGAAGTTCATCTTCACGCTGGCATTGTTCTCGGTCTCTGGTTCCCCGACAAGTTGCCCCAAGGCGGTCATGTCGTCTCGCCCGTGGGTCAGATCGATGCGGTCGGCGTCGAGTTCCTCTTTGGTCTTGGTGAACGCGCCGTCACCGTCTCCGCCACGAACAGAGTCGTTGTCGGCAAACATGGAGAGTTCCTC
>CAJQPC010000011.1 GCA_905480105.1 uncultured bacterium | reverse complement strand
GCCTGACTGGCCGCAGTCCCATTGGCATGGAGCAGGGCTTTGGGGAGCTGGACGATGAGCAAAGGCTGCGCCTGCAAGACGCTGCCCATCGCGCGGTTTTTGGAGACGTGTTCGGTCAGGTTCCTCTGCCCTTTGTCTGGGACCAAGATCAGGTCCAGGCCGCACAGGGGGTGGTTGACCACAGCGGCATGTGGGTGCAGGCTGAAATCTGGGAATACAGTGGTCCGCTGGAGATTGGGCCGTACGCGACAGCTCAGGTTAGCGGGACCTTTTCGGGAGTCGAGGTGCTTGGTTCCGGAGCCCTAGTTCTGGAGGGGGAATGGCAGATCTCGGCGCTTCCGGCCTGGGTTGCCGGTTCCCTGGACGGCACGGGCACGCTTCTTTTAGAGGAGACCCCTTCCTCGGGTGAGGTGATTGTCTCGGCGGGTAACTGCGGCGATCTCAGCGCACTGACGGTTCGGGGGCCAGATGGCCCGATAACGGTTGAAATCGACGGTTGTGAGCTGCGCGCGCAGGCCGAGACCATGGATGGACCAAAACCCGACGCCGAAGGTTGCGCTTGTAGTGGTGGGGCCGGCGCAGGCGGCTTGATCTGGCTGGGCCTGTTGGCGCTTGGCTGGCGGCGCCGGACTTAGTTGGCCACCTGCATATCGCACCATTGACCCGGCCGATTTCGGGCGCTTTGGTACCCCCTGGGGCAGGCGATGGCGTTGCCGGCGAAGGGTTGCCCCTGGTCCGCGATGCTGCAGTCCAGCTCCTGCTTTTGGCAGGCCTGGGCCACGCCCACCCAGAATCCCACCAGGTCAGGTCGCCTGTTGGGAATTTCGTTTAGGGCGCCTTGGGCTTGGGGTCCGGGCTTGCCGGAGACCCACCGGCGACCGGCGTGGTTGATGCAATCGTTGGCAAAGTGACCGGCGTGGTCCGCGCAGGCGTCGGCGTGGGCGGCCAGTGTCTCTCGAGGATGTGAATCCAGGACCATCAGGGCGCAGTCCCGGGCAGGGCCGCACTGCTCGAGTAGGCGCTCGGGGCTGGTCTTGGGGCTGTTTAGACGTGCGCTGACCCAGTCCGATCGGCAGGCGCTCTCTTGGGCGCCGGCAGCCGCACACACTTGGGGATCGGCCAATCGGTGGACGTTTGCGGCCACGCAGTAGTTAAAGGTCTGCTCGTCATCCTTGTAGGTGACGCACTTGGGGAGGGTTTCCATGACCAGGTTTAGGCGCTCGGAGTCGATCACCGTGGGCGCAGTCTCTGCTTCGAGGTCCTGGGCAAGGCAGGCCATGAGGTGCAAGAGCATCATCGATTTAAGTGGGCCGACTGAACCCGGCGGTAGCAGCTGCCGCGATCGCGCCCTTTGAGTTGATCGCAGAGGGGCAGGACCTGCTGTGGGTTCCAGTGCTTGTTGTTTTTCTCAATCCAGCGCATCACTGCGGCCCCTTGCACGACCGGGTCGGCAATCAGGACCACTTCCAGCTCGGCTGCCTGAGGGGTGTCCAGGGTCCCGATGCGTTTGCTCCGGCAGATGTCTTGGTCCAAGCTTGCAGCCAGGTCCTGGCAGACGACCGGGGCGGGCGTGGAGTTGCAGGCGAGCCAGAGAAGAAGCATGTCTGCAGTCTACATCGCCAGAATGGTCTCCCCCTGGGGCAGCAACGCCTTTGGGGACTTGTTGCGCACGGGCCCGATAGCGGCACCCAGGGGCTGTACCTCGATCTCACCTGGGCCCGGGCTGCGCATCAGGGCCTGGGGGTCAAGCGTATCTGGATTTAAGTAGGCGCCCCAGTCGTGCTGGGAAAGCACCACTGGACTACGGTCATGCCAACGGGAGAGGGAGTGGCTGGCGGCGACGGTAATCAGCGCCGCGCTGCCCCGGCCGGGGTCACCCGGCGGGTCCCAAGGATTCCAAAAGCCGGCCATAGCCATCAAACCACCGCCTTTTGGTCTGAACCACCAGGCTTGTCGTTCGGGCTCGGGTGGGCGGTATGTTGGCAAGAGGCTGGTCTGGGCTTGGTCCCGGATTGGGCTTTCCAAGGTCCATTCGATCCAGCCGCTGCTGATCACCAGGCAACGACGCCTCTGGAAGGGAAGGGTCCAGTCTCTCCACGTCTCCAGCTTGTCCTGGCGCGCGTTGATAAGGGGCCTTCGCATCGTGTTCTTTGGCGCGGTGCGCTGGCCGGGGTTTACCAATCCCCAGCGCATGCTGGTGAGATCTGGCCCCTGTGCGCTCATGCGGAGCACGGCGATGTCGTCAGTGGGGGCCAGGTTGTAGCTGCTCAGTGTGCTGTCTTTTAAGCCCTGGGAGGAGACCTCGGGCGCCAGGGGCGAGACAAAGGAGTGCAGCTGGACGCGCGTGGTGATGAGCAGGGTGCGTGCGCACATGAGTCCTGTGTCCCTTTGCCCTAAGGATGCCCTGTTCTGGGTCAGCGGGGTACACTGATTGCATGAGTGCACCCCTGATTAGTAGTCCTTTCTTGGTCCCCTCCGACGGCAGCTTTCGCCTCTCAGAGTGTTCTACCTCTCTTCCCAAGGACCACCCGGCGGGCAGCCAGCGCAAGCGTCAACTCTCCAAGGCAAAGGAGGAGCTGGACGAGCTCCAATATCGATTTTTTGCCGACGGCTCACAAGCCTTGCTCCTGGTGTTTCAGGCCATGGATGCTGCGGGCAAGGACAGCACGATTCGCCGGGTCCTCTCAGGGATCAACCCAGCGGGATTCCGGGTGCACAGTTTTGGGGCCCCCAGCAGTCAAGAGCGCTCCCACGATTTTCTCTGGCGCCTGAACACCCGGCTTCCCGAGCGCGGGCGCATCGGCGTGTTCAACCGCTCCCATTACGAGGAGGTCTTGGTCGTGCGGGTCAACCCCAGCTTCTTGTCTGGACAAGGAATCGATCCCAGCGGTGAGCTCGACACCTTGTGGGCGCAGCGCTTCCAAGCCATTCGTTCCTGGGAAGCCCATCTTCAGCAGTGCAAGACTACCGTGGTGAAGTTCTTCTTGAACGTCTCCAGGGAGCAGCAGCGGGCGCGTCTGTTGGCGCGCTTGGATGAGCCCTCGAAGAATTGGAAATTCAAGGGCTCAGACCTGGATACTCGGTCCAAGTGGGAGGAGTACATGGACGCCTACCAGGATGTGCTCAATCTGACCTCTACAGCCGATTCTCCTTGGTTCTGCATTCCCGCCGACGACAAGAAGTCCATGCGCGTGGTGGTCGCTCAACACTTGGTAAAGATTCTCAGCGCCTTAGACCCCAAGTACCCGGTCATGCCGCCCAAAGAGCGCGCGAAGATGGGCGAGTACCGAGCGATCCTGGAGGCCGACAAATGAACCAGCCAAAAATCGCCGATCTGAGCGCCAAGCAGCTCTTTGTCAACCGTGAACTCTCCTTCCTGGAGTTCAATCGGCGGGTCAAAGCTCAAGCGAGAGATGCGCGTGTACCCCTCTTGGAGCGTTTGCGGTTCCTGACCATCGTCAGCTCCAACCTGGATGAGTTTTTCGAAGTGCGGGTGGGTCTGCTCAAGCAACGCATCGCCCTTGCGCTTCCTCATCAAGGGGCCGACTCTACGCCAGCGGCTGTGCTCCACGGTCAGATTCGTGAGATGGTTCGCAGCCTGGTAAACAACCAGTACAAGCTGCTCAATGAAACGGTCTTGCCGGCGTTGGAGGAGCACGGCGTGCGCTTGCTCCGCCGTAGCCGCTGGACTGCTGCTCAGAAGGCGTGGATCGCGAATTACTTTACCGAGCAGGCCTTGCCGGTGCTTACGCCTGTGGGCTTGGACCCGGCGCACCCCTTCCCGGTGGTGCAAAACAAGGGTTTGAATTTCCTGATCACTCTGGAGGGCGAGGACGCATTTGAGCGGGACTCAGGGATCGCCATTCTACAGGTTCCTCGTTGTCTTCCAAGGGTCATTCGTTTGCCATCGGAGAACATTGACGACCAGGACTTTACCCTGATCTCCAGCGTGATCCACGCCAACATCAACGCGCTGTTTCCAGGGATGAAGGTGACTGGCTGCTACCAGTTTCGCCTGACCCGCGACTCGAACATGTGGGTGGACGAGGAGGAGATCGACGACTTGCTGGACGCTCTAAAGGGCGAGCTGCATGGTCGAAACTATGGCAGCTCGACTCGCTTGGAGGTGGCTTCAGGCACGCCTGACCACGTGATCGATTTCCTGCTCTCCCACCATGGGTTGGGACCGGAGGATCTCTATTTGGTCAACGGACCGGTGAACCTGCACCGCTTGGACGCTTTGGTGAACCAAGCCCAGGTGGACGAGCTCAAGCACCCAAGATTTACTCCAGGTCTCCCGCATAATCTGGGTCCAAAGCAGGACTTGCTCGCTACTCTGCGCGCGCAAGACGTGCTGCTCTATCACCCCTACCAGTCCTACAATCCTGTGGTGGATCTGCTCTGGCGCGCATCCACGGACCCCAAGGTCTTGGCCATCAAGATGACCTTGTACCGGGTCGGAGGTGGTTCTCGTATTGTAGAGGCCCTGCTACAAGCGGCGCGGGCCGGAAAAGACGTCACGGTCGTGGTGGAGCTGCGGGCGCGCTTTGATGAGGCGGAGAACATCTCCTTGGCGACCCGCCTGGCCGAGGCCGGCGCCAACGTGGTGTACGGCGTCGTGGGATTTAAGTGCCACGCCAAGACCATGCTGGTGGTTCGTCGCGAAGGGGGTGCGCTGCGCCGCTACGTTCATGTGGGCACCGGGAATTACCACATCAAGAACGCCCGCTTGTACACCGACTACAGCCTGCTCAGCGCCAATCCGGAGCTGTGCGAAGACGTGCACGGGCTCTTCATGGAGCTGACGGGACTGGGCAAAGTGCGTGAGATGAGTCGCCTCCTGCATTCGCCCTTCACGCTGCGAGAGCAGCTCGTGAAGCTCATCGACGACGAGGCCAGGGCGGCCCAGGCCGGCAAGCCGGCTTGGATCCAGGCCAAGATGAATTCCTTGTCCGAGCCTACGGTCATCAAGGCCCTGTACCGTGCCAGTCAAGCGGGGGTGCGCATCGACTTGATTGTAAGGGGAATTTGCTGCTTGCGACCAGGCATGCTGGGCGTTTCGGACAACATCCAGGTGCGTAGTGTGGTGGGCCGCTTTTTAGAGCACGACAGGGTCTATGCGTTTCACGCCGGGGGCAAGGATCGGGTCTACATCGCGAGCGCTGACTGGATGGACCGAAACCTGTGGCGCCGGATTGAGATCGCCTGCCCAATTCGCAGCCCAGTCCTCAAGGCCCGCCTCTTGGAGAACCTGAGCCTGTTCTTGAAAGACGACGCCTGGGCTTGGGGCATGGACCAGAATGGTGAATACGCGCGGGTGTCCGAGAAAGGTACGGTTTCCGCTCAGCAGACGCTGCTCTTGGCCAACCAGTCCGGAGGACTATCGCTGTCGTAGGCGTGTGCCCTGGGGTCTTCAGCGCACCGTGAGCGGGAGTCCTACGGCATCCTGGCGCTTTCGCTCATGGAGCAGACCGTCGCGGGTCATGGCCCGGTGACTCAGGTAGTCCTTCGGGTAGCTCAAGGTCAGGTGCAGACCGCTGATTCCAATGGTGGGCAGGGCCAGTTCTTTGGGGCTGCGGCGTCGGTGAACGCTGACCGCGATCCGCAGCAGGCGGATGCATGCCACAAGGCGCGGGTGATCCTTGCGGAGATGCCTGACCTCGTCCGCGTTGAGCTTGCCACGCTGGCAGCGCACCAGGATCGCCAATGCGCGCTTGTCTTGGAGAGAGAAACCGGGCAGTTCTCCGTTCTCGAGAATGTAGGCGCCGTGACGCTGGTACCCCGAGAAGGAAATGAAGCGGCCCACCTCGTGGAGTCGGGCGGCCCAGCGCAGCTGATTGCGTTGGCGGGGTCGTAAGTTCCAAGGACCCTTTGCGGCGTCGAACAGGGATAGTGCAAAGGCTTGGACCTGGTTCGCTTGGTCGCGATCCACCTGTAGTTGCTCCATGAGGCGGTCCACTGTGCCATCGCGAAGGTCGCCCGAATACAGGCGACCGACCAAGTCTCGGAGAAGCCCTTCGCGCATTGCGCTGGGGCTGGCCACCATGCTCTCGATGGGGAGCTCGGCGAACACGCAGGAGAGCACAGCCAATCCCCCCGGCAAGACCTGAGCCCGCTCGTGGCTCAAGCCTCTGAGCTTCAGGTTGCTGACCGAACCGGCCGCAATGAGCTCCTCGCGCAGGCGCTTTAGGCCCTTGCGCGTAATGCCTTGGGGGCTCAGATCGTTCTCCAGGAGAATGCGCTCGATTGCCTTGATGGTCCCGGAGCTCCCCAGGGTGTGGTCCCAACCTGTGGCCCGAAACTCGCGGGAGATGCGTCCCAAGAGCTGACCACCTGTGCTCATGGCGCGGGTAAAGGCTTCTCGGGTGATTGTTCCGCCGGGGAAGTAGCGCTGGGAGAAACTCACGCAGCCCATATGCAGACTGCGGCCCAAGCCGGGGACAGAGCCGGTGCCGTTGATGACCTCGGTCGAGCCGCCGCCGATGTCCACAACCAGTCGGCGATCGTGGGCAGGAGGGTCCACGGATTGATCGACGCCTTGGTAGACCAGACGGGCTTCCTCTTGACCGGAGACCATCTCGATGGGATGGCCCAGTGCCTCCTTGGCCCGTTCTAAAAAGGACTCGCCGTTCAGCGCGCGCCTAAAGGTGTCGGTCCCTACCGCGCGGACATGTGTGCTGGGCAGATCGGCGATGCGCTCGCCAAAGCGTGCCAGGCAGGCGAGCGCGCGCTCCGCAGCCTCGTCGGTGATGCGCTTTTCTTCAAGACCGGCGGCGATCCGGACCCGCTCTTTCATACGATCCAGAACGAGCAACCGTGGACCGGGCTCAACCCGCCCCACCACCATATGAAAGCTGTTGGATCCCAGGTCAACGGCAGCGACTGGTGCCCCTGTCGCCTGGGAGGTCATGTGGCGCGAAGTCCTTTGGGGCGAACCACCTCTTCCAGCGTCCATACGCTGCGCAGTGCCGTTTTCCAGTCGCTGGCACTGCTGGTCAGCAGCGCGGCATTGCAGGTGGTGAGACGCTCGGCCTGGCCGCTAAGATCAAAGATCAGCTGCTCAAGACCTGGGTTGTGACCGAGCAGAAGAAGGGTGGTCACGTCTTCGGCGTGTTTCTGTAGTTCGTCGATGGCCTGGCTGGAAGAAGCCAAGTACAAACCTGGAATAAAGTCTGCTGGGACGTGTCCCAGAACATTGGCCATACTGGCCCAGGTCTGGCGGGTGCGCTCGGCGTTGGAGCTGAGAACCTGCTCGGGCACCCAGCCTTTGTCCTGTAGGCATTGGGCCACCAAGGGGGCATCGGTCTCGCCACGGAGGTTTATCGGGCGATCGTGGTCTGACAGACCCGCGTCGCTGCGAGAAGACTTGGCATGTCGAAGGATGATCAAGCGCACACGTCACCCTATCCAAGCGGGCTTGGGCTGTCGCCACCGAAGATTCCGGTGCGCGTAGCCGAGGCCTGATTTTGGTCATGGGTTAGTCACGGAGACAACAGGAGATCTACATGTCTGAAAACCCTACTGAGAACACCGAGACCGCAGTCGAAGAGAGCGAGGTTGCGAGCACTGAGCCGAGCCCAGGGACGTTCCCCAGCCCAATTCCGGCTTTGATCAAGGCGTCAGATCGCGCCGAACGTCCTGGCTTTCGTTCCCCTTCCAACGCCAAGACCAAGGCCATGAAGAAGAAGGCAGGCAAGGGTAGGAAGCGCCGCTGAGCTTGCTCTTCGCGCTGTCGTTGGGTCCCTTCAATCGCGGCAGGGACCGGTCTCCATCACTCGGTTGTTGCCCTTGCTGCACTCGGCGCCGGTGCCGGTGCCGGTGCC
The DNA here is from genome assembly GCA_905480105.1 of uncultured bacterium. GTDB lineage: Bacteria > Myxococcota_A > UBA796 > UBA796 > CAJQPC01 > CAJQPC01. Next base: position 13,432 of record CAJQPC010000011.1, on the reverse strand, counting down.
GTCGTCGTCGACCACCAAGATCAAACGCTCAGCGCGCATCCGGTGATCTCGGGTGATCTTGGTCACCTGGGTTTGGCCCGTCCATCCCGATGGGAACTCCGCTTTGGTCTGTAGGGCGAGGATTGCACTCCCGGCGATGCCGTCGTCTGCGTACAGCGTCAGGTTCATGACGTGCTCGATCTCCCAGGTCAGGTTGCCGCCGTGATCCAAACGCAGGGAGGCTACCGTAGAGATCCACAGGGCCTACACCGCTGCTTTCTGGGCTCAGCGTTGGAGCTTTACCGTGTGGACTTGGGTGCCGAGCTGCAGCGTCACTGGACCCCTTTGACCTTCGGCCGGCAGCCGCAAGGCTCCAAGCTGGGCTTGGAAGGGGGTCAGGCCATTAAGTCGCTCTGCGTAGCGGTGGCCCACGCTGTAGTCCACGCAGAAGGCGTTGCCTGCGCCCATGGGGTCAAAGGGGTGCTCGTGCTCGAAGATTCCCCGTTCTTGGCTGGGGGGAGGGGGGCCCATCGCGGGTGTTCTTCGCCAATAGTGACCCATCACGACCAGGGGACCTTCGTAGTGATCCCACCAAGGAACCCGGCGTAGCATGCGCCAGCGACCTGCCGCGAAGAAGGGTTGGTTGGCGAACTCCTCAGCTCCAGAAGTCAGCACCCGCACCGGGTTGCCCAGCTGGCGAACCAGGTTTTCCTCGCCCACGTTCTTGAGCAGAGGCGGGGTACAGCTTGGATCGCGTAGATCGTAGGGCGCTGATTCCAACTTGGCCCGCTCGGAGAGCCCGGTTGCACGGACGTGCTGGTCGATCTGCTGGTCCCAGTGCTCTACCACTTGGCAGATGTCCCCGTCCGGGGGATTGCGCAGGGTGTCTACGCTGCTCTGGTCCCAGCATGCATGGGCGATGCGCACGTCACTGCGCTCCAGTGCTAGGGGCAGGGTCTTGAAGAACTCCAGGATGCGCCTGCGCTCCGTCGACGAGGCCAGGCGACTCTCAAAGGGCTGACCGTCTCGTGTCCGCTCCTCCTGTCCGAAGAACCAGTGGTTGCCGGCCTTGGGTTCTTCGCGGAGCAAGTTGAGCTCGTGGTTGCCCAGAGTGACCTGGGCTAGGCCTTGGTTCACCAAATCTGCGACGCGGTCTACGACACGGACACTGTCGGGGCCGCGATCCACCAGGTCGCCCACAAAGACCAAGCGGCGACCCTGGGCCTGCGCGCTGCCATCCGACCAGCCCAGGGCGCTGAGGAGCTCGTCCAAGGCCTGGTACTCGCCATGCACGTCGCCAACGATGTCCAGGGGGTTTGCGGGCAGGGGCTGGATCAAGTTCATGCGCGAATCATCCCTCACTTTCCCATCTCACGCCGCACCCGTAGCGTTCTATGCATGTAGAAAGGTCTGTTTGCTTAGCTTTGAAGGGGCTTTTTATACTGCGGCGGTGGAGTTGTTTGGGTCAAAATCGCCAACCCAGCGCTGTGCTGAACACCATGCCACGAGGGGCTTCGCGGCTGTCCAAACCCTGCTCGTCGAGCACGGAGAAACCCAAGGCGGTCAGGGACACGTCGCTCTCCGCCTTGGCCTGCACGCCTTGGCTCCAGCCCAGCTCGCCGTTGATCACAAAGCCCCGATTCAGAACGATGTCGATGCCTAGGCTTGGGGTGAAAGCCCAGCTCATCAGTGACCAGCTGGCGCGGGCGTCCACCACACTTCCGTCCCGTGCAGCCTCGACCATCAGCCAGCGGGGGCCGAATGCTGAGACGAAGTAGGGGTGAACGAATGAATCCTCTTTGCGGCTGATGTGCAGCGCACCCCGGGCGTCTAGGGCGACGCTGCGTGCCCTGACCCGGGTTCTGCCCTCGGGGATGAAGTAGGCCAGGGCCCCGTTGGTTGCGGTTCTAAGCACGATCGGTGTGCCATAAGAGACCTGGGTACCCGCGCTGAGGGCGAAGGGGCCTAAGCGGACCAGGCCCAAGTCAGCGGCCCCTTCAAAGCCCCACCATGAGAGAGCCCATAGCGCCCAGCCCGCGTCTCCACGAACCCGGGGATTGGTACCCGTGCCGAAGCGAAGCTCCAAGTCACCCGCTTCTAGCCAGCGAACGTGAGCGGGTGGAGGTGGGGGGAGTTCGATCGCTGCCATGTAGGCATTCTGACACTTCAGAACAGCATCTACATCCTCTTTCAACCCGATGCAGGGAAAGTCCGCTCGCTTCCTGGGCTCGTGAGCCTGGGTCCACGGATTAGGCTTTCATTGCCCGACGCAGTCGATTCGACATGCGGTCGACCCCATTGCCTACCCAGCGCTTCACCGGCTCGCCGTTCACATAGAGCACGTTGGTGGGCAGGTCGTGTACTTCTGAGAGCCAGGGGCTGGCCTTTTTGAACTTGCCCAAGCCGCCCTTGTCCAGGAGGATCTTGCCAAACGCCACGGAAGTGAACTCCGCGTCGGACTCCAAGAAGGCCTGGAGTTCAGTGGTCCACTCATTGCAAGCGACGCAGTCAGTCTTTCCGAGCATGACCATGGCCACAGGGGCGTTGATGGTCGCCTCCCAGGTGTCTCTATCGAGGATCTTCAGACCAGACATGGGTCTCTCCACTTTGGTGTGTTCAGGCGGTGTGTTCAGAGGCAGCACGCCCCCGAGGATGTCCCCGGAGGCGTGCTGAGGGGGACAAGCGGCAATCAGCCAGCAAAGTCGGCGCCCTTCTCCCAGTCGGCGCCACACAGTCCACCGGACTGGAGAGCCTGCACGGTACGCAGGGTCTCGGCGGGGCTACGTCCAGCGTCCAGGTCGTTGATGGCCTCGGAGCGCACAATGCCCTTGTCGTCCACAATCACGGTGGCGCGGTAGGCGATGCCGGCTTCCTTGAGCAGGTAGCCAAACTTCTTGGTGACCTTGTGGTTGGTGTCGGCGATCACAGGGTGGGTGATCTTGTCAGCGAAGGTCTTGCCGTCGTTGAACCAAGCGTTGTGGGAGTGCCAAGAGTCGGTGCTGGCACCGATGACTGCCACGCCGTCGTCAGCGAAGTCCTCGGCCAGCTTTTCAAAGCCGCGGATTTCGGTGGGGCAGACGAAGGTGAAGTCCAGTGGGTACCAGTACATGACGTACCACTGGCCCTTGTAGTCGCTGGAGGAGATGACCTTCTCCTCCCCGTTCACGTAGGCGACAGACTTCCACTTGGGGGCGGGCTTTCCAACGTTGCTCATGGCATCTCCAGGGGGCTGAGTTTGGAATGAATCCAAAGTTTGGATGCAAGAGCTAAGAACCCTTCCTGTCCGCGTCAAGGGTACAGGAGCCCGGGATCAGTTTTTGGAGTTCGTCTCGCCAGGAGATGCAAGGATCTCACTTGCATAATCTGGATTCACTGCCCCTATGCCGTTGTCACCGTCGTAGGTGTACCAGTTGCTGGGATCTCGGCCGTCTCCTGGGGTTGCAGTGCGCTCCATGGAATACACCTTGCTGCCAATAGGGCCACCGGCAAAGGCTCCGCCACCGTCGCCGGCGTGGTCCACAATGACCGCGTTGGGGTCCAGCAAGAACAACTCCAAAGAGCCATCCTTCAGGTACAGGCGAGACTGACGGTTGTCGTTGAATGCGTTGACGACCATGTCGCCGTACATGTAGGCCGAGTTCTCGTCCTGGGGAGCCCCGTCTTGGTAGGCCTCGAGCACGTGGTCGACAATCAAGAAGGTCTCGCCAGCCTTGATGGTCATGCCCGGAGGCAGTCCGACCACAAAGTCGTCGACTCCTGCGATCTGCCACATGTCCAGCTTCAGGTCCCGGTCAGTCATGTTGCGAAGCTCGATGAACTCGTCAAAGCCCTCGTCGTCGCCGCTGTGGGCGCCGTACCACATGACCTCGTTGATCACGATGTCGCCTGGCTGGATAAATTGCTTGTCCCCGTCGTCTGGCCCATCGCCCACGAAGGTGTAGCCCATCTTTGTGCCGTTGTTCCACAGGCCGTCGGTGTAGTCAGCAAAGGCCTCGGCCACCCGGGGGCCCTTGAGCACCAGCAGGTACTCGTCGTTGGAGATGGTCGCGGAGCTAGACCAGTTGAAGGAGCCGGTGATGACGATGGGGTCCTCGCCGTCGGCGTCGATCAGCATGGTCTTGGAGTGCAGCCGTCCACCGCCGGCCTGGTAGTCACCGGGCAACTTGGAGGAGTCAATGCCGTCCAGGCGAATGGGCAGCCCAGCACCCGTGAGGCGGTAGACCTCGTGGTACTGGCCGTTGGAGTGCAGCTGGGACTTGTCGAACACGCCTGCGACGCCGTAGCGGTCGTCCATCTCAGAGGATCCGTCCCAGAGGTTCTCGGCGCCGTGCATCTCGGCGAGCTCTTCCTGCTTGCGCACAAAAGCCGAGCCAATCTGGTCCTTGGTGAAGGCGAAGATCGTGAAACGCACACTCTCCTGAGCGCCGTCGATCAACTCCAGGATGCGGCCCATGGCGTCCTCGTTCGGGGAGAACCACACCTCCACTTCCGTGTCGCCCACCATGTAGCTGCGACCGTTCTCCTTCTCGACCTTGGTGTGACCGAAGGCCCCATCGAACATCTGGTTGAACTCGACCGTAAAGTCGGCGGCGACGGGCGGGGAGTCCATGTAGACAAAGTTGTTCGAGTTGCGAACCAAGTCGGTAGACGTCCAGTTGGCGGTTCCGCAGAACACATAGCGGCTGTCCACAATCATGAACTTGTCGTGCATGATGTGGGCCATGTTGCCCGTCACCATCGGAATCTCGCGATCCAACATGGTCTGGTAGCCGCTGTTGTACAGGTGACCTGCATCACCGACCATGCGCACTTTTACGCCGCGGTCATGGGCCCGAACAAAGGCCTCGACCACGGAGGGGTAGTAGAAACCCATCACTGCAAAGTCGATGGTCGCATCCGCCGAGTCGACCAGCTCGATCATCAGGTTGATCACATCGGGCTGCCAGATGTTGCCGTTGCGGGTTCCTGGCTCGTTGAAGAAGGTCTCCAAGCGGCTACCGCGGGTGCTGTCCAGGTCCTCCTGGGAGGGAGGGGAGCAGGCCAGGAGAGAGAGCAGGGGGAGCATCACAGGCCTCCGGAGCGGGACAATGCGTCTTCCCAGAGTGCGATCAAGGCACCCATCTGGGCTGTATCTTCTGAGTCGGGGGAGTCGTAGTCGTTGAGCACCCACATGCTGCCGTCCATGAGTTGGTCGCTGAGCACCGGTGCGGCCCGATACAGGCGCGAGGCTGAGACGATGTCGTGAGACAGGCACATCGCCTTTGCGGTGTTCCAGGTGCCTCGCTCGTCAATCTGGGTGTCGATCAGGACAAGGGTGGGGACCACAGTGCCTGCTGGAAGCTGAGTGACCGGCACCCCAGACTCTTCCAGGTTGTTGGACAGGGCCCGCTCGTTTTCCTTGAAGTTGGGGCCGACTACGACCTGAACGTCAAAGCCGTCGGCATACTTGGCGCCCAAGGCGACCGCGAGTCCTTCGTCCATAAAGTCGTCGGTCAGCACATAGATGCTGGCCCGCGCGCCGTACGTTGCGTCGACGATGCGCTTGATCAAGCGCTCCTGCGGGCCCAGCCACACTTCCAAGTGCTCGTCGGACTGCATGCCGTAGATCCAGCGGTTGTCCGCCACGGACTTGGCCAGGGAGTCGTAGGCGGTCATAGACGAGGCGTCGGAGCCGCCGAAGATCTGGTTGTGTTCGATGTCCAGGTCGTAGCTGAGATCCCGGCTGGTGGAGTCGAAGAGCCAGCGGAATCCATCGCCAGGCTCAAGGGAGCTGGTGTTGAGCACGTGGGTGCGGTCGATGACCATGACGTTGTGCGTCATGCGTACTTGGCTGCTGTCCCAGGAAACGTCTTCGTTCAAAGAAAACTCGAAGTACGCGACGGCGCCGTCACCCAGCGAGACGGGTACCCCCGCATCCAGGAGCGCGAGAATGCCAGCATCATCACTGGAGTCCACATCCGACGCCACTGCGACGGGAACGCCCGATTCGTGTGCCTGGATCAGGACCTGGGCCAGCTCCATGTTTTCCAAGCCAGGTAGCAGCACAGCCAAGTCGCTCTCGGCGCTCAGAGCGCCGTCGATAAAGGCATCGATGACCTGCTGTCCGCCGTCGCTCTCCGTGAAGCTCTGAACCTGCACGTTGTTGAACACCTGGTTGGTGTCCGGTGCCGCGCAGCCTGCCAGCAGCAAAGGTAGGGAGGTGATCATTCGAAAGACCCCGTGCTGTAGGCGCCCGAGTAGTCGGGAGAGTTTGGTCGGCCTGGACTGGCCAGGGTGTTGCGCTGGCAGTTTTCCGCGACGCGGTCGTTGTTGGGCACGTCCACCTCGGCTGCGGTGTAGTAGTGCCAAGAGCTTGGCTCGGAGCCACGGCCGCCAAACATCAGCTCCACCTTCTCCATGGAGCGGCTGCGGACGTAGTCGTACCCACCAGCGAAGGGGGGCATCGTCTCGGAGCCTGCAGGCTCGATCAAGCGCTCATCAATGTCCCGCAGAGTGAGCTCGAAGGAGTCGCCCTGTGGCAGGCGAAGCCGGGGCAAGATGGCATCGGGCTCTGGGAAGCAGCCGGTGTTCTTGTGCGCCAAGAAGACGTGCTGGCCAACCTCGACTCGAAGCGAAGTGGGGATCACGTAGGTCTCGTCGATCGTGCCCTCTTGGATGATGAACCAACCTTCCAGGTTGACCGGACGAGCGCCTTCGTTCCGGATCTCGACAAAGACATCCGTGGGATCGTGCTCGCCGTCGGCGTTGACCGAGCCGGACCACAAGACCTCGGAGATCTTGACGTTTCCACGCTCACCGTTGGTGGAGCCTCCGTCAGAGCCGTCCCGGTAGCCGACCTGTTCCAGTCGGCCTTCGGGGGCACCACATGCCAAGAGCAGCAAGAGCATCTCTAGAACCTCACGCTGGTGCCTACACTGACAGACCAAGGCATGGCCTCGCCGTCCCAACCCAGCTGGTCACCGGCGATGCGGGAGATGGGGATCTCGTAGAAGGCCCCCGGCAAGAACACTGCGCCGTTGGCCCGCAGCTGCACGTTGTCCGTCAGGGAGTAGTACAGGTCCACATCGGCTTCGTGACCCAACAGCTGTCCCATGCGGGACTGAGCGGCGAATTCTTCACGGCTGTATCCAAAGGGGGTCTCTACGCTGTCCAGTTGGTCCAAGTCGGTGTAGGTCACGCCCATGTCCTGGAAGGTCCACCAACGGCCCATGACCGTCAGCTTGCCCAGGTCGTAGCCAGCGTTTGCGTGCAAGACGCGGGTGCCGGACTTGCGCGAGATGGCATGAGGGGAGTCGGAGACTCCGAACATGCCCACGTAGGCGCTGGGGTGCCAGCCCATCAAGCGGTCAGCGAAGGTACCGCCGGCTTGGCGGGCTTTCATGCCTACGTAGCCGTGAGAATACTGAAGGCCGGAGTCGCCGGAGGCGTTTCCGTACTTGGCACCGCTGGCCTGGAAGAAGCTGGCCTCGCCGCGAAAGCCGGTCTCGTCATCGCCGGTCTTGGCGCGAACACCCAGGGTGATGGCTGTGCCGTTGGTGTCGACATCTCGGGCCACGAGCTCCTTGCGGTCAATGCCGTTCGACATGTCCAGGCTGAAGTAGGGGGTGATGCTTTCGTTGAGCACCATGTGACCGCGCAGGCCGGCGTTGATGACGTAGTCATTGTCCGAGAAGTTGCCGAGCAGGCCGTTCTCGGAGATGTCGGAGCCGGTGCCCAGGGCGCCCACGTCGGTGTAAAAGCCGTAGGCCCGCACATCGATGTTGGTCTTGGGGGTCAGCACAACGGCACCACCGGTGCGCTTGGTCATGTGGTCGCCACGAAAGCCATAGGTCTGGCTGGTGGACTGACCGACAAAGCTCACGAAGTTGGCGTTGTCGTTGGAGCTCGACATGCCCACCACGGTGATGGGGGTCAGCTCAAAACGAACCATATCAATGGGGGCCCAGTCCACGCGAACCATGTCCAGCACGTCGGCGAGCACGTAGTCGCGCGCGCCGCCCAGTCCGCCCAGCTCGTAGTACTGACGGCCCACCCGGACCTGCAGCCGCTTGTTGGGGGTGATGAACTCGCCGTACATCGAGGTGAAGTAGACAAAGCCGCCGTACTGGTTGATCTGTCCGATCTGGTCGTTGCCCCACAGGCCACGGTGCGAGGCACCGATGACCAGCCGGGTCACGCCTTGTTCTTGGTCCAGGGTATGGGCCAAGTTCAGGTAAGCGCCGGAGAAGGCAAAAGAGTTCCGGTCATCCGAGTCGAAGATGTTCTGGTCACTGGACTCGTCCAGTGCGCGCAGATCCAAGTTGTCGTACTCGAACCACTGGGCCTCAAAGCCGGCGCTCACCTGGGTGGTGCCGGTGCCTTCGACGGTGGTCTCCCGGTACTCCAGGTCTCGGTCGTCTTGTGCAAATGCAGCGGTAGTCAGGGCAAGGAGAAGGGTCACGGTGCGTCCTTATTCTTCCAGCTCTGCGAGCTGTCCGACATTCATGATGACGATGGTGTAGGCGCTGTAGCTGTAGAGAACGGGGCCGGTGGCCTGGACGCGGGTTCCCACGTCAAAGCCGACTCCCCGTCGGTTGATCTCGGCGTCCAAGGAGACGGTGTGCACCGTGCCCGAGTCGTCGGTGATCTTGAACTCGCCGAAGTTGTCTGCGGCTTGTGTGATCTCGCCAGTGACCCGGCGAACCTGGCCTACGTCGTCAGCGCCCAGGGTTTCACCCTCGGCAACCACGAAGTAGATTGGGCTGGCATTGCGCTCCACGACCACGATGTCGTGGGCGTAGATCATGTCCAGATCGAAGTTGGTTTTGATGGCCCGAACGCGCATCTCCACCCGGTCACCCACGTCGAAGTGGGCCACCTTGGAGTCCCCTAAGACAAAGACTCCACCGGTGCTGTCCTGGACGAAATAGGAGCCGTAGTACTTCTCATCCGAGTCGCGACCACAGCCGCTGGTTTTGAAGTAAAACCTAGGGTGCAAGGTAACAATGCCCTGTACCATGGCGGGGAGCGCGGAGTCGGTCTCGACCTGGCAGTCCGAGTCCGGACTTAGCTCGTCACCACTCCCGTACACGAGCGCGCCGTCAGCACCTGGAAAGACCGCGTCTTGAAGATCAGCGATGTCCTGGATGCCGTCTACCGGCTCCAGGGCATAGTTTTGATCGGTCCACTCGATGGGCTCGGTGACGTTGAGGTCAGAGCCCTCGTCGTACCAGCCCACCCAGTCTTCTCCTGCTTCCCGCAAGTCGCAGGCCAGGAGGGTCAGCCCGAGCAGTACAAGCATTAGTCGATCCAGTCGAACCAGTCTAAGTCGTCCACATTCAGCTGCTCAGCGCCGCTGAAGGAGCCCACGGGCACGGCCACCTGAGCGCAGTCACCCTCGATTAGACCCTTGCTGGTCTGGATACGTAGGTTGTTGCTGTTGGAGCCGTATTGGAAGGTGTAGCAGCTGTAGGAGCCGCCGCACTCGCCGTCTTCGCTGACCACTTCGCCCCAGGCGTAGACGACCTGCTGCTCGTGCTCAGCGTAGGTGATGGTGGTTGCGTTGCCGTCCAGCATCCAGATCTTGTCCGTACCTGTGACGGTCACGTCGCTGATGGCGGTGAGCTCCAGGGTCTCGTAGTACATGGTCAGCTCGGTGACGGTAAAGTCGACCACGTCGCCAGCCTTGAGCACCAGACCCGGGTCGGTGCGGTAGGTGCGTGCTGCGCCGCTGGAGTCAGCGAACCAGATGTTGTCGGGGTTGCTGCCCTCGGGGGCGTATCCAACAGCGATGACGGTCGCGCCCGTGACGGCCCATTCGCCGGCAATGGTTTCACCGGCGGCAGGTGCGGCAGCGATCACAGCGCTCAGGCCGGCGTCCCCGTAGGGGTTGTCGCCAACGACGGTGTTTCCTGCGCCGTAGAGGTTGTCGAAGATGGGCGTGGCGCCCGTGATGTCGCAGTCCGCGTCCGCGTCTCCGTCGGCATCGGTGTCGGTGTCTGTGTCGGAGTCGGCATCGGTGTCAGCGTCGCCCTCGCTCACAGGACCGGTGTCCTCGGGGGGGCCGCTATCACAAGCGATTGTGAGTGCGAGGGGCAGGCTCAAGGCCAGTGCGAGACGAAAAATGCTCATGGTTCGCTCCATCCAGGGGGTGACTTGGGCCCCTTCTACCCGGTTCTGAGGAGCAGTGTGTCTCGGTAAAGCAACAGTCCGGGTCTGGACGGTCTTCTTACAGCCCATGTACACCCTCTCGGGTACCCTGCGGACTCCTTGGAGAACATCATGTCGGCGCTGCTCTTGCTCCCGCTTGCCCTGGCCGCGGATCCCGTCCCACTCCAGGTCGGTATTCCGCTGTCTGTCGGCGCAGACGGGCAGTACTACCAAGAAGATCTCCCGGTCTGGCGGACTGGAAGTTTGATCGTCAGCCTAAAGGTCGAAGATGCAGACTGGCTACACGATTTGGAGGGGGTGGATCAAATCGATCGTCTCTTGGGTGGGCCGGCCACCTACCGTGTGCACCTGGGGGACGGCTTCGATGAGTTGGCGCTCTCGGCTTACCTTCAAGGCGATCCGCGTCTGCGCTATGCCCACCCGAACATGGCAGTGGAGCTTCACCCCCATGCCCTGCCCAACGATCCCTATTTTGAGGATCAATGGCACCTGCTCAATGTGGGGCAAGCCAGCGACTCCAGCCTTCCTGGCTCAGACATCAACGTGCTTCCGGCATGGGAGATCACCCAGGGTGCAGGGCAGATTATCGCCATTCTGGATTCGGGTGTGGACACCAGCCACCCAGATCTGGACATTGTGCAGGGCTTTACCACCGACTCGGTGGGCGATGAGAATCCAGACCTGACCTATAGCGGATACGCGCACGGGACCGCCTGTGCGGGGCTGGCCGCAGGAACTGGGGACAACGGCTTGGGTGTGACCGGTGTGGCGCCCCAGGCCCAAATTATGGGGATTCGCCTGTTGGGGGCGATCACGGAGTGGTCCGACATCCACGACGCCACGGTCTACGCCGTAGACAACGGGGCCGGTGTGCTGTCCAACTCCTGGGGCAACTCGGAGACTTGCGCGGCCTTTTCTCTGCCCCAGGTCATTCTGGACGGGCTGTACCACGCGGAGACCGTTGGCCGAAACGGCTACGGTTCCGCATGGGTCATGTCGATGGGCAACGACAGCTGTGACAACAGCAATGACGGCTACATGCGGGTGAGCTCCACCATCGGCGTGGGGGCCCTGAACGATCAAGACCGCCTGTCGGCCTACTCCAGCTTTGGCGGCAACATGGACATCGTTGCCTCCAGCGGGGACTGGGGCCGACCCATGATGGTCACGACCAACATCACTGGCGAGGAGGGCTACGGCGCGCACAGCGGGGACAACAACTACACAGGCGAATTCTCCGGGACTTCGGCTGCCGCGCCGGTGGTGAGTGGGGTCGTGGCCTTGATGTTTGCAGCCAACCCGCGTTTGGACATCTGGACCGCAGTGGACGTGATCTGTCAAACGGCAGTGCGCGTCAGCCCTGAGGAGGCGGACTACGACCAGGACGGGGAGAGTGAACTCTATGGATGTGGGCGCATCGACGCGGGTGCGGCGGTCCAGGCCATCGCCAATCAGCCGCCCGCTGCGCCGGAGAACCTGAGCCCAACTGAGTTTGTGTATCTCGACCAAGCCACCCTGCGTTGGAGCCCCGCAGTGGACATAGACGCGGAACCTCTGCTCTACGAAGTTCGGATGTGGCTGGCCGATGATCCGGATGTCACCTGGGATATAACGGACTTAGAGAGCCCTCAGCTGGATATCCGTCCGGACGTGAACTACGGCCAGTACTACGGCGCCAAGGTACGGGCGGCGGACGCATGGGGATTCGGGGAGTGGTCGGAGGCTGTGGAGTTCAAGGTGCGCCGCACCCCTGGACCGCCCGAGGTAGAAGGCTGCAGCACGAGTGGAAGCGCACCGGGTTCAGCTTGGCTCCTGGCTCTGGGCGGCTTGCTCTGCATTCGGGCCCGCCGGTGATTGGATTCTCGGTCGTTGGGTGGTCGGTGATTTGGCCCCTCTTGGGCTGCTCCGGCGGCCTGCAGTTCAAGGACGCCGAGGTGGCCTCGCAGGCGTTCTGTTTGGCGCCCCAGTCACCCGAGCACAGCCTGATTCGGTGGGTGGGAGAGCGCCAGACCACCCTGAGTGTCGCTCTGAGAGACGGAGATAGAGAGCGTGCCTTAGAGAGCTTTGAAGTAGATATCTATGCTGGCGGTCTGTTGCCGGAGAGCCGTGAGACGGTGCAGACCAATGCCGCTGGTCGCTTGTCTCTGGACACGGCAGCTCTGACTCAGACCACTGAACTTTGGTCGTTGGTCTTTTTTGAGCCCGGACAAGAGGAGCCCATCGCCGAGCTCTGGCTCGAAGCCCTGCCGGAGGGACAGCCCGCCATTCTGTGCGCGGGCCACCTGAGCGAGGCCGGAGGCTTGGGCATGGCGCAGCTTCCCACCGAGGATCTGGAGGTTCGCGCCTATAGCTACGAGGCCGCTGGGCTGGAGGTGTTTTGGGGGCTCTACGCCTTCGAACAAGGCTTTGTGGGGGGTAGCAGCACTCTGATTCAGCAGACTTCGGCGATCATCTCTCCGCTCGACGACGCCCGAGGCCTGATCGCGGCCCCCGGAACCCCGCCCGCCGGCACTGAGATCTACGGCGAGGCGTGGCTGGTGGACCAAAACAGTGGCGATGCGGTTGGCCGCAGCTTGTCTTTCACCCCCAACTGGGAGAGTGGCGGTACGATCTGAGCGTGCTGAGGTGTCTCACCTGCGTAGAGCACCCATGAGGAGTCCCATGTTGCTGGCCTTGTTTTCGTCCCTGGCATTCGCCGATCCCTGTGAGATGTCCCTGAGCATCGACCTGATTTCTGGGGGAACCCCCATTCAGGGCGCGGACAGCATCCTTTATCCCCAAGGCAGGCCAGCCTTGGAGGAGACCCCATTGGCTTGCGCTAAGGGGGGCTGCGGCCAGGCGATGGACTACGACTGGAAGGCCCTGGTCACGTCCTTGCAAGCGATCAAGCAGGCCTGTCCGAGCCAAGAGCGCATCAGCATAAACGCCCGCGAGGACACCACCTACGGGGTGCTCAGTGCCGCAGCGCGCAGTGCGAGCGGGGTCTTTGGCCAAGTGCTCATCGGTGGAACGGTGGCGCCGCCCAAGGGCAGTCCCAAGGCACGCTCCATCACCTTGACCAGCGAGGCCATGAAGATTGACGATGTGGCCAGTCCCAGCCTGGACTTTGGAAGCGGAACCCAGTCATTGCTCCACGTAGAGGCTCCGGCTGTTCTGCCCTTCTCTGAGCTGCGCCCGGTGCTCCGGGCCGCATCAGAGGCAGGCTACGCCACCTTCGCGTTGGCTCGAGCGGACGGCGAGGTGGTGGCCAAGGTGCAAGCCAGCGTCTCAGGCGAGATGGCCAAGGTGGTGCTCGGCAAGCTCT
>CAJQPC010000010.1 GCA_905480105.1 uncultured bacterium | reverse complement strand
CAACGCGGATCTGAGCGCCCACCTCAGCGGTGTCGCCGAGCTCCCCGTGAACTACGACTTGGACCTGTGGCCCGTACTGACCTCGGCGGGGGAGACCACCTCCGTTCACCTGGTCGGCCAGATCTCCTACCAGAGCGCCGGCCAAAGCGTTCAGGTGGACGCTCCTCTCCTCATCTCCTTCAACGGTGGAGGCGGACGCGTGGTCTTCAGCAGCTACCGCCTGGCCGCCCAAGACAGCGCTGAGATGACCTCCTTGATGCGCTACGTGCTCTTCTCCCTTTAGGCTCGACCCATGACCCTGACCCTGCTCTCGCTCCTCCTCAGCTGCACCCCCAGCGACCCAGTGGACTCCGGCAGCCCAGTAGACACCGCTCTGCCCGACGCAGACGCCGACGGGATCCCGGACTCGGTCGAGGGAGAGGAGGACCTGGATGGGGACGGAACCCCAAACTACCGGGACGACGACTCCGACGGGGACTGCATCCTGGACGTGGTGGAGGCCGGGGGGAGAGGGGAGCTTCTCGACTCCGACGGGGATGGCCAGCCCGACTACCTGGACACCGACTCGGACAACAATGGGGTCTTTGACGCAGTCGAGGCCATTAACTGCGATGCGCCCGTGGACAGCGATCTCGACGGCCTGAGCGATGTGGTCGATCCCGACGATGACGCGGACACCATCCTGGACATCGAGGAGGGCGAGGCCGACCCGGACACCGACGGGCTGGGCAACCGACTGGACAGCGACTCCGACGGGGACTGCCTGGGGGATGTGCACGAGGCCGGGGACGCGGACTTGAACACGCCGCCCGTGGACAGCGACGGCGACGGCGAGTGGGATGTATTGGACTCCGACTCGGACAACGACGGCATCAAGGACGGCGATGAGCTGGCCTGCGCGCCCTTGGACACCGACGGCGACGGCAAGCTGGACCACATCGACCCCGACATTGACGGGGACGGCTTGAGCAATGAGGACGAGGAGACCTGGGGCACCGACCCTGTGGTCACGGACAGCGACGGAGACGGCTTCGGCGACGGACTGGAGGTCTACGCCAACACCTGGCCGGACAGCAAGAACTCCAAGCCCAAGGGCACGGTCCTGACCCTGCAGCCCCGAGAGGCGGCGGAGGTGCAGCTGGAGAGCCTGGCTGGCAGCGCGCAGCTCGATGTCTTTGTGATCATCGACACCGCCTACTCCTACAGCTGCTACCGGCCCAACCTGCCGACAGCGATGACCACCCTGGCCCGGGAGATCTTCGCCCACTTCGACAACGTGGCGGTGGGCTTTGGCACCTTCGACGACTACGCGGCCTACGCCTCCACCACGGGCAACCCCTTCCAGCTGGTGCACCAGATCTCCACGGACTCCACCTCGGTCATCGCCAGCGCCAACGGACTGAGCGCGATGGTCTACGGCGGCGACGCCGAGGGCTCCGCCTGGGAGGCCCTGTACCAAGTGGGCACCGGCTTGGGCTTTGACGAGGACTGCGATGGCAGCATCAGCGCTACCGACGTGGCCCCCTTCCACGCCAAGGGCTCCGACGCCTTCGGCGGCGCCGCCGCGGGCACCTACGATGCCTCGGTCAAGGGGACCGGCACCCTAGGCGGGGTGGGCTGGCGAGACAACTCCGGGCGGGCCATCATCCTGGGCACCGACAACCTCCTGCGTGACCCCGACGACGGCGACGCGGTCCCCAGCGACACTTGTTTCGAGGCGGCTGGCACCGCCTCTGCCTCGGAAGCCCTGGCCAAGCTCGATGCCAAGGTGCTGGCTGTCAGCTTCTACGAGTGGTACGCCAGCGACCCCACGGTGGACCAAGAGCTCACCGCCCTGGCCCAAGCCACGGATTCCTACATCGACTTGGATGGCGATGGCGCCATCGACGATGAGGCCTTGATCACGGGCAGCTGGGACTGGCCGTCGACCTCGGTGCTGATCGCGGGCCTGGAGGATCTCCTGGGCGAGCCCCCAGCCCTGGAGCACTCGGTGTCCCTGACCTTCGACCCGGAGAACTGGGTCACCGAGATGACCCCGACGGGCACCACCGGCAAGCTGGAGTTCGGCGAGACCCTAAAGATCGACCTGGAGCTGGTGGCCCTGGCTCCCGTGGCCGACGACGACCAGTTCTACCAAGTCCAGGTTCAGGTGGACTCGGAGATCGAGACCCTGGAGACCCACAACGTGTGGGTTGTGGTGGAGCCCCCACGTTGAAGGCGCCATCCAGGCCGTGGATGCGCTTCACTGGCCGCGTCGCTCTGTGCATCGGGGCCATCACCCTGCTGGACTGCAGCGGCGCCGTGGAGCCCGTCAAAGAGGCACCGGTGGTGCAGAGCTTGGAGGAGCGGCGCTTGGCCGTGGCCGCTGAGCTGCAAGCGATGATCGCCATGAGCACGGCAGAAGGCACCTACAACTGCTGCATCAAAGACCCCTGCACACACTGCGTGCGCTTGACCGGTCACTGCGCATGCGCCGAGGGCCTCAAGCGCGGCGAGCCCGTCTGCGAGGAGTGCGCCTACATGTGGACCCGCGGCCAGGGCTCGATCCCGGGCATCGACCCCAAGAGCGTGATGAGCTTCTTGGAGGCTGCCCGTCCCAAAGAAGAGAAGGCCGGCTGTGACTGCGGGAGCCCAAAGTAGGTCCTACTCCTGGGAGATCACCCAAGCGCTCAGCTCCGCGGCCGCATCTGGCGCCTCCCCAAACATGCGCGTGCCGTGGGCCCCTGGGTCGTACTCGGTAAAGCTCCAGTCCCCAGGGTTGGCGTCTTGCCAGGACGCGTTGTTGTCCGCCTCGGAGGAGGGAAATCCGAACCAAGCAGGGAGCGCTGGCATGTCGGAGATCTCGTGGTTGTTGGTGGTCGAACCCACCGCAGAGAGCATCACAAAGCCATCGGGCGCCGGCCAGGCCTCGGTGGCGGAGAGAGCCGCATAGTCCAGGACCGAGGTGGTGCCGTTGCTCGCGCCGATCAAGATGAAGGCGCCAAAGCCCTCCTCTTGGGCCCCGAGCACCACCGCCTCGATGTCGTAGGCCCCAGCGACGGTCTCGAAGGCATCTGCGGCTGAACCACCCGAGTCTCCTGCCCCGCGTCGGTCCAGCACCATCACAGCCCAGTCGGCATCGACCAGAGGCTGCAGCACCTCGCCAGGCCAGTTGTCACGGTTGCTGGAGCCGGTTGGATCCATGTGCACAAAGACCGCCAGCGGCCGATCTGCGGAAGAAGATGCGTAGTAGTCCGCCACAATGTCCACAGAGTCGCGGGTCGTGACGGTCACCACCTCGCCGCCCTGGGGTTTGGGAGCCGGGGTGTACTCCACTGTCTCGGGGTCTTTGGTGCAGGCCAGGACAAGCAGGGTGTAGAGCATGCCCTGTCCTAACCCAGAACAGCCGCTAACCGCCCGCTCCAGCCTTTACTTCAAGGGGTCCTTCGATCGCCCAGACCCTCTCATCGCCGGTGCCCCAGAGCAGATCGGGCCCGGTCCCGGTACAGAGAAGATCTACCTGGAGGACCGCCGCATCCACCGCGGCCAGGCCCTTGGCGCCGGGCTGGCCAGACCAGAGCGGCGCCGCCAACTCGATCACCTCGATCCGTCCCCGGCAGGGTGTGAGGGGGGCGGGCCACCCCGGGCCCTCCAAGCTGCGCTCCTGGTAGCTGGCGACAAAGCCCTGGGTACGAGTCCCAGGCTGGGCGTTCTTCAGAAAGGAGCTGTCCAAACGAAGGGAGAAGCTGCCCTCGCGGGCGACAGGCCGCCATGGGTATCGGCCCTCGGTGAGCTGCAGCGCGCCGCCGACCTGCAGACCGTCTATGGCGGCCTCGCCAACGAGAGGACCGGCCAGGGCCAGGGCGGAGGCACCGTCCTGGCGAACGCGCAGGTCGGCTCGGAGGAATACCTCCCTCGATCCAGACTCCCCAACCAAGTAGTCCAGGAAGAGCAGAACGGGAACCAGCGACCCCAGCAGAAGCCAGAGCATGTGGGAGCTGAGAATGGGACCCCGTGACATGGGTCCAGGGTACACCCTGATCAGCGCGCTATAGAGAAGACTATGCTCGTGCTCACTTGGATCCTCCGCGTCCTGCTGGCTCTACTGATCTTGGGCTGGCTGGCCACCCTGTTCAAGGTGTTGGCGCGCAGCAAGAATCCCAAGTGGGCCGTGACCCCAGAGGATCCCCGCTGCGATCCGGCGATTCAGGTCAGCGTGATCATCCCAGCCCGCGACGAGGTGGCCCACATCAAGGGCTGCGTGGATGCGGTGCTCGCCCAGGACCACCCCAACCTGGAGCTGGTCGTCCTGGACGACGGCAGCACCGATGGCACCAACGAGATCCTGTCCGCAATCGACGATCCAAGGCTCAAGGTACTCTCCGGCGGCGACGGCATTCCGGACGGCTGGTTCGGAAAACCCTGGGCCCTGCAGCGCGCCCAAGAGCATGCCACCGGCGACTGGCTGATCTTCATCGACGCCGACGTGCGCTTGGCCCCCACCGCAGTTTCTCGCGTCGTGGGCTACGGCGAGCGCAATGGCCTGGGCATGCTGACCGGCTTTGGCACCCTGACCATGGAGAGCTTCTGGGAGCACATTCTGCAGCCGGCGGTGGGCGGCCTGATCCTGCTGGGCAACAGCCTGGATGACGTGAACAACCCCGAAAAGACCGACAAGAACATGGCCAGCGGACAGCTCCTGGCCTTCTCCAGGGTGGGCTACGACGCAGCCGGCCAGCACCATGCGGTGAAGAACAACATCCTGGACGATGTGGGTCTGGCTAGGGCCTGTGTAGACGCCGAGGTCAAGTACCACTGCCTGTTTATGCGCCGCATCTACTCCGTCAGGATGTACGCCAGTTTTGACGAGATCTGGCAAGGTTGGGGCAAGAACCTCTTCGCGGGCATGCACTACAGCTGGACCACCGTAGCCTTTGTCCTGGGATTTCTGGCCTGGACCACTCTGAGCGGGCCTATCTTGCTGGCGGTGGGCGCACTGACTGGCACGGAGTGGCTGTGGTGGGGGCTCGCACACATCCTTGTAATGCAAGCCACCCGGGGCGCCATGGACTGGCAGTACGGCCATAAGATGATCTACGGGCTGACCCATGCCCCGGCCACAGCGATGGTCATGGCCCTGATCGTGCACTCGGGAATCAAGACCCAGGGCAAGGGTGTGCAGTGGAAAGGGCGGGTCTACAACCCAGAATAGGTCTTTTGGTATAAGCCTCAGGTATCACGCTGATTTCTGGGTCCCATGCTATTGACCACTCTCCTGTATTGCGCCACCGTGCCGGCCACCGGTCCCCTGCCCCAAGACGCCTACGTCTGGCAACAGGCTTGGACCCCAGCCGTACAAGAAGCGGTGGACACCCACCCTTTCCGAGACTTGGTGGTGCTGGGTGGCACTCTGGATTGGGAAGAGGGACTCCAGCTCTTCGAGCGGCCTGCCCTGCCCCCGGAGAGCGCGCTGGCCTTGCGTGTCGAAGTACCTCCCCCAGGAAAGGACCCGCTGCCCGCCTTACAACACGCTCTGGCCAAGCTCGCACTGGCCTACCCCCAGGCTCCCTATCTGCAACTAGACCTGGATCTGCCCACCCGGCGCCTGGGGGAATACACCCAGTGGATAGAGGCCTTGAAGCAGGCAGGCCTGCCGCCGCTGCGGATCACAGCGCTTCCCACCTGGATGGACGATCCGGCCTTTGGAGATCTGGCGCACGCAGCGCCGCACTATGTGCTCCAGCTGCACTGGTTCGATCCCAAAGACCCCACACGGCTCCTGGATCCTGAAGCGCTTGCTCACATCGAGCAAGCCGCCGACCTGGGGGTTCCTTTCTCCGCAGCATTGCCAAGCTACAGCTACACCCTTCTCTTCGACGCAGACTCGCAGCGGGTCGCGATCACTGCCGAGCAGGGCAGGGTCGCGCCCATCGGCGCATCTGCCAAACCACTGCGCGCCGAACAGCTGCGCGCCGACCCAGCCGCAGTCGCCCAGGTCGTCGCGGCCTTGAACCAAGCCCATCCCACGGAGCTGGAGGCGTTGGTCTGGTTTCGGCTGCCAACAAGCCAGGACCACAACAGCTGGAGTATGGAGACACTGACCCTTGTCGCGGCTGGGGATACTCCTGCGGCCCAGGCGGAGTTCCAGGTCCAAGCAACCGGCGAGCAGCTCTGGCAGATCCGGCTACTGAACTCCGGCACAGACACCTTGACCCTTCCTGAGTTGCACTGGCAGCAGACCCCCACCTTTTGGGATGCGCTGGGCAGCTACCACCGTGAAACAGGACACTTGAACGCAGAAGGCAGCTTGGCCCCCGGTGAATCACAAGTGGTCGCCTGGGCACGTTTCCCCACCGCCCCAACCCTCCTCGTCTCCCACTAGAACCAAAGCGAAGCTGCCCATGTTCCTGCTCTTGCTCTCCTCGTCAGTCCAAGCCTGCGGTCCATACTTTGACTACGCCCAGCTCTCTTGGCAGGGGCAGTCGATGCTACGAGCACCCACGACGAACTTTAAGCTGGAGATGCAGCGGCTCGCAGTGGAGACCCAAGCCCCGCCTTTGGCAACCCCCAAGTGGGTGCGTACCCAAGACGCGGACCGTACAGACTTGACGCAGCTTTTGGGGGACCCGGCGCTCATCGAAGCCGCACTGAAGGCCCGAGCAGAGCACACACCCTTGTCCATCGAGCTCCCCCAAGAGTTTCAGAGCTACCAGGCTGGCGCCATCGCGAGTCATCAAGAAGACTTGGTCGGCGCTCAAGCAGCGTGGACCCGTGTGCTAAGCCTGCCCGCAGAAGAGCGGCAATACCGAGGCAGCTGGGCGGCCTACATGCTGGGCAACACCACCCAGGACCCAGCACAAGCCGCCGTTTGGTACCAACAGACCCGCGCTGAAATCGCAGAGAGCGGGCGGGACAGCGCTGGACTCTTCGTGGCCAGCCTACGGCAAGAGTCTTGGGCCCAACAGCGGGCCGAAGAACCTGTTCAAGCCCTGTCCCTATGCCTGCAGTACAGATCCAGCGGCGCCAGTGCCTACTGCCGAGACCTTCGGCCCCTGGCCGAGCAGGTGCTGGCCGAAGACGACCTGAGCTTGGCAGCAGAGGACCGACTCGTGGCCCAAGCCATCGCCGCCTTGCTGACCAATCCGGAGAGTTCGGTCTGGAATCGACTGGATCTAAAGGAGCAAACACAACGCTGGCTGGCCGTTTCCGAGAGCCATCAAGGCTTGGCAGCGGCGGACCGACTGGCCTGGGCCGCCTACCGGAGTGGAGACATGGAGGCGGCCCAAGCTTGGCTGGACCGCTCGCCCAACACCGCCATGTCCAACTGGATCCAAGCCAAGCTGCACCTGGTGGCTGGAGACTTGGTCCAGGCAGAGACCGCATTGAATCAAGGCGCAGCGCTCCTGCCCCCGTCCCCGGAGCAGGGCCGGCCGGTGTTTAGCACCCATTGTGAGCACGACCATGCAGACCCAAAGCGGTCCATGAACGTTGAGTTGGGCGTGGTGCGTGTGCGCACGGGGGACTATCCCGGAGCTCTACAAGCCTTCCTGTCTGCCGGCGACTGGATGGACGCAGCCTGGGTAGCCGAGCGCTTGTTGACCACCGACGAGCTGCGGGCCCAGGTCGACCTGCACTGGCCCAAAGGCACCGGTCAGCCTCCGCTAAAAGGGCTCTTGAGTGGAGCCCCTCTTCCCCCTGCGCAGATCGCCTCCAGCATGCGCCACCTGTTGGCACGCCGGCTGGCCCGAGAAGACCGCTGGGACCAGGCCATCCAGTACTTTCCCAGAGAGCTACAGCTCCCAGCCACCCAAGTGAGTGAGAGCCTGGACCTGTCCATGGACCAGCAGCTTGGAGACGACGTACGCGGTACCCACCTTTGGAACACCGCGTACGCGATGAAGCAGCAGGGCTGGGAGCTGATGGCCACAGAGATGGAGCCCGACTTTCGAGTCCTGGAGGGCTTCTACCGGGGCGCAGATACCGTGGGCAAGCGCCTGGGGGCCACCCCACCTGTCCCCTTGTTTGCCACCCAGCCCGCCGAGCTGACCAAGCTGACCCAGACCCAAGCGCCAAATGAGAAGCGCTACCACTTTGTGTGGACCGCCGCCGGGCTGGCCGAGAAAGCCGTCGCGCTGATGAACGACGACAACCCACAACTGGCGCAGGCCCTGTGCACCTCGGGACTGTGGCAAGAGCTCCGGGACCCGGCCTACTCGGACCGAGCGTTTCGCGCCTTGTCCACTCGGGTGCCGGACTCCACCCTAAATGGGGTGGTCTACTTAGAGCCTTCGAAGATGGGCCTGTGCCAGCCCAGCCCTCAGGCCAGCAGGGGGTGCCAGACTGCGCCCGGCAATGCATGGGGACCCCTCTGGGGGGCTCTGCTCACCTTGCTCTGGCTCCGGCGAAACTCAGTCGCTTAGGGCCACCATCGCCCGGCTCAACCCAGCCCCTTGGTGCTCTCAACTTGCCTGGGTTGGACAGGGTGCTTCGCTCATCGTATCGCCTCCGACGCCACCCTGAGTCTCTGCCACGCTGCATCGTCTCGCAGCACCACAGGGTCCTTGATCTGCCCATGGGGCGCCCCTTCGGCCACCCGAGCCGCCCGCCAACGTTGGTAGGTTCCGGGGCTGAGCTCGACTAGCTCAGCCAATCCCAGCCGCCCGCTCTCACGCTTGGCCTGGTACTCGACGTTGCCTTGCTGCAATGCCGCATCGAAGCGCGCTGCCAGCCCATGGGACACCGGTCCTTCGACGGCCAAGCGCAGCACAGGGACCTCGGCGAGGCGATGGCCGACTGAAAAGCCCACAATGGCCGTGTCCTGGGCCACAGCCGAAAAGGCCTGAAGCAGCTGCTCTTCGCTCACCTTCTCCCCGGTGATGTTCAGCATGTTGCCGCCCTTGCGTACAAAACGAAGCAGGGGCGTTGTGCGCACATGGCCGGTGCACTCCAGAATATCGTTCATGTCATAGCGGTAGAGCCCGGCCGTGGTGCTGACGACCAAACGGTAGCGCTCCCCGACTTGCAGCTCCCATGCCCACTTGGGTTGGCCTGCCGCATCGATGAACTCCATCAGGTGACCGCCCAGCCAGGCAATACCGCCCTCCAGCCCGTCGGACATCGGGATGGCGAAGTAGCCTTCGGATGCAGTGACACCAACCTCGCGGATGGGTACCCGTCCCCCCAGCGCTTGCCGCAGACGGGGCAAAAAGAACTGCGCCGGCCCGCCTTTCCAGCAGTTGATCACTTCCAAGTCCCAGAGTTCAGTGGGGACCGGAACCGCAGGCAGCCCGCGCTTGCGCAAAAAAGGCTTTAGACCCCAGCGAACCCGACGGGGCAGGTCCTTGGCGGGGCCGCTTAGTGTGCCCTGGGCCAGGTCGCGTACAAGCTCCGGCCAGTGCTCTTTCATCTGCCTGAAGAGCAGGAGTAAGGTGGAGGGATTGGCGGTTGTGAAGCTAGAAATCTGGGACTGCAAGGCAAAGCGCAGCAGACAGTAGACCCGGATTCGGCTGTCCTGGATGGAGGCCACCTGGGCAGGTACGGGCACGCGAGCTCGCACGTACCAGGGCTGGCGAGCTTGCATGCGGCCGGTGTTGGAGCCGAAGCGCAGCCCGCTAGACAGCTGGCCCTCGGAAGGGGGGCTTACGATCGTGAAGGCGCGGCCCTGAGTCACCCCCTCGTGATCGCGCATCAGGGCCAAGCGCCAGAGCCCCTGGCCTTCGTCCACGGCCTTGGCGTATGGCTCGGTGACAGGCAAGAGCTTGGCGGCCCCGGTCGTTCCAGAGGTCTTGAGCAGGCTGGTGACCGGGCTGCGGGTGAGCACCTGGGACTCGCCGGCGTGCATGCGGACCATCCAAGGAGAGAGTTCAGCGAAGCTGCGGATGGGAACCTTTTCCCGGTAGCTCTCCAGTGTGTCGCTGGCACTCAGACCATGGTCTCGCCCAAAGGACGTATCCTGCGCCTCCCAGAGCATCGCCGCCAAGCGGCTTCGCTGGCTGCCCATCGGGTCCACCAAGGATCGCTCAAAGTCGCGAATCGTGCGCTCTTGCAGTCCTCGAAACAAGCGATAGGGCCCGTTGCCGTGGGCCGGCAGGGCGTAGGAGGCTGGATCTACCGATTGGGTCTTGATCATCGGCCTCCCTCATAGCCCGCTCGAGGCTTTGACACGGATCCCCGTGACCGATACTGTCCCCTACCCCCACCGGGCCCGTCTCCCCCGGGCCCACCCCCTGCCCTACTTGCCGCGAGAAAGCCCCAGTGAAGACCGGAGACCTCGTCCTCGACGCTCAAGGTCGCTCCTACCAGATCGGTCCCCTGTTGGGCCGTGGACTCTGGGGCAAGAGCTACTTGGTACGCCACGGAGACTCCCGAGCGGAGTTTGTGCTCAAGTGCCCCTTAGGCCGCGACGACTTTCGTGGGGATGTGCAGCTGACCGACACCCTGCTCAGGGCTTGTGTCACCGCGTGCGAGGAACAGGGCGAGCTCCTGGGCCGCAACGAACACGTATTTCTGCCCCCCCTGCAGTCCCGGGCCTCGGAGGATGGCTCCCCCCTGCTGATTCTTCCGCGCTTTACCACCACCCTGGACCGACGCATCGCCCAGGGTTGCTCCTTGGCCGAGGTCCTGGCCCTGCTCATCGCGACCTTGGACCACCTCAAGACTCTTGAGAAGGATTTAGGGGCCCACGGCAATCTGCGTCCCAGCAACATCCTGCTCAACGACCGGGGCGAGGTGCTGCTCATGGACATGGCCACACCGGCCGCAAAAAAGGCACTGGGCCAACTGCACGCCATCAGCCCAGAACCCAACCACTACCTGCCTCACGAAATACTAGCAGGCGGCACCTTCAGCACAGCCACTGACACCTACGCAGCCGCTGCCATCCTATACCGCGCCGTGTTCACCCGCCGCGAGGGTGACGCCGAGGGCAAGCCCCCAACCTTGCCCACCAAGGGCTTGGACAAGGCTGCGCTGGTCGAAATCAAGGACCGGGCCACCACCCGCTTGCAGGACGAGGACAGCAATCCGCGCTTCCACGTGCGCTTCGCCGAGCGACTCGCCAGCGTCCTGAACCGCGCCATGAGCGAGCAGACGCATCCCAGCCCGCCTTACCGTTTCAACAACTTGGAAGACCTCCGGGGTCGCCTCGAAGAGCTGCGCACATTGATTCGTCCCCAGGTCACAAGCGTGGGCAAGGTGCTTCTAAACCGTCCCCCGGGCAGTTCCACCTACGAAACCGACGAGGAGATTGCCTACAGCGTCACCGTCGGAGCCAGCTCCGGCGTAGGCAGCTACGAGGAGATCGCCTGCGGCATCGCGCTCTTCGACGCCGAGACCGAAGAGCGTCTCCGCGAAGTAGAGACCCGCTATACCTGCGAGGACCACCCCTCCGGCCGCTACCGCTTTCGCTTTGACTTGGCGGGACTGCACCCCGGCCGCTACCGAGCTCGCATGGCCTTTGCCATCCGGGACTCCGGACACCCGCCCCAGACGGCCGAGGCGAACTTCGAGGTGCGCGCCGCTGCTGGCTACGTGCCCCCTCAGTCCCAGACCGCATCCCAGCCCTTGCCATTTGGTCCCAAGGGCCACTCCAAGACTGCAGTCACGGAACCCTTCGGCCAAAAGCTCAGCCCGGACAGCCCACATCCCATTGCGCCCGCAGCGGATACGGGCGACAGGTCCCCCGGCCTCGACGTGTCCTCGATGCAGGCACCGGGCTTGGCGGCTCCCAAGGTCCACCTTGACCCACCTGGGTTCGAAGATGATGAGCCACCAACGGTCGCGCTTCCCCCTCCAGCTCAACGCCCCGCTACCGTTGCTCCCCTGCCCAGCTTTGAAGATGTTCCAGCGCCTCCACAGCGCAAGGAACCCAACGGCCCGGCGTCCATCAGCCCGGCGTCCATCAGCAGCGATGGCCTGAACTCGCTTGAACTCACTGAGCCCAGGATGAAAAAGGCCACCCAACTTCCGGAGGCCGACCCACTGCATGACATTGTCGGGGCGGGCTCCTGGACAGACGTACCTCTGCCGGGGGATGCACGAGATTACCTCTCGCCGCCTACACTGGACGACAGCCCGGAGCCCAGCTCCGAAAGCACCATTGAGCATTATCTCGAGATGCTCAAAGCAGACCCCTTTTTAATGGCCATGAGCCTTGGCGGAGCCTTCCTCTTCGTTCTGCTTATCCTCCTTGTCATTCTCAAACTTACCTGAGTCATTTTATGAAGATCGCCTCCGCTCCACTGAGCAACCCAGCCCTGCACGCCGTCGTCCTGACACAGGACAACATGAGCATCCCAGCCGATCTGGACGCCTCATTCAATGGCGCTCTGAGCGCCCTCGTGGCCGACGAGAAGTTCAAGGCCGCTGCCGGTAGCTCCCTGACCGTCCGCAGTCTGGGCAAGATGGGCGCCCAATGGGTCGGACTCTTCGGTGCAGGCACCGGCGACGCCAACGGTGCACGCCTCGCTGCAGGTGCCGCGAGCACCTTTGCCCGCAAGAAGGGCTTGACCACCCTCGACATCAACTTCCAGGGTGGAGGCAAGGCACATGCCGAGGCCATCGGAGAGGGCATCGTGGCCGGCAACTACCGCTACGACCGCTACCTTCCCGAAGCGCGCCGCACCGCAGCACTGGAGAGCTTCGCTGTCCACGGACTGGACGCACCCGAGTCTGACCTACTGACAGGACTGACCCTCGGACAGGCCCGCAGCTTGGCCCGCGACCTGATCAACGACCCACCCGACGACATCTACCCAGAGACCCTGGCCCAAGCCGCAACCCAGCTGGGCACCGACCGCCTTCAGGTCGACGTCTGGGACCACGACCGCCTGAAGACCGCCGGCATGGTTGGCACCACAGCCGTGGGCCAAGGTTCCGACCGCAAGCCCCGTTTTGTGCACATGACCTACACCCCCGCTGGCGAGTCCAAGGGCAACATTGCTCTGGTGGGCAAGGGCGTGACCTTCGATGCGGGCGGATTGAGCATCAAGCCCAGCGGCGGCATGATCACCATGAAGTGCGACATGGGCGGCGCTGCAGCAGTCATCGGCGTGATGAGCGCAGTGGAGAAGCTGGGCCTGAACGTGACCGTGCATGGCATATTCGGCGCCGCAGAGAACATGCTGGCCGGCAACTCCTACAAGCTCGGCGACGTGCTCACCTTCAACAACGGCACCACCGTTGAAATTCACAACACCGACGCAGAGGGCCGCTTGGTCCTGGCCGACTGCCTCTGCTACGTCGGGAAGATGGACGAGGTCACCCACGTGGTCGACCTGGCTACCCTGACCGGAGCCGCAGTCGTGGCTGTGGGCGAGAAGTACACCGCCTTGTACAGCAACGATGACGACTTTGCCGGCGAGCTCCTGGCACAAGCCAAGGCCGCTGGTGAGGGTTCCTGGCACATGCCCCTCGAGGAGTCCTACAACGAACTGCTCAAGTCAGACATCGCCGACATCAAGAATGTGGGTGGCCGCTCCGCTGGCAGCATCACCGCCGGCCTGTTCCTCCAGAACTTCGTAGCCAAGGGCAAGATCTGGGCTCACCTGGACATTGCTGGACCCGCGTTTTTGTCTTCGCCCCAGAAGCACCTGGAGAAGGGTGGCGCCGGTCCACAGGTTGTGACCCTGCTGAACTGGTTGCGCTCCATCTGAGCCGCTGCGCTCCATCTGAGCGCCCCCCCCTGACAGTGCACCCGGGCCACAGGCCTGGGTGTTTCTGTTTTGGGCTCAACCCACAGCTTGCCTACTCCTCCTCGGAGAAGCCTCGGAACCCGGTCCCCGCCACAAAGAACTCCCGACTCACGCTGCGTACCGCCTCGGGCTTGTAGCGCTTTAGGGTCTCAAAATCTCTCTTGATAGCCGCGATACACGCATTGGCATCGCCACCGTCAAAGACCTTGTAGACGATGGAACCACCCGGCTTGAGCACCCGCTGGGCTAACCAATGAGCGCGTTCGACCAGGCTGATCTGACGCAGGTGATCCATGTCCTTTTGGCCAGTGGTGCTCTGGGCCATGTCGCTGAGCACAACATCGGCCTTGCCGCCAATGGCATCCAGCAGCTCTTCGGGCTCCACCTCGTAGACCGAACGCACGATAAAGTTGCCGACGACGCCTTGGGGCGCCTCCAGGTCTACCCCAACCACGTGTCCCTTCACGCCCACTCGCTGAGCGACGTAGCGGGTCCAAGAGCCCGGAAAACAGCCCAAGTCAACCACCGCCATGCCCCGCTTGATCAGGCCCGCTTTGCGGTCGATCTCCTCCAGCTTGAACACGGAACGCGCCGTGTAGCCCTGTGCCTTGGCCTGTTTCGTGAAGCGATCGCCACGATAAGCGCTCCCTCCGCCGCCCTTTGTCTTTCGCGACATGAACTTAAATCTCCAGCGCTCTGCCTGCGGCCACATCATTAAAGACCTTCCAGGTCTCCTTTTCGCCCCAACCCTCCACCGAGCTGAAGGCGATTAGCGACTTGGTGGTCAACCCCAAGGGCTCCCGAAGAGCCTTGATGGCCGCGGCACGCTTGCTGCGTTTGAGCTTGTCTACCTTGGTCGCGAGCACCAGAACGGGCAGGCTGGCCTGGCGTAAGCCCCAGATCATCTCCGCATCCAAGGTCTGCGGACCGTGCCTTGAGTCCACCAGGACCACCACCAACTTGAGGTGCTCCCGGCCTCCCAAGTAGCCCTCGATCATGGCCTTCCAGTTGTCCTTGACCCGCGCGGGGACCTTGGCAAAGCCGTATCCGGGCAAATCAGCGAAGATCAGGCGCTCCTCGATCGTAAACAAGTTCATGAGCTGGGTGCGACCCGGCGTGCCAGAGACCCGAGCAACCTTTTTGGTCCCCAGGAGTCGATTGATGGCTGAAGACTTGCCAACGTTGGAGCGCCCGGCAAAGGCAATCTCCGGAAAGGTCGTACGCGGCATTGAAGCGAGCTTCGGAAAGCTGCCCAACAGGCCTACTCGCCCGCCACCGTATGTCTTCATCGGCTTTAAGTTTGAAGATGCTTTCGTCATGGGGCGCGGTTTAGCGCTACAGGAGGGGTAATGCACGCCTTTGAGTGGTCCCAGGTCGCCGTCCGGCGGCGCAATGTGCGTATCGACCCTGAGCGGGTGGTCTACGTTATCTCCGACCTGCACCTGGGTGACGGCACATTTTCGGACACCTTCGCCGCAAAAGACAACTACCTCCTTGATTTTATCAAGATGGTCGACATTGAGGATGCCACTCTTGTCGTTGCGGGAGACGCAGTGGACTTCTCCCAGGCCTGGTTCTTCACCAAGATCCTACGGGCCCACGGCAAGGTGCTCGGTGCCTTTTCGGCCTTGGCCGCCAAGGATCGCCTCTTCTATGTACTGGGCAACCACGATCACGACCTGCAGTTCTACACAGACATGCTTCGCATCCCAGTCGTGCACGGTGTGGAGATCGGTCAGAAGACCCTGATCCTGCACGGCTATGAGTTCGACCAGGTCATCGGAGTGGACATCGACGGAAGCGAGTGGCGAACCAAGATGCACCACCTGGTCGAGCGACTGCTCAAGACCTGGATCCGCTTGCCCCTCCAGCACTTCTACACCCGGTGGAATCGTTTGAGCTTTTGGGTGTTTCACAAAGCGATCTTCTTCAAGCGCGTTCAAGCCGAACTCATGGACAAGCTGTTGGGGGGAGACCGCACTTCTGCGGTGGAGGCCAAGATTCGCTACTGGATGCTGGGACAAGTCGGCGACCCCGGCGGAATCTGGAAGCAGGCCCGCCACGCGGTGGAGACTGGCCCCTACGAGCTGGTGGTCAGCGGCCACAGCCACCTGCCCGGTATCGTGAATCTTCCTGGCGGCCGCCGCTACGCCAACACCGGCTCCTGGACCTTCCGATCGGCCACATTCCTGCGTATCGAAGACGAGCAGATTGAGCTAAGGGACTGGATTTCCGGACGCGAATGGGCAGATGAACTCTATCAACCGCTCTTGCGCGGCGACTTTGACAACCTGAGCTTCGATGACTGGTGGGAGCAAAACTACATGGGCTGGCTGCGGTACCGTGTGGCGGAACCCACTCCCGATTCGGCCCAATCCAGGAAGGCCAAGTGATTTCTCTATTTCTGACCCTGCTCTCTGCACAGTCAACGCCCTCGCCCGCACCTCAGGACTCCGTGGTGGAGCAGCGTCAGGATGCCGATCGCCATCTCCTGATTTGTCGCACCCGCGCCTCGGAATTCAAAGGCTTTCCCCAGGAGGAACTCGCTGTCTGGGACGTGTGCCTAAAAGAGGCCAACACGCGCAAGCTGAGCTTGGCCATTCCCCTGATTCAAGGGGAGAGAGCACTGGTAGTACTAAAGGAGTCCAAACCAGGATTGGCCGAGAGTGACCCCATCGCATACGCCAGGGCTGTCCTCACCATCGAGGCCAGTAGTTCCGACCTCCAGCTGCCGCTCCCTGACCTGAGCCAGGCTTGGCTCCTCCTGGTCTCCAATCCCTCGTCACGACAGAATCTAGAAGCCGTGCGCACCGTGACCGTGCGCGTGGATGAACTGAAGGTGGACGATGCCGCTCTGGTCGAGGAGCTGTTGCGTCGCCACATTGGGGACATGGGCTTTAAAGTCTCCCTGCCGGACCAGGCCGATGCAGCCAACGCCAGCATCTACTTCACTGTCAGCGGCAACCAGAGCGCCAGCATTCGCCGCACCAGCCGCATGAACTTCCACGAAGTCACCTTGAACATGACCACCGGACCGATTGAGTACACCGCCCTAAACCGCGAACGCAGCCCGCTGAGCGCTCAAGGCTTCTCCACACCCACCTCGCCAGACCAAGCCTTTCGCGACGCGGCCGATGCTGCAGCCAAGGCTTTGGCCCAGGCCTTCCTGCGCCAAGTGGTCGGCGAACTCTTCTCCCCAGAACAGGCCCCACTGTGAACGTAAACGGCACCCCTACCCGCACCGTCTGGATGCAGGCCGGCACGGTTCGTATGATCAACCAGCCGCTCCTACCCCACCGTTTTGAGATCCTAGACCTGCATGACTACCGGGACACCGCGCGGGCCATCACCACCATGCAGGTGCGCGGCGCTGGGGCCATCGGAGCCACTGCAGGCTTTGCCATGGCTCAGGCTGCACTCAGCGCTGACGCGGCCACCTTCCACCAGGACATGGCCAAAGCTGCCGACGTGATCCACGCCACCCGTCCCACGGCCCAGAACCTCTTCTACGCCGTGAAGACCATTCTCGAGGCCATTCAGGCACAGGGCGACAACATCCAAGCTGCCAGGGACGCCGCAGTTGCCGCCGCTATGGACCTGGCCGACGACGACGCTGCCTGCTGCCGCGCGATCGGCGAGCACGGTGCACCACTCATCCCCGACAAGGGGCGCATCAGCACCCACTGCAACGCTGGCTGGCTGGCCTTTGTGAACTGGGGAAGTGCCATCTCCCCCATCTACGTCGCGCACCGCGAAGGCAAGAAGCCCTTCGTGTGGGTAGACGAGACCCGCCCCCGAAGCCAGGGTGCGCGCCTGACTGCCTGGGAGCTGGCCATGGAGGGTGTGGACCATGCTGTGATCTGCGACAACGCCACCGGCCACTACATGCGTACAGGCCAGATCGACATGGTCATTGTCGGCTCTGACCGCATCGCTGCCAATGGCGACGTGGCCAACAAGATCGGAACCTACACATCAGCCCTCGCAGCCCGGGCCAGCGGCATTCCTTTCTACGTTGCCGCGCCCACCACCACCATCGATCCCGATTGTCCCACCGGTGCGAACATCCCAATCGAAGAGCGTAGCCCAGACGAGGTTCGTTTTACCTGGGGTTGGTCGGACGATGGCACTTTTATGCGGGTGCGTACAGTTCCTAATGAAAGTCCAGGTAGGAATCCAGCTTTTGACGTAACGCCAGCAGATTTGGTGACTGGGATCATCACGGAGAAGGGCGTGGTCTCGGCAACTGTGGCCGGGATTGCTTCGGTGGCGCGAAGCTAACGCCTTCCTACGCTACACCCTCGGTTAGGCAAGGTGATTCGTGGGAAGCGCCAACGGAATGCAACTCCGAAAGGCGTGAGAACGAAGGAACGCGCAAACATTTCGAGGGTGAGGAACGCGCCTAAGCCATGTGAGCGCACGCCTAACAGAGCGGTAGTCCGCCTGCCCCGGGGTGTGGAGGCGATGAAACTAGGCCTTGGCCATCGAAGAATCTAGGGGCGGCTTGCACGCCGCTCCGGTCAGATCCTGTCTGTGGAGGCGGCCCTGCGACCCGCTTCGAAGTCCAGCACCACGTCCAGGCTCTGCTCATCCAAGGCTCCAGTGGGACCTTCAAAGTCGTAGCCTAGCTGCTTGAGTTCCAGGCGACACTTCTCTTGCACCAGCTCCCGAAGCGCATCGGTGTACCAGCTGCGGTGATCCCGCTGAGCATCTCGACGAGAGGGCCTAAAGGGACTGCTAACCTGGGGTTCAATGCCCAAGGGTGTGCAGAGTTTACTCAGGTCCTGGTCCAAGTTCTCAAAGCGCAGCAAGCGATCCACAGCACAGGTCCCGTCATCGCCGACCACCTGAAAAAAGAGGTGATGCTGCTGAAGCGGAACTACCCACGGAAAGGCGGGATCACAGTAGGACCGTATGAAACGGTCGAAGCTGTCCATGGTCAGGGTGGTGATGCTGGGCTGATAGGGCCAGCGTGCGCTGTACATACTGACCAGCAAGTCAAAGGGATTTCGCACGATACCAAAGCTGAGGGAGGCCTGGAACTCCGGATCGCTGTGGCACGACTCACCAAAATAGGGAAGCGATGAGACGGGGCGGCTGTGACAGACATTGTGCCCGCCGTAATATAGTCTCCCCCTATCTTTACCCCGATAAATCTTTCCTTTCGGGAGGTGCTTAAATTCGATCAACTCGTGGTTGAGCGCCCGCACCACCAAGTACCTTCCTGCAGTCTTTGGGATGTGAACGAAATAAAGGGTGTCGGGCACAGCGCTCTCCTGGCCTGTGAAGTCGGCATGCGGATCCAGAAAGTTGAGCTTCAAAGCATAAGGATTATTCCACAGGGGGCGGCGCGAGCATCGAAGGTTGCGCGGTGGACAGCCTGTCTACACCAACAAGGCCTGAGTGGGGTTTACCGGCAGTCCCGCACTTAGCGACTGCTGACCCGGCTCAGGCAGGTCACCAGTGGGCGGTGGGCTCTTTGCCCCGCCGCTCTTGTCCATGCCAAACTCCTGCCAATGAAGCGCAGCGCGACCCTCTCCCCATGCGGCTTGTTTCGCACCCGGCTCCTGCGCGTGTGGGATCCACAGGGGACCCGCGTGTGCTTCATTGGCCTGAACCCCAGCACGGCAGATGGCACCCAGGATGACCCCACCCTGCGACGCTGCATTGCCTTTGCCCGACAGTGGGGGCATGGGTCCTTGGTACTGCTCAACCTCTTCGCGCGCAGGACCCCCTCTCCCCTGGCTATGTGGAAGATGGCGGCGGCAGGCCAGGACATCGTCGGCCAGAAAACGAGCGACTTGATCCAACACGCGACACACGCTCAGCAGGTTGTAGCCTGCTGGGGGGCAGCCAAGGCAGCCAGACCTAGAGGGCGAGAGCTGGTGCGAAGCTTGGAGGCTGCTGGGGTGCAAATACACGCAATTCAGCGTACGAAGGGGGGCGATCCATCCCACCCCCTGTACCTAAGAAAAGGACTGACTCCCATTCCGTATTCGCCGAATTAGAGCGACGCGGTCGTGATGTTCCAGGTGATGATGTCCTGCTCCAAGCGGCCCAAGAGCTGCTTGTCAAAGGTGCCCCGCTCGGCGTTCCAGATGTAGCGCTTCAACTCACGCTGGGTGTCTGCCGCCACATAGAGCTCTGGTGTACCGTCGCCATCCAAGTCAGCCGCGTAGGTGCTGTGCTCAAAGCCACCGGAGCTCTGGTCAAAGCGGTTGGTGGTCCACTCAAGGCTCTCAGAGTCTTTGGCGGGTGGCTCCAACAAAAAGAGACCGGAGCTCATGGCAGCAGCGACCAGCTCGACCTGGCCGTCGCCGTCAAAATCACCGGGTACCAGGAAGCGGGTCTGGCGGTCCTCGATGCTGGCGATGTCCGTGGCGGTAAAGGTCTTGGTGGCCTGGTCATAAACGTACTGCCGCACGGTGACGGGGCTGATGACCTTGCGCTTGTCGGTGGGATCGATCTCGGCTTCCAGCACGCTGAACAGCTCGGTCACGCCGTCGCCGTCCAAATCGGTGGCCAAGATCTCCTTGGCATGGGTACCGTGCTGTTCCTCGACCCAGCTCTTGTCCCAGCCCGTGCCGTTCCACTTGTACATGACCACACCGCCCGCCTGGCTCTTGCCAGCCTGGTTGCGGTCGGAGGGAGTGGCAAAGAACTCCATCTTGCCGTCGCCGTCCACGTCTCCGATCTCAATCTCGTGCACGAAGGTATCGGCCTTTTGGTCCATCTCGGTGACCTTGTGGGTCCCGCCCTCGCCCAAGCCGGGCTCGATGACTGCCACAACACCGGAGTCGTGGGTCGCCAGGACGTAGTCGTCGGCTCCGTCGCCGTTCACATCGGCGATCTCCAGATCACGCAGACGCTGGAACTTTCCGCCCCAGTCCTTGGACCAGAGGAGTTCGTTGCTCCACTTGCCATCGGCAAAGGTCCATTTCTTCAGGTTGGCGCCCTCGGCACCGATGGTAAGCAGGCTGCCGTCAGCCTGTTGAATGGCCTTGTGAAAGACGTTGGAGTCGGCGTCCTCTAAACGAGTAAGCTTCCAGCCATCGCCAGTGTCCCGCCAGATGTCCAGGCGCGCGGGGCCGGGAACAGGCTTTCCGCTGGCGTCTTTGAGGAAGACAGATTGTGTCAGCATCAGGGAGGGGTATGGCCCGCCTACCAGTGCTTCCTGAACAGGCTCGGGCGACTTGAACTCAGCAGAGGCTGGGGCCTTGGCCACGCCCTCGGGCTGAGCGCCATCCTTGGCTTCACTACCGCCACAGGCCACCAGGGCCCCCAAGGCAAGAGCGACCAAACCGGTGAGGGAGCCGGCGAGAGGGACAGTGATGTTCGGCTTATTCATGGCTTCTCCAAGGGGTCCGTGCTCTTGTGCGCAGGGGCGCAAGAGCGGGCAATGCCATCCTCTACCCGATGGGGCCCAAGGCCGCCCCCCCAAGAACGCAGCACATTGTGTGCAGGGCCGACCAGGAAGGCCTCGTTGGGGACCTCCGCGCCGTAGCCCAGGATGACCTCGGCGCCGACACGAGCCCGGTGGCCAATGGCTGCGCCCAAAAAGTGAGTGCCGGAGGAGACCCGCTCCCCGCGATGCAAGACTTTGACCGGTGCCCCAAAGCTCAGGTCATAGGCCATTACAGTCTCCGCCACAAAGCTGTCCCGTCCGAATACGCAGGCCTGAAAGCCACGCCCATTGCTCACAAACGCGCCATCGTAAAGGACAGCCAAGTTGAGCATGCCCCGCCGTCCTAAGCGGGTGTTTTTACCCAAGACGCTGGCGTTGCAGATGGCGTGCTCCTCTATCTGGGCGCCGTCGCCAACCACAGCACCGCGCACCACGGCCATGGGGCCAATCTGAACACCGCGACCAATCACACTGGCCTCGACAACCGCTGAGCTGTGGATCTGGCAGTCCGGGCCAATCCGAGAGAGACCGGCAGCGACCTTGTCGCGGGTCAATCCCTTCGATCTCCACAACACCCCGGCAAGCTTGCCGACCTTGGTGAGAACGCCCTCGGAGGCAAAGCGCCGCTTCTCCCTCTCGATGGTGGCTGCCATGGCCAGCCAGTTGATACGAAGAATGTGAATCCAGTGGTCAACCTGATGCACGCAGGCGTCGGAGATGGCCACTTCCGCAGGCAGCGCGTGGGCAATGGCCGAGTGCTGCTTGGCCGGAGGGGACAGGGTGAACTCAAAGTCCACAACGCCGGGCTCCAGCTCCTTAAAAGACGCAATCGGGGCCGCAGCAATGCCCAACTCGTAGACCCCGTCCTGGTCCAACTCCTGCAAACCGCCGGTGAGCTCCCAGAATGGCGCGCACTCCACCTTGAGGCGCTGACCAGGCTGGAGTTGGGCCAGCATCCGGCGCACGGCCCCATCCGTGAACCACGTGCGATCGGAAAAGACCACGTGGGGACCGTCGGGCGGCTCGCAGACCCGGCTCAGGCCGAGCTCAGCGAGCATCTCATCCTGGTAGGCCGTCAGGGAGCGGCCCAGGACTTGGACGTCTTTGGGCAAGTCGTCGAAAGGCGGAATGGGCCGAGTGCCAGTGGGCAAGCAGTAGGCTTGAGTGATTCGAAGATTTACGCCGGCGGGCCGAGCAGCCAGGGCCGTGTTCATGGGGGGACTCACAGCAATGCAGCCTCTATGTCGCGGGCGATCCAGTGGGCGCCGATATCGCGGGAGGCGGCCAGGGCCTTCTCCAACATGACTCGGCCAGCGGCGATGTTGCCCTGGTCCAAGAGCACCAGACCTTCCAACCACTGTGCGCTGACCTCGGCTTGGACATCGCCCAAAGAGCGGCTGCGGGCGCTGGCTCGACGGATCAGGGCCAGCCCCTCTCCCGGATCACCACGCAAGGCTTCTAAGTAGCCAAGGTAGCCGTCGTTCAAGGCCACACTGCGCTCCAAACCGGACTCCTTGGCCAGGTCACGGGACTCGACAAAGGCCGCGTGTGCCCGTCCTGTCTGCCCAAGGCGCAGGTGCGCGTCTCCGATGTTGTGCAGGTTGATCACCAAACCGCGGCGGTAGCCAGTACCGCGCCGCGCCTCCAGCGCCCGCCGGAAGTGGCGCAGGGCCCCTTCAAAATCTTCCAATCCGTGCAAGGCCAAGCCGAGGTTGTTCTCGATTCGGCCCAGCAGGATGGGGTCACCAGCGCGCTCAGCGAGCTGCCGGGCCGCTTGCAGGCGCTCCCAGGCCCGCTCTGGGCGGTCATCTCGGATGAAACGGTTGCCCAAGCCCAGCTGAACCATCGCCGCCAGCTGAGCTTGATCTCCCGCCAAGCTCAGCGCCTCCTCCAACAAGCTCTCGCAAGCAGCGTAGTCCCCCGAGTCCCTTTTTAGGCTGGCCAGCTCCGTGAGAACGGCAACTTGGCCCTTGATATCCCGGGTTCTCCTTGACTCCCCCAACGCCTGCTCCAGGTTCACCACCGCAATGCGCTCTCGGCCGGTGGCGGCAAAGACACGCCCCAGGCCCAAGAAGCAGCGGGTCTCTACGTCCTGAATGACCGCATCGGAGGCAATATCCAAGGCCAAGACCAGGTGTCGCTCAGCGTTCTTTGGTTGGCCCATGAGCAGCGCAACCTCGCCGGCTTTCAGGTGCAGCGTGGCCTCACCACGGGCATGAAGCGCTGGGTCTTCTCCTCCTTCTACAGCAGCCTCCAGCCAGACCACTCCCTTCCTGTAGGTAGCCAGTGCTCTCTCGAAAAAAGCCCCACTGCGCTGCTGGTCCCCGGCCCTGGATGCGTACCAAGCGGCATCGGCCAGACGGCCACCGGCTGCACAGTGTCCCGCCACGGCCTCGAGGTGGGGGGCCATCCGGTCCTTGAACAGGCGCTCCATACCGCCGGCGACCAAGCGGTGGTGGTCTCGAAGCTGAACGCCCAAGATACTGCGGCGGACGACCTGCCAGACGAGATCCG
The DNA here is from genome assembly GCA_905480105.1 of uncultured bacterium. Classification (GTDB taxonomy): domain Bacteria; phylum Myxococcota_A; class UBA796; order UBA796; family CAJQPC01; genus CAJQPC01. Next base: position 12,929 of record CAJQPC010000010.1, on the reverse strand, counting down.
AGGCGAAGCGTGCAGTACCGCCCTCCTCTTCGACAATCATCGCGGCCTCGACCAAGTCGGCGAAAATGGGTGCAGCGTCTTCAATGCCGGCGGCCTCGGCGATCAGCTCCGGGGAGAAGCTCAAGCCGACGGTGGCAGCCAGCTGGAGTGCCCCCTTGGAGGCGGGGTCCAGAGCGTCGATGCGCGAGGTGACCAGACCTTCCAGGGTGGGCGGCAGGATGGCCACGACCGCATCGCTGGCCAAGAGGGTGGCGGCACGGCGCTCCCAGGAGATCAGGCCTCGCTGCTGCAAGGACTTCAGCACCTCGTGCGCGTAGAGCGCGTTGCCTTGAGCGATGCGGGCCACCAGATCGACCAGCGACTCACCCACCTCTTGGGCCCCGAGCAGATCCAGAGTCAGCGCCTGCAGGCCGGCTTGGCCCAGAGAACCCAGGCGAATCTCCAAACTCGGAGATGGAATTTCCTTGGGCGGTGTACCCCGTGAGCTCACCAACCAGAGCACCCGCAAGTCCGAGCTGGCACGCATCAAGTGGCCCAAAAGCTCGCGCTCCGCCGGGCGTAAGAACTGCAGGTCCTCCAAGACCAAGAGCACTGGGCCGGCGTTGGACACACCCCGAATAAACCGCGCTCCGGCGCCAAAAATGTCCTCACGCGAAGGCTCACGCCATCCTGGGGCCCGAACACCAAAGAGCGCCGAGAGGTGCGCGATGTCGGACTGGTTCAAGCCCAACTCGCCCAGGCGGGCCAGGCGATCCCAGAGGTCAGAGGGTCCATCTCTGGGATCGATTCCCAAGGCGGAGCCCACCATGTCTCGGAAGGGCGCCAAGGGCACTTCGTGTCCATACGGATAGGCGCGCGCTGCATAAAGCGGCACGCCAATACGGCGCGTCAGGCGTCGAAGTTCACCGACCAAACGGCTCTTTCCGATTCCCGCAGGCCCCTGAATGGCAATGAGTCCACCCTGCCCTTCCGCCAGCCCACTCACGCCACTGGCCAGCAGCTCCAGCTCGTCCCCACGGCGGATCCAGCGCCCCTGTGCCCCACCCAAGACGCGACGGCGGCGGCCGGTCAAGAGGAAGGTGGCGAGCTCCTCCCGCCTGCCCTTCATGCGGATGCGTGGACCCACGGAAAAGCGCCAGCGCTCCCCCGCCTGAGAGGCCACCTCGTCGCTGACTTGCACGTCACCTGGCTCTGCCAGACTGACCAAGCGCCGGGCTAACTTGAGGGTGTTGCCCCGCGGCACGTAGCGCAGCTCCTCTTCGGTGCCGCTCAACGCTACTTCCCCGCAGTGAACTCCAATGGCTAAGTCCATGGCGTGGCCCTTGGCCCGAAGACGCTCCACGGCCCTAAGCAGATCCAGAGAGCAGGCCATGGCCCGGTCTATGTCGTCTTCGTGGGCCCTAGGCACCCCAAAGAGCAAGGTCAGCGTGTCGTGAGAAAAGGCGTCCAACCAACCGTCGTAGCGGTTCGCCAACTTTCGCACCGCCCGCATGACCACGTCCTGCTGGCGCAGCACCTCCTCGGGCTCCATGATGGCGCTGGCATCGGTCAGGCCCACCAGCTCGGCGACCACGACCGCCACGTTTTTCTTCTCGCCCAGCAAACGACCTAAGCCCCCCCCCGTGGTCTCCGAGCCCGTAGAGCCGCTGTGACCCGTGCTGGCCGTGCCGCGCTCCTCTTGGACGCGCGCCAGCTCGGCGGCCAAGTTCTGGAGCTGGGTGACCCCGGGGTCCGGCCCAAGCTCATCGCCGAAGAGATCCCGAAGGAAAGCACCCAGCGCAGCATCGTCTACCCGCATGCCCGAGTCGAAGAGCAAGGCCCGAAGGTCCTCCTCCATCAGACTGGCGCTGGAGTATCGATCGGCCGGATTTTTAGCCAAGGCTTTTTGGAGGATCTCCCAGAGTCGATCTGGCACTTCGGGGTTGTGCAGGCGGGGGTCCGGCACCACCGCCTCCCGAACCAAGCGGAGCTTCTCCTCGGGATCTTCAGCCTGAAAGAGCCGATGCCCCACCAACATTTCCCAGAGCACGATCCCGCAAGAGAAGAGATCGCTGCGGTGATCGACCCTTCCGCCCGCGGCCTGTTCCGGGCTCATGTAGGCAAACTTACCGCCCCCGGGTGCACCACGTTCCCCTTCTTTCTCCAGCTCACTGGCCAGACGGGCGATGCCGAAGTCCACAAGCTTGACTTCCCCCAGAAAAGACAAAATGACGTTGTGCGGGCTCACATCTCGATGAACAATAGGCGAGGTTTGTCCTTCTATATCGACTCTCGTATGTGCGTAAGCCAGCCCGCGAGCCACATTGGCAATCACGTAAATAGCCACCGCCAGGGGCAAGATTTGCTGATTGGCACGCAAGCGGCGCAGGGTCCGGGTCAGGTCCCGGCCATGGATGTGTTCCATGGCGATGTAGTGATCTTCAGCTACCCGGCCCAGGTCAAAAACCTGCACGATGTTGGGATGGTGCAGCAACGAGGAAATCTTGGCCTCGCGCACGAAAAGGGTAATGAAATGTTGGCTGCGGGCGAGCTGAGGCAGAATGCGCTTGATCACCAACCGCTTCTCAAAACCCTCCACACCGAAGCTGCGCGCAAGGAATACTTCGGCCATGCCACCGGTCGCAATGCGCTCCAGCAGCTGGTAGGACCCAAAAGTAGCGGGAAGCTCCACACAAGTAAGGGTAACTCAGAGCCTAAGGCATTCATGCAAAGCCACCCCACTCTCGCCCTTCACGGTCTCGTCCTTTTCCCTGGCATGCTTCGCCCGATGCTGGTCAGTGAGCCTGACGCGCTCCTCGCCCTGGCAGAGGCCGTCGACAAGGATCTTCCCCTGGCCTGCTTCGCACAGGTCGGCGAACAACTGGCAGAGGTCGGTTGTTTGGGGAAGATTCTGCGCAGCGTGACCTTGGGCGACGGCAGCCTGCGAATCCTGGTTCAGGGTCACAGTCGAGTGGTCCGCAGCGGAGAAAAGAAAACGGTTCAGCGGGGCATGTGGTGCCAAGTCATGGACCTGGCGGACAGTCCGGGAGATCCCGTACAGATCGGTGTAGGCGAAGCCTACTTGCGACAAGTGCTTGAAGAGCTTCTGGGATCCGACCTTCGCCGTCCCACCGAAATGGGTGCTGCCCCCCCAATGGACGAGGGCCCACAGCGCTTGGCCGACTACGCCGCTGGAATGCTCCAGCTGCCGGTCCCCATGCAACAAGTCTTGCTTGAAGAGGTCGACCTGCTGAGCCGCCTTGAGGTGCTCGCCCTGGAAGCGACCAAGGCACTGGAGCTGGTGAACCTGAGCAACGACATCCAGCAGCAAGCGCGCATGACCATGGACCGCCGGCAACGTCATGCTTTTCTGAAAGAGCAGATCACCGTCCTCCAAGCTGAGCTGGGACAACCCTCGGGCAAGAGCGACCTGGACCGACTGGCAATGCGCTTGCAGTCCGCCAACTTGCCCGCAGAGGTTCTGGAGGAGGCTGAGCGCGAGCTGGCCCGTCTTCGCATGCTGCCCACCGATGCCGCAGAGTACGGCGTGACGCGCACTTGGTTGGATACCATCGCCGATCTTCCCTGGGACCGAAGCACCGTCGACGACAACGATATGGGCCACGCACGTACCATCCTGAATGGCGACCACTATGGACTGGAGGAGCCCAAGCAGCGACTGCTCGAGTACTTGGCGGTGCGTCAACTCAACCCCAACGCCCGCGGCGCCATCCTCTGCCTGACCGGCCCCCCGGGCGTCGGCAAAACATCCTTGGCAGCCACCACAGCACAAGCCCTTGGCCGTGAGTTTCAAAAAGTCTCCCTGGGCGGCGTGCGAGACGAGGCGGAGATTCGGGGCCATCGGCGAACCTACATCGGAGCTCTACCCGGTCGAATCATGCAAGCCGTTCGCAGGGCAGGCACCCGCAATCCCGTCCTGGTCTTGGACGAGATGGACAAGCTCTCCGGGGAACGCGGGGACCCAGCGGCGGCCCTGTTGGAGGTCTTAGATGCCAGCCAAAACCATCGCTTTGAGGATCACTATCTGGGGGTGCCCTTCGACCTGTCGCAGGTGCTGTTCATCGCCACCGCCAACGTAGAGCACAGCATCCCCACGGCCTTATTGGACCGTCTGGAGGTCATCCGCCTGCCTGGGTACATCGAGGAGGAGAAGACGCAGATTGCCCGCCAGCACCTGGTGCCACGCGTCCGGGAGCGCGTGGGTCTGACCGAGTCTCAGCTTCGGATTTCACCCACGGCCATGACGACCCTTGTCCGTAGCTACACCCGGGAGCCCGGTGTGCGCGAGCTGGAGCGGCAGTTGGGTCGCATCTACAGGCGCATGGCGCTGCGCTTCGTAGAGGGCCGGAAACGAGCTCTTTTGGTCCGCGAGAAGCACCTCGCTGAGCTGCTTGGTCCGCCGCCCTTTCGCCAGACACTCACCGAAGGGGCCCTGCGCCCTGGAGTAGCGCTGGGCCTGGCTTGGACCCCAGCGGGTGGCGAGGTCCTCCACGTCGAGGCCGCCGGCTTTGACGACGGAGACGGCAAGCTCCAGCTCACGGGCTCCCTGGGAGTCGTGATGAAGGAGTCAGTGCAGGCCGCCATGTCCTTGCTGCGCTCCCGGTCACGCCAGCTAAGCATCGCTTCAAGCCGCTTCAAGAGGGAGGACTTCCATGTGCACTGCCCCAGCGCAAGCATCCCCAAAGATGGTCCAAGCGCCGGCGTGGCGATGTTGGCCGCACTGAGCTCGCTTATGCTCAACCGCAGCCTACCGAAGGGCTTGGCCATGTCCGGAGAGATCACCCTGCGCGGCCAGATACTGCCCGTAGGCGGGGTAAAGGCGAAGGTACTCGCAGCGCGCCGAGCGGGCATGAGCGCGGTCTTACTGCCCAAGGCCAACCAAGTGGACTTGGCGGACTTAGATCCTGCACTGCTCGGCGATCTGAGCCTTCACTATGCCAACGACGTAGAGCAGATTTTTGACCTGCTCTATCCCAACTTAACCTTGGAACGTCAGCAGAACTAAACGGTCTCAAGACCCGCCACAGGCAGCGGAATCAGTCGTTTAATTCTGCGAAGCGCTGGATCAAAGCGATGCTCTCATCGTCCAGCACAGAAGGCACCACAATGCGCAGGAGCACCAGTAGGTCTCCGGCCTGGCCCCTGGCATCGAGCTCCCCGCGTCCCTTCAGGCGGAATACCGCGCCGCCGCTTGTGCAAGGAGGGACAGTCAGCTTTACAGGCCCTTGGGGCGTTCGGATCTCCACTCTTCCCCCCAAGAGCGCTTGGGCCACACTTAGGTCCAGGCGCACCTCCTCGACGGGGCCACCCTTGATCGTGGTCTTGGCGGCAGCCCTGTTTTTTTCACCGCCCACGGCTCGGATGTCGCAGACCAAGTCCCCATGAACGGCGCCTAATCCTGCATGTCCCCAGCCCCGGGCACGCAGCGTCCCCCCATGAGCCATCCCAGGGGGCACTCTCAGATCATAGATCTCGTCATACTCGTATAGACCGCGCCCATCATCGGTGCGCCGCATGCGGGTGTAGTGGAGGGTGACTGTTCCCCCTTTTTCCAGTACGTCCACTGGTACATCGACCACACGATTAATGTCCTGGCCTACCTGGTTTCCGTGCCCGCCGTAGCTTCCTTGGTTTGGTCGGGACTCGCTGGGCTGTGTGCTGCTGGAGCCGGTGTTCTTCGTCCCAGCATCGGCCGGACGTCCTCGCACACTTGCGCCACCTTCGTGCCAACGAGCGCCAGATCTCGCCCCACTTGACGCGGAATTGCCAGAGGATCCGCCGGGGTTTCTCGGCCGCTTAGCACCAAAGCCAAAGTCCTCTCGAAAGAGCTCGTCCAAGCTTGGTACCGATCCCTTCTCCTGGCTTGCCTTGGGTTGATGGGCGTCCCAAGGACGGAATCCACCCGCCATGCGACCGGGCGTGCGTCGCTGAAAACGCCGGTCGTAGTTCGCCCGAGCCCCAGGATCTGAAAGGGTCTCGTATGCATGGGTAACCATCTTGAATCGCTGGGATTTTTCCGGATCTGGCCCCGCCGAATCCGGATGCAAAGCTCGGGCCAAGGCCCGGTAGGCCTTCTTGATTTCAACCATGCTCGCGTCCCTCGTTACCCCCAGGACAGCGTAGAAGTCAGCACCAGCGCTCATGTACGGGCCCTTTACTCAAAGAACTATCTTAGCCGGGTGTAGGAACGGCTACAGCTTGGCATCCGATATGCCGAAGACTTTGACGCGCCCGATCTCGGGGCTATAAGATCAGGAAACGATCGCGCTGCGCGAGGATGGAATGGCGAAGTACAGTAATCCCGGCGGGCTCTCATGCTCTTTCTGTCACAAGCCACAGCGCGAAGTCGACAAGATCATTGCCGGGCCAAACGTCTATATTTGCAGCGAATGCATCAAGCTCTGCTTGGACATCATTCGGGAAGACTCTGGCCAAAAGCCCATCGCTTGGGGGCACCAAAAGCTGCCACCTCCCGCCAAGATCAAGGCGTTCTTGGACGACTACATCATCGGCCAGCACCAAGCCAAGCGCCAAATCAGCGTGGCGGTGTACAACCACTACAAGCGCTTGGAGCACAACAAAAAGAACGCAGCCGGCACAGAAGTGGAGATCCAAAAGAGCAACGTCTTGCTCATCGGGCCCACTGGAACCGGCAAGACCTTGCTGGCCCAAACTCTCGCGCGCTTCTTGGACGTTCCCTTCGTGATGGCCGACGCCACCACCCTGACCGAAGCTGGCTACGTCGGCGAGGATGTCGAAAACATCATCCTGAACCTCTACCAGGCCTCCAACAACAACCTGGAGCGCACGGTCAAGGGCATCGTCTACATCGACGAGATCGACAAATTGGCCCGTAAGAACGGCAACAGCTCGGTGTCCCGGGACGTGTCTGGCGAGGGCGTGCAGCAAGCGCTGCTCAAGCTCCTCGAAGGCACCATGGCCAACATCCAGGTGCGCGGTAACAAGCGCCTACCCAATCAAGAGTACGTCCAGGTCGACACCACGAACATACTGTTCATCTGTGGCGGCAGCTTCGAGGGCCTGGAAAAGGTCATTGAGGAGCGCGTCGGCACCCGTACGGTGGGCTTCATCAAGTCAGTAGGCAACACTGAGGCCGAGCGCGAGGTAACCCTCCAGCAGGTGCAGGCGGAGGACCTGACCACCTTTGGGCTGATTCCGGAGTTCATCGGCCGCTTGCCTGTGACAGCCACATTGGAGCAGCTCAAAGCCGAAGACATGGTGCACATCCTCAAGGAGCCCAAAAACTCCTTGGTCAAGCAGTACCAAAAGCTCTTCAAGTTCGAGAAGGTCAAGCTGAGCTTCACCGATGACGCACTGCTCGCAATCGCGAACGAGGCGGTGACCCGAAAGGCCGGTGCCCGTGGCCTACGCTCCATCATGGAAAAGGTCATGCTCGAGATCATGTACGAAATTCCTTCTCAGGAGCACCTCAAGGAGGTGGTCATTACCGAAGAAATCGTGCAAGACGCAGGCAACGCCTTCACCCAGCTCAAGGCGCCTGTGGCGACGGGATGAGTGAACTTTCTCCGGCTGAAAAGCCGGGCATTCTCATCGCTTCCCCACAGCTGAGAGACCCCAATTTTGCGGGGACCGTGGTGTTGATCTGGCACCACGACAGCGAGGGGGCCATGGGTGCAATCGTGAACCGGCCCACTCGGGTGGACCTGTCGTCCGTCACCGAACAGCTGGCCATGCCCACCCCCGTCGAGCCCACCCCGGTGCTCTTCGGTGGCCCAGTCCAGCAGGACAACGGCTATCTGGTCTTTGGCGGCCCAGTGGACGAGCGCATGGGCTGGAACCCAGAGCCCGGGGTCTCCATCACAGCCAGCCAGGAGCACCTTGAGAAGGTGTTGGGTCAGGGAGAGCCCTTTCTTCTCTGCCTGGGCTACAGCGGATGGGGCCCCGGCCAGCTGGAAAAAGAGATCCAAGGTGGGAGCTGGCTCTACGCCGAGATCGACCCCGCTCTGCTCTTCGAAGTGCCACTCAAAAAGCGCTACGAGTACGCCCTGAGTCTGCTAGGTCTCAGTAAGAACCAAGTGTGGATGATGGGCCCGATCTCAGAATAGCGCGGGTTCTGTCGTACCTTGTACCCACGACGACCTGAACACCACTAAGGCAGCGGGCGGAGCGCTGTCGGTAGCTTGGAGCAGACCGCTCGAACGTGGATTGGCCTGGGAGGCGTGGCTGGCGGGGCTAAACCAAGACAGGTCAAGGGAGTCTGTTGCCCCATGGATCTTTAGCTTTTCTTAATAGATCCGCTATAGTATGGGTCAATTCCTCGTCTATTCATCGTAGCTGGGCCTTTTCATGTCAACGCTTCGCGCTCGTATCCTCGCAACAGCAATGGTGTCTTCGCTTGGGGTCGCCGTGATGGTCATGGTTCCGTGGCCATCTTGGTCGGGTATGGACGGCATGTTCCAGGGGAACGCAGCTGCTATGAGCGCGTCTGATGTGCTCGTTGAGGTAGCCCCCGAGCCGGAGCCTGACCCGCGCTTTCGTGACGTGAGTCACCGCATCCGCAAGGGCCAGGCCTTGGGAAGCATCCTGCCCGAATACGGCGTGCACCAGGTGGACGCCGTGGTCGAAGCGGCGGCCCCCTGGGTAGATCTGACCAGCATCTGGGCGGGCAAGGACCTGCACTTCACCCTGGACCGGGAGTCTGAGGACCGAGCCGTATTCTTGCGCTACGTCTTGGACGAAGACCGGACCCTCGTCGTCGATCTCTCCGGGGAGTCGCCGTCGGCCGGGATTGAAGAAGTAGTCTACGCACACATGGCCGGACAACGCGTACTCACGGTCGAGGGCAGCCTGTGGCAATCGGCAGTGAATGCCGGCTTACGGCCTGCTGATATTATGCGGATCGCAAACGTCTTTCGCTTCGACGTGGACTTCAACACCGAGCTGCAAGCCGGTGCTCGCTTCTCCGTCATTGGAGACGACCTGTACAGCGGCGGCGAGTACGTGAAGATGGGCGAGCTACAGGCTGTGCGTCTGGAGAACAAGGGCCAGGTCTTCACCGCCATCCACTTTGTGCACGCCGACGGTAAAGATGGCTGGTACCACCCCGACGGCACCGCAGCCAAGAAACCCTTCTTGCGCTCCCCACTGGACTTTGCGCGCGTGACCAGCAACTTCAACGGCGGCCGCTACCACCCGGTCCTAAAGAAGAAGCGCAAGCACCTGGGTACCGACTTTGGCTGCCCAAGCGGCACCCCCGTCAAAGCCACCGGAGCTGGCGTAGTCACTGTGGCCAAGAAGCACGGCGGCCACGGCAACCACTTGGTCATTAAGCACGCAGGCGGCCGCATCACCAAGTACAGCCACCTCTCCTCCTTCAAGGTCAAGAAGGGCCAGAAGGTAGAACAGGGCCAGGTCGTCGCTCTCTCGGGCAACACCGGGATGAGCACCGGCCCCCACCTGCACTACGAACTGCATATGAATGGCAAGGCTGTGGACGCCATGAAGGTGGAGCTACCGACCACCGACACCATGCCTGTTGCCGAACGCACAGCCTTCAACGCCCAGAGAGACGTCCTGGTGGCCCAGCTGGATGCGATGGATCCCGATGGGGAAGCGGCGGCTCCGGCCTTGGTAGACGGAGAGTAGCCCCACCAGTCTGCACGGGTAGGCAGGGAGAGCCTCTCCGGCCACCGCCTGCAATGTCGCTAAGCTCGCAGGCCGGGCCCTAGAGAAGTACAATCCATCCGTGCTCCTCCTCCTCGCTACCGCCCTGGCCGGCCCACCCCCAGTTCAAGAAGCCTGGGTCAAGCTCCCCACCCAGGGCCAGCGAGAGCGTGCGGAGCGCTTAGGCGCCCACTTCGCCGAAGGCATCGACGGCGACTATGTACTCATGCACGCGACCACCGCCAACTGGCCGGGCATCCAGGCCGAGTTCGACACCCTGACCTTGCCAGTCGGACTGACGACCAAGAGTTTTGCCGGCTACCGCAGCCCGGAGCAGATTGAGAGCGAGCTGGCCGCGATGGCCGATTCCTCTCCCCTCGTCGACCTGGTTCAGTTCGGTGAGAGTGTTGACGGACGGCCAATCCTGGGCCTGGAGATGGGCCCGACAAACGCTCCAAGGTGGCGCATCACGGGCGCACACCACGGCGACGAGGCGATCTCCAGCGAGCTGGCCATGGAGGTGGCCAAAGCCCTCTTGGACAACAAGGGTGCTTGGGAGGGGCTCATCGACAGCCTGCACATCACGCTGGTCCCGGCGGTAAATCCCGACGGCTTGGCCCAGGGCTCACGCTACAACGCCAATGGAGTGGATCTAAACCGAAACTACGGCTTTCAGTGGGGTGATGGCACCTTCCGTGGGCCTGCCCCTTTCTCTGAGCCCGAAAGCCGCAGCGTACGCACCCTCTCCTTGTACAGCAGCCACCACGCCGGCTTGAGCATCCATGCGGGCGCGTTCAACCTGGGCTGGCCCTGGAACTACACCACCACCCTCTCCCCCGACGAGTCCAGACTAAAAGGGCTCGCACAGCGCTACGAAGCCCTTTGCCCAGACCCAGACTTTTACATCACGAATGGGGCCGCTTGGTACGTGACAAGCGGCGATTCCAACGACTGGTCTCTTGGACGCAGGGGGACCATGGAGTTCACTTTAGAGGCCTGGGTTGAGAAGGCTCCCCCCCCTGAGCAACTTGAAGAACTGCTCGCCCTGCACCTGAGTGCCATCGCCGACATGCTGACGACTCCTGTGCCCCTCCGAGTAGAGGTGCGAGACGCAGACAGCGGCCAGCCCCTGCAGGCCCAGCTCAGCGTAGGGACACGGGCCAGCGATTTCTACACAGGCCCCGACGGTATGGCGTGGCGCATCCTGGAGACCGGTGTCTACGAGCTGCAGGTCCAAGCCCCCGGCTACACCACCCAGACTGTTGAGCTCAGGCTGCCAGCCGACCTGAGCACGGAAATTTTTGTGCCCATGGAATCTAATTCAATCCTGGACTTTCGTCCTGAGCCTGCCCTGTTGGCCTGTTGCGATTTCCAGAATTTGTCGATTCCTGGGTTGAACACAGAAGAGGTACTGACGTTGAGCCGTCCCGGAGCCGAAACGGTCGACCTGCAGCCCGGCCCCCAGGGCTGGACCGTAGATCCGGCGCTGCTCATTCCCGGTCCGTGGACCATCCAGCATCCCCAAGGCGTTCTGCCCAATGCCTTGCTTGTTGGCGCACAGGGGGGCTTGGTTCAGCTGGAAGAGGCCAAGCTCTCAGGTGACACCTTGGTCGTGCGCGCCCAAGGCTTGGGACCTGGCAGCCGTATATTCGCCCTTTCCGGCCTCACCCGGGGCTTGGTGGAGCTCGAAATTCTCTCCGAGAACGAAAGCTTGCTGGTGGCCCAAGCGCCTGCCATTCCACAGGAGGGTGGAACCTTGGACCTACTGCTCTTGTCCAAAGGAGAAGCACTGACGATCGTGGACCTGCTGGGGACCACGGAGTTGGACCCGGGCACGCAAGCCGACACAATCGACACCGGAACCCCTGCTCAGGCATGGGGACCAGTGCAGGGTTACGGCGGGTGCTCCCACAGCCCGGGCCCCCTGCCTCTTTGGAGTGCAGGGTGGCTTGCCCTGGCTCTTGGACTCCGGAGACGCCCATGACCATGAGAAACTTTTGCATTCCCGCCCTTGCCGCCCTTCTCGCAACGACGGCCTGCGACCGTGACCAGGCCTACGACCAGGGTAGTTTCTCGAACAACGTCTACCTCGCCTACCAAGAGTGTATGGAGGGTGAAATTCGAATGCTCACCTCCAAGCACAATATCCAGACCGCCTTCGAGCCCTGCGGCTCCAACAACTTTGTGAGCTTCGCCTGGGCACCAGACGGCGTAAATCTCTACTTTCAGATGCCCCTCTCCGCTCACATCATGAACGGCGAGACCAAGGAAGTTGCGGCTCTGCCCACCGAGGTGCCCGTCGCACCTGTCGCATGGCTCAGCCCCGAGCTCTTGGTGCTCCCCCTCGGGCCTGCCGTCGGCGGTACCGACCCCCGCTTGGTGCTCTTTGACAGGGTCCAGGCCAACATGAACACCGTTACCCTGAGCGGGATCCAAGACCCCGCGGACCTTCACTCGGACGGCACACGAAACACCGTTCTCTACACCGGGCTGAAGGATGGAAAGCGCCAGGTATTCCGGGCCAGCTTTGACACCAGCCAGAGCGAACGGGTCTTTGAATGGCTGGGCGAGGACGTGGAGAACTTCACCTACTCCGCTTCGCTACAACTCATCGGCGTCAAGTCCGGCGAACAGGTCAAGGTCTACCAGACCGACGGCTCCATGCTCTACCTATTCGACGACGCCAGCACGATTCACTTCCACCCTGGCGGCCGCTACTTTGCTTTGGAGAGCTTAGGCGAGCCAATCTCCCCCTTCGACCAGCGCACCTGGAACGAGGTCAGCGAGCAGGCCAGGGAGCGCGAGGAGCGTCGCATGGACGAATGGCTGGAAAAGCAGCCCGAATGGGTAGAGAGAGAAGTCCAGCCCCCCGTCATGGACATCTTCGATGTCGCCCTGGACAAGCGCTTTCGCCTGGGCTTCGTCTACGGCGACCGCTTCCAGTGGTACCCGAGCCAAGACTTTTACGCTTCCTTCGTGCTCTGGGGCATGGAGGGCAAAGAGCTGAACCGGAACATCGCTCTGACCCAGCTTCACGAGAGAATCCGCATGGCCGCCAAAGGTGAGCTCACACTGGGAGTCGCTGAGCGGCCCTTTACACCCATCGAACCAAGCGCGCCCCAAGTCACGGTCCCAACGGCCCAGCCAGCCTTGGAGGGTGCTCCCTGACCCGCTTAGAAATACCATGGATACTTTTATACTCACTTCAAAAGAGACGACTTTAGGCTGATTTTGCCTAAAGGCGCTGTTTTTGGTCTTTTGAATAGTTGGCACGGGTCCTGCAT
>CAJQPC010000009.1 GCA_905480105.1 uncultured bacterium | reverse complement strand
CCAGTCGACCGTGGTTGTCGCGGCAAACAACCTGAGCTTCGATCCTGTGGCTTTCGAGCCGGACCCTGCGGACCCCGATGGTCTCCCTACCGACAACAACTTCGACTTCTTCAGCTTGACGGGCCTCTCTGGTATGGCCGTCGTCTCGGGTAGCGGTGTTGCTGGCCAGGTCAGCGGCTCGATAAACATCGACCCTGCAAACATCGATGTTTCGGCTCGGGCCGACGTTGCGCTGGAGTTCAACGCCACCGGCGGTCCAGTGAATCGCACAGTCACCGTTGGTGGCAAAGAGCTCGCTCTTGCCAGCCCAGACGGCACATTCAACGTCGCAGCAACCAACGCCGAGCTGACGTTGTTTGGCAACACACTTCGGACCGACGAACTCACCTTTGGTAACAGCGGCGATGGCAATGTATTCGAGCTGACCATCCCGGCAGGTACTCGCCTGGCTCTCGGAGCCGGAAGCAGCACGTCGGCTGAACTCGTGCTCGAGGTATCGACGATCACGATCGGGCATACGCCTGGTTTCGGTGCATTCATCACCGGCGAAGACAATGGACCCGACTACGACCGTGGTGTGCTCACCGGCACACTCTCGACTGCGCTTCCTGGCGTCGAGTTCGATGGCACCATCTCCGTCGACTTCGACACCCGGCCAACGATCATCGCCCAGGGCGATGGCACCGCCAACGCCGACTTCGTCGTGTACCAACGGTTCGATGAAACAAGCGCCTCGATCACCGATGTTGTTGTGGAGGTCAGCCTCGACGGCGTGTACTGGGCGTCTCTCACGTCAGTCGCTGCGACAACCATTGCTGGCGACGAGGATGCGAGCACCATCAGTCAGCAGTTCCTTCCAGAGCCGATCGGTGATCCCAACGATCCGCAACCGCCGCTCAACCTGCCCAATCCCGACTGGAAAAATGCGCTCGCTCCTGACGGACCGAATGCGCTTGCTCGTCACGGCTTTGACCTCGACGCAGCCATATTCCATGCAGACAGCCCAGCCAATCCGACCAAGCAGATTCGCTTCATTCGGGTCACAGGCGACGCTGCACAGTCCCTTGTTCCTGGATCGGGTAATCCAGCCTTTGGCGACGACGGAGGTCCAATCGTCGAGGGCTTTGACCTCGACGCAGTGGGAATCGTTACCTTGTCTGCAGGTGCTACCGAACAATTCCCGACACTCGGCAAACCCGATGACACCGGTGTTGACATGCTTGGCAACGCAACGGGCGATCCAGCGGTCACCGACGCTCCCGATGTCACCGCTCGCACCGCAGTAATAGCGTCGGACCCCGTCCCTATCGCGTTCACCGGTACGAACCTTTCACTGAACGTGCTCGGACAACAGATCACGTTCCCAACCGTGACCGTGGAACCTCAACTCGATGGCACCGTGAGCATCACCGGTCTCGAGGGAACCACTGTCTCGCTCGCTGGTGGCATCATCGACGCATCGATTCAGGCTGGCCCTGGCCCTGACGCAGTACCAGCTGAAATTGTGATCGGCCTCGATGGCATCGCTGCCCAGTTCGCGGTCGATGTTCACGTGAACACGCCGAACGTCACGTTGGGCGGCACGTTCGCTCTCGATATCGATACGACGATCGCGACACCTCACGTACAGGTCACCGCCGACAATGTCATCATTGGTCTCGATGGACCAGACATCAGCGCCGACCTAGTCATTCGTACCGGGCAAAATTCGTTTGGCCAAGACGTCCTGGTGATTGATGCCAGCGATGTATCGCTTGCGCTTTCCGTAGACGACGATCCAGCCCCGCTGGTGAGCGTCTCGGACGGTTCCGGCACGTTTGTGCTCGACGATGCTGGACTTGCCGGCACTGCTGCTGGCACGTTGGCAACGAACATCGATGATCTGTCGCTTGCCGGAACCGGCCGCATCGCCTTCAACACCTCCGAAGCTGCGGTCGACGTCTCCGTTGATGGGATCACACTTGCTCTGCCCGGCGGCCCATTCGCTCGCATCGAGGTACTCGGCGCTACGGCGACACTCGCCACATCGGTCGGGGTCGTTGCACTCGGCGGTGACTTCCTGTTCCAACAGGGCCTCGACGACCAGACCGTTCTCGCCGTCGACAACCTGTTTGTGACATTCGGTGGCCAAGGCATCCAGGGCGGTTCGGGTGCATTCCTGATCACACCCGATGCTGTAGTTGGCATGGTGTCGGGCCGTGCGTCGGTCGAAACCGAAGGAGTCGCCATCGGCGGCTCTGTCGGTGTCCGAGTGAACACCCGACCAGGGACCGAACCAGCACCGGCCGTCATCCCGATCATTACCCTCAACGGCACCGTCTTCACGCTCGATATTGCGAACGGTACCTTCGAATTCTTCGGCACCATCGAAGCTGAATTCGCCATCGGTGACTTCGCCACGGTCATCGGCACCGTCGACTTCTCTGGCTCTGACACCATCGAAGTCACCAACGGCACGCTCTTCATCGGCGACGGACCGTTCCTCTTGGACGCTCCCGATGTGCGAAACCCGGCTGCTGCAGGCCTGCTCCTCGAAGGTGTCTCGATATTCCTTGAACGCGACGGCGAAACGTTCGCTCTGTATGCCACAGGCGCAGTTTCACTCATCGGAATCGACGGGGCAACGCTCGCCGGAACCGTCATCGTCACCTACAACAACACCGGAGCGCCAACAACCCTCAACACCGTGCCGGTGGCTGCAGATCTGAACCAAGTTCAGGGCAATGGCCTTCAGCTGGTTGTTGCTGGACAGACACTCACCGGCAACTACACCATCACTCGTTCAACCGGCGACAGCGGTGCCACCGAACTAGCGATCGCCGCCGACACGGTCGGTCTCACGCTCGGAGCACTTCCCACAGGCCGAGTCACCGTCACGGACGGAGCGGGATCGGCCATCATCTCGAGCGAAGGCGTCGCTGGAGACTTCGCTGGCACGTTCACGATCGCCAACGGTGGGGGCACCGCTGCCGACACCATCTACGGCGACGCGATCGACGGCGCCATCCAGTTCAACTCAGGCGCCGAAAAGCTCGGTCTCCCAGCCGGGCCGTACGTCCGGGTCGCCCTCGGCTCAGCAGGCAACGTCGCTGACCTCACGGTGTTTGGCCAACGAGTCTCCGGTATCTTCACCGCCGAGCTGGCTGGTACCGAACTCCGCATCGATGCTGAACAGGTCGCCATCGAGTTCGGCAACGCCGCCACGCTGCTGCGAGTCACCAACGGCAGCGGCAGTTTCCGCTCAGGTGCAGCCGGCGCTTCCGGCACGGTCACCGGCCAGGTTGAAGTAGCCGCCGCTGCACTCGCAAGTCAAATCTCGGTCGCCGGTACCTACACCGTGACCCTTGATCCGGGCGCACCTAACCAGGTCGCCGTCAGCGGAACCGATGTCAGCATCGTGCTGCTCGGTCAAGAACTCACCGCCGCGAACATCAGCTTCACCCAGAACACCGACGTCGTCGACGTGTCGGTGACCGACTGGTCGCTGAACTTTGGCAACGGCTCCACCTCGGTCTTGTCGATCGCCGGCGATAACGCAGCGCTGCTGATCGACAGCACCACCACGAGCGCCACCATCGCGGTTGAGTCGATCGACGTTGCTGCTCCGGGCGTTGACATTTCGATCATCGACCTCGATATCGCTCTCGACACCGGCGCCGACACGCTCCAAATCAGCGGTAGTGCCTCACTTGTGGTGCTGGGTCAGTCGATTACCGCAACCTTCGATATCGCCGAGACCGGACGCAACACTGCCGACCACATGACCCGCATTTCCTTCACCGGCGGATCCATGACCATGCAGTTGCCGAATGGCGACATCGTGGCCAGCGTAAGCGGCGCCAGCGGCGACATCCTGGCAACACCAGCCGGTGTAGCTGCCGATCTCGGTGCAACCGCTACCTTCGGCTCCGGCGTGGGCATCACATCAACGGCGATCACGATTCGTCTGAACACCTTCGAGGTTCGCATCGACGACACCTTCGAGGGCTCAGCCGGGCCGGTCACACTCAGCCTTCCTGCAGGTCCGTACCTCCAGCTCACAGCGCTGGGTGCCACTGCGACGTTCACTGCTGACGGTTCGTCGCCAGCATTCGTGGCCGACTTCACCTTTGACCAATCCGAGCGCGACGACGGCAACGGCGGCACCGAGACCATTACCCGCATTGCGATCGCCGACGCTTCCATCAGCAACGGCACCGCCGGACTAAACAACGGCTTCGGCGCCATCCTCATTACCAACGATGGAATCGCCGGATTCATAACGGGAACCGCCACATCGGGGGCCTTTACCGGCGACCTCGGGGTTCGATTTAACAACACCGGCAAGGCTGTTAACGAGCTCCTCGAGTTCGGCGATCGTTCCCTCGCCATCATCTTCACCACCGACGCCGATGTCTTCAGCTTCTTTGGATCCGATCTTCACCTACAAATCGGTGACTTCATCACTATCGAAGGCGACGTCACGTTCGAGACGATCAACGGCGAAGAAGTCTTTGGTGCCAACAACGCACTGATATTCCTGGGCCGTGGGCCACTTCGTCTCGATCCCAACTCGGCTGCCGAGAACCCCAACGCCGTCGGTGTCGTGCTCCGCAATGCACGCATCGGTGTGATCAAAACTGCTGCCGGTGACTTCGCAGTGAGCGCAGCGGGTTCGATCGAAGTAGTCGGCGTCGCCGGCGTCACTATCTCTGGCTCGGCAACGGTTGACTTCAATAACACCCCGGCCGACGTCAGCCAGTCGATCACGTTCACTGCAAGTGACGGCAGCACTGATTCAGTGTTCGTCGAAGCAGAGGTCGGCGATCGTTCCTTCCAGGCCACCAATGTGGTGCTCCAAGCCCTTGGCCAGCGACTGACTGGTGACTTTGGCTTCGATGTCACCACCGCTGGAACCAAGCAGGTCACGGTCTCATTTGCCAACGTCTCGCTCGCATTGGGCGATGGCAGTACCGACGTCGTTGCGATCACCGGTGCCGACGGCATGTTTGTGCTCAACGAAGATGGCCTTGTCGGTACTGCGGCAGTCGATGGCGCTGGCCAACCTGATACCGACGGTGTGCAACTCAACCTTGGCACCGGCGCTACACAAACGATCGACGCGATCTCGCTGGAGATCGATACGACTGATGCTGGTCCATTCCTTCGCCTCGCCGTCACCGGTGCGAGCCTGAACCTTGGCGGGTTGGCTCTTGTTGGCGACTTCACCTTCGAACGAGCTGCCGACGCCGAGGGCGCAACCACGGTTGCTGTTGGCCTCAACAACGCTCTCGGACAGATCGCCACCAGCGACGGCAATGCCACGCTCACTATCTCCGATGCAAGCGGCGCCTTCTTTATCACCACCGCTGGCGTCGTCGGCCAAGCCACCGCCGACGTCACCCTAAGCACGCCTGGTGATGTCCTGACTCTCGCCAATGGCACGTTCCTGTTGATGTTGAACACCACTGGCACTGCTGTCGACACCTCCATCGTGGTCGGTAATGAAACCATCAACGTTGTGGTCCCAGCAGGCCCGTTCATTCGTATCGAAGCCAGCGATATCGACCTAGAACTTACGGTCGGTGGTGTAACCCAGACCCTCGAGGGCAACGCACTCATCGAGAAGTCAACGACCGATTCTGGCGATGTACTCATCATCGAAGTCTCCGATTTACGCATGGACTTCGAAGGTATGCTGACGGTGACCGATGGTCAGCTGCAACTCGTCGTGACCGATATCGGTGTTGCCGCAGATGGTGTGGCCACCGTGGACGTCGATGTTCCCGGCATCACCATCGCAGGTACGTATGGCATCCTCGCCAATACCCACGAAACGCCACAAGACCTTCCGTTCGATGTTCCGGTCGGTCCGCTGTTCTCATTCCTTGCACTCGGTGCCCTGATCTCGGTGGCCGGTTTCGAAATTACGGCCCGCCGTTTGTTGTTCACCAGCGACGCTCCCAACAAGGTCACCCTTGCTGGTGAAGGCGGTGGCTTCACGCTGCGGGCCAACGGTAAGCGAGTTATTGGCCTGCAAGAAGCCGACTTTGGGTTCGAGATTTCCGACGATGGGTTGATCGGCGCCCTTCTCAACGGCGAAATCCTCGGCCCCGATTTTGGCGGAGACTTCGAACTCGGTGGCGTGGTTGCGTTCGCTATTGACACAACCGGCACTGGGGGAGTGGTTGACGTGACCGTCGACTTCCTTGCCGACGGCACACCGGTCACCGAGGCCGTGACCATTGCCGCAGATGAGCGCAAAGTGGCCGTAACCGAAGCCACCATCAACATCGTTGGAACCACATTGAGTGCCGGTTCGCTCACCTTTACACAGCTCAACGATGGCGCCATCGTGCAACTCACCGGCACCGACGTCGATGCTGAACTCGCTGTCGCTGGTACCCGGATCGTGCGCATAGACGATGCCAGCTTCGACGTGACCGTTACCGATCGGGGCGTCTTTGGTGTCGTCGCCGAAGCGCAGGTCACTGGGCCCAACCTTCCTGGTATCGCCCTTGACGACGCCGTCGTTTCCCTTCAGATCAACACGCTGTCGACATCACAAACTGTGACCGTGAATGCGGAAACAGTCACTCTGCCTGGTGCACCACTCGGCTCACCGTTCGTGCGCTTCGAAGTCACTGGTGACACACCAGGTGGCACCGCAAAGCTCACCGTCCTGGGAGCAGAGTTCAGCGCTGAACGTTTGAGCTTTGAACGCAGCGGCAACACCGTCGTCGTCGACGGCCAGGGTGTTGGCCTGTCGCTCCAAGCAGGCGGCGTGCGAGTCATCGAGATCCAAGACGCAGACATTGGCTTCGTCTTCAGTCCCGATGGTGTTGCCGCAGCTGTGCTCGATGCTGAGTTCCAGGGACCTGCCGCTACTGGTATCAGCATCGGCGGCGTCGACACTCGGGCCTCTGTCTTGGTGAACACCAGCGATCAGGCCGCCACCATCGATGTTGCGGGCGCACCGGTGGCGATCGCTGCCGGGCCATTCGTGCAGGTACGCATCGCCGACGCTGAACTCACCGCACTCACCACCCAACTCTCCGCCGACCTGTGGACGTTCGAATACGACGGCGACACCGACTCCGTGTCCGTCGGGGCGACCGACTTGGGCGTCGTCCTTGCCGTCGGCGACACGCAAATCCTGTCATTGGCCGATGCTGACTTCGCCGCACGTTTCACCGCCGAAGGCCTTGTTGCTGCCACGGTGAACGGCACATTCACCGGACCCGGTCAATCACTAAGCACGCCAACAGCTACCAACGCTGCCTTCGATGCGATCTCGTTCGAAGGCACCGTGGGCATCGCTGTCAACACAACCGGTGCTGCGGCTCAACTCGACATCGTCACCGACATTCTCGACGATGGCACCGAGGTCATCGACACGGTCGACATCGCCGGCGAAATCGGCACAACCTATGCACGAGTTGACATCGCCGATGCAACCCTCACAGTCCTCGACAATGTGCTCACTGCCGACCGTTTGTCCTTCGCCAAGAGCGGCGCAAACATCGATGTATCCGGCGTCAACCTCGACCTGGCAATCAATGCAGGCACCACCCGAGTCCTCGGACTCGCCAACGCCGACTTTGCCCTGCGCTTTACCGAAGACGGCGTTGCTGGCGCACTCCGCAACGCCGATGTGCTCGGCCCAGATTTGGGCGATGAGTTCGAGATCTCCGGCACCGTGTCTGCCGAGTTCAATACAACCAACACCGATCAGACCCTCGATATCGACAGCACGCCGGTACTCGTCGTTGCTGGCACCGGCGACTACGTCCGAGGAACAGTCACCGACCCCGTCCTCTCGATTGCTGGGGTAACCATCGAGGCGTCGGCCGTCGGATTCGAAGTTGCCGCTGGCGATGTCGGCCTTCTCGACCCCACCACCGACCCCGACACGCGTTTCAATCGCAACGCCGCATTCGACCCATTGGTCGGTCCCGAGGGTCTTGACCTGAGTGCACCTCGGGTCGTCGTTACCGTGAGCGACCTTGCGGTTTCGATTGGCGAACCAATCCGCATCACCACTGCCACCGATTCATCTCTGGTTATCGTCTCCGATGGTGTCCTCGCCGACATCAATGGCCTCACCGTTACGGTCGCTGGCGCCCCTGACTTCGCTATCGCTGGCACGTTCAACCTCGCGATCGACACCACCAGCCCGTCACCGTCTGTACGCCTCGAAGTAACCGACGCCACCGTGATCGCAGCTGGCCAGGAACTCGAAGGCAACTTCGTCTTCGAACGTTTCGAAGATGCCCAAGGCGACGAGGTCGTACGGGTTGTTGTGAGTGAGTTGGCCGTGACCATTGCTGCAGATGGCGAAGACCTGTTCGTTGTTTCCGACGGCAGT
>CAJQPC010000008.1 GCA_905480105.1 uncultured bacterium | reverse complement strand
CTCTCTCTCATGCCCCCCGGGCAACAACTGAGCCATGGCGCGGATGACCCTAGTGGAGCTCAGAACCATCGCCGTGGACGTGCAGCCCCTGAGCTACACTCCACAAACCGCATGCGCTCAACAACGCGCCAGGCCGGGCCTCGCGCGTTGACAGCCCTCCACTTGAGAGGTAGCCTTTGGGCTTATCCGCTGCGATTTATCCGCCAGGAAGCCCCATGCGCGCACTGCACTTGATTCCTCTCGCCGGCTTGGCCGCCGGCGCCCTGCTCTCCATCGGCTGCGGTTGCAGAGAGGATCCGGTCAACCTGGTCGAGCCCACCCTCGAAGATCCCCATGACATCGGTCAGTACCTGTCCATGGGCGTCTACGACGGCCAGCCAGCGGTCAGCTACTACGACCGTACCAAGGGTGGACTGACCTTCGCCCTGGGTGCCTTCGAAGGAGAAAGCGTGAACTGGACCGAGGAGCGAATCGACGGCTTCGCGGACGAGAACGGATTGGATGTCGGCGATCGAGGCAAATACACCTCGATGCTCATCGACGGTGAAGACGTCTGGATCACCTACTACGACGCCACAAACGGCAACCTGTTCTACGCCTTGCGCGGCGGAAAGGACGACTGGGAGACCGGCTTGGCCGATACCGGCGGGGGCTCGACCCCAAATGCCGGCCGCTTCTCTTCCCTGGCCATGGGCGCCGACGGGAACCCCGCGGCCGCGCACTATGACCAAGGAAAAGGACACCTGCGCCTGACCCGCTGGAACGGCAGCGCCTGGGCTGGCTCCATCATCGACGAGGGCGAGGACTACGTCCCCGACGATACCGGTACAGAACCCATGGATGCAGATGTAGGCAAGTACGCGCACCTCTATGTGGACGGTGGAACCGAGTACATTGCTTACTATGACGCAGCCAATGGCGACCTGAAACTGGCTACAGGGTCCGGTAGCAGCTTCGACATCGAAGTCGTCGCCAGCGAGGGTGACGTAGGTACCTGGCCAAGTATCTTGGTGAGTGGCGGAGAGGTTCTCATCGCATACCAGGACCAGACCAACTGGGACTTGGTCCTGGCGCGGGGCACCCCCGGCGGCACCTGGAGCACCGAAGTCATCGACGATGGCGAGTTCCGCGGCGCGGACACCGAGATCTTCGAAAACGGAAGCTACCCCGGGATTCTCTACTTTGACGGCTCAGACAACAACATGATGCAGGCCAGCTTTGACGGTTCGGCATGGACCACCAGCATGGTGGCCGAAGACGGCGGTCTGGGCTTCCACAACGAGACCGTCGTGATCGGCGGGACCCGCTACGCTGGGTGCTACGACTACTCGCTGCGAACCCTGCACTTCCAAGCGCTTTAGGGCCTGGCCATGCTGCCCCTTCTCAGTCTCCTCGCCACGGCGACGGCCGGAACCATGCAGGTCCACATGTTGGATGTGGGCCAAGGCGATTCCATACTGCTGCAGACCCCGGCCGGAAAGAACGTCCTTATCGACGCTGGCAAAAAGGGCGCAGTGGTCTACCAACAGCTGGAGACCTTGGGCGTCCGCGAGCTAGAGCTCGTGGTGACCTCGCATCCGCACACCGACCACATGGGTGGAATGGAGGCTGTCGTCCGGCATCTGCCGATCGCGCTCTACTTGGATTCGGGTCTCGAGCACACCACACACAGCTACGCAAGCCTGATGGAGTCACTGGTTGACGAAGGGGTCTCCCATCGTCGGGCCGAGTGGGGAGAGGTCATCACGCTGGACGATGGAATCACCATCAAGGTCCTCTGGCCCGGCAACAGCTACCTCCGCGGGACACGCTCGGACCTAAACTCCAACTCCGTGGTCTTGCAGGTTGACCACGGCGATGACTGCTTCCTGTTCATGGGGGATGCCGAGGCTCCGACCGAGGTGGAGGTCTCCCGCGGTGGAGTACCCCAATGTGATGTGCTCAAGGTGGCCCACCACGGGTCAAATCACAGCAGCTCAGCGGCCTTTCTGCGCCAGGTGGATCCGGACATTGCCCTGATCTCCAGCGGCCAGGACAACCGCTATGGACACCCCGGCGAGCTGACCCTGGAGGCCCTCCAGAGGCAGGAAGTAGCCATCTATCGCACCGACTTTTGGGGCCAGATCACGCTGGACTCTACCGGCAGCGGCATTCAGGTCAGCGACGGGCGCCCTTGGTGGTCCCCCAACGGCAGCGCCCAGAAAGTCACCCCAGTCAGCGCTCAGGTGCCAGCGACAAGCATTCCGACCCCGCCTCAGCCCAAAGATGTCCCGGAGGCCCCTCCCTCGGCCGCAGCCCTATCCGGGGTTCGGGACGTGGAAGAGCGAGCCCAAGAGAAGGGTTCTGACTCAACAGAAAACCAGTCCCGTCGAAATTGGCGCCGTAGGCGCAACTAAGAGAAGGAGCCCGCCATGCCCCGTTGGATGTCCCTAGTTTCAAAGTGTCTACTCGCACTGTTGTGTTTGGCCTTTGTGCTGCCTGGAATCGCCCTGGCTGGCGTCGATGTGAACACAGCCTCAAGCGCGGAGCTGCAAACCCTTCCGGGGATCGGCCCCTCCAAAGCCAACGCCATCATGGTCTACCGGAGTGAGAACGGTCCCTTTGCAGATCTCGGAGCCTTGGACGCGGTCCCGGGAATCGGACCTTCCACTCTTGAGAAAGTCTCAACCTTGGTGGATTTCGGCCAGGGCAGTGAAGCCCTGGCAACGGACCTGGCCGAGCTACCGGAAACTGGAGAGCCCAAGTCAGCGCCCAAGTCAGAGCCTGCACCCATCGCTCCTCTGGGGTCGGGCGTGAACATCAACGTGGCCTCGGCGGCCCAGCTGGAATCCCTACCCGGAATTGGCGCCGCAAAGGCCGCAGCAATCGTCGAGAGTCGCCAAAACCAAGGCCTCTTTACTTCCTGTCAGGACCTGACGCGAGTCAGCGGCATCGGCCAAGCCACGGTGGCCAACATGGGCGCAGGTTGCACGGCCGAGTAGCTCCCGCTGGCAGACTATTTACCTAAGCGGCGAAGCGCCTGGGCCACGATGGACTGGGCATTGCCCAATGTCTCTGGAGCTCCTGAAACCTGGGCCACACCATTCCGGGGAAACAGCCCGGCGTGCTTGTCACTGAGCTTCTGGAGCGTCTCAGGCGGCAGTGCAACAGCACCTCCAAGCTGACGGGCAACAAGCGTAATCTTTGCGAGGTGCTCGACCAGCTCGATGCGCAGCATGCAGGTCTCCAGGTCCGGCCCAACCGCCAACACCCCGTGGTTGGCGAGCAGAACCACATCCGCTTGGCCCAGGGCACGGGAGAGTTCATCGTCCAGGTGACTCTCTCCGGGCAAGCCAAAGGGCACCAGCGGGATGCTTGGCCCGATGGATACGATGGGCTCTGCCATGATGCTTGGGTCCAAGGCTTGATGACACACCGCAAAGCCCGTGGCCTGGGGTGGATGGGCGTGTATGACCGCCCCAATGTCGGGACGAGCACGATAGGCCGCCAAGTGCAGCTTGAGCTCGGAGAAGGCCTTGCGGGTTCCCTGAACAACGCTGCCATCCTGGTCGCTGACCACGATCAGCATCTCTGAACCCACGGCGCCTTTGGAGACGGCGGTTGGCGTTGAGAGAAGCTGCCCTTCGGCATATCGACAAGTTAGATTGCCATCGTGGTTGGCGACCCAGCCTTTGGCGTGGACAGCCTGGGAGAATCGAACCAGATCGGCCCGGAGGAGCTCTTGGGTGTGCATACAGAGAGCCTAACAAGTGGGCGGAGAGAAGGTGGCCTGCGGATGTGCGATGATTGGTTCCAGAATGTCCCGAACCGTGGAGGGGAGAGTTGAGCAAGTTTCTCAAAGCATTGGCTCGGATGAATCTCGTAGAGTTGGACGAGGCGGAGACCTCCAACCCCAGCCCACGTGACGGTGACCAGGATATCGATAAAATTCTCGCAGAGACCCGAGCTCTAATGGGGCACACGGACGATCTGCATCCTGCTCCACAAGGCAAAGCGCCCCCAGATCCTGAACCCCCACCCGTCTCGATTCCCTCGGAAATCAACGAAGGTCAGGCCTTCCAAGAAATCTATGCAGCCGCAGGAATCGAAGACTCCCCCTACCCAGCCGAGCAGATGCTCAAGCTCCTGGATGGCCTAAAGGCCATGGCGCCTAAGGAGCGAAAGATGGCCGTGATGGCCATGGACGCCGCCGACGATCGCTGGACGATCGCTGACCCGGTGCTCGACGCGCAGCGCAAGATCGCCACCTTGCGGACCGAGACCCAGCGTCTGGATGCATTCAAAGCCCAGGCGGAATCCCAGGCTGCGGCAGACCTGCAGTCCCAAGAGACCTACAAGAAAGAGGCGAGCAGCACGATTCGCCAACAAATCTCCGAACTGGAGGAGCTGCTCGAGCAAGAGCTTCTCAAAGTGGCGGATGAAAAAGCGAGCATACACGCACGCTTACAGGCCGCGCGCTCGGCTGTAGTACGTGAAAAAGCGCGCTACGACGAACATATTGAGACCCTCTTCGTCCTCTCGAAGACCTTCGAAGACACCCCCACGGAGCAAAGCTAAACATGGCCAAGTTGACCCCCCTCGCGAAGGGACTAATCGCCGTGACCATCCTATCAATCACAGCAGCGGCCGCTTGGCAGCTGGGTGTCAAAGACATGGTCAGCGGAGACGATAGCTCGGGCGAAGGACCCGTTTTTGGTGACAAGACCAACGACAAAGAGGGCCCTCTGGGCAGCCCGGGCAACCCCCTCAAGGTCAGCATCGTGAGCTTTCACGGCTACGCCCCGGCTCTGGTGGCCAACGGCAACAGTCTGACCACCCAGCCGGGTTCCATCATGGAGCAAAAGGGCGCGAACGTGGAGCTGGTCATCCAGGACAGCATCCCAACCCTGGCGGAGATCTTCACCTCGGATGCAGCGCACTGCGCGTGGCGTACCAGCGACTTCTGGGCCCAGGAGCACCCCAACCTGAGGGGCAACGACTTGGACGCCAAGGCCATCATGGTGGTCGACAACACCCAGGGGGCAGACGCCATTATCGCCCGGGACAGCTCCATCCAATCCGTCGAGGACTTGGCTGGCAAGAAGCTGGCGGTGCTCCAGTACACCCCTTCCGACGGCATGGTGATCGACGCCATCGACAACTCCGCCATGTCGGCACGCAAGAAGAACAGCGTGGACATGGTCTACATCAACGCGGACGAGGGCACTGCAGGTGTGCGGGCAGCCTTTGAAAGTGGACGTGTAGATGCTGCAGCGCTCTGGGACCCAGACCTGTCTCTGGCCATCAAGGCCGTTCCCGATGCCCACGTGATCTACTCGACAAAGACGGCAACCAACCTAATCTACGACGTGATTGTCTGCGACACCCGCTACCTGGATGATCCTGCCAATACCGAAGCATTTCAGAGCTTCGTCGCAGGCTGGATGGCCGGCGTGGACTCAGCCGAAGCCAACCCAGATGGTGCCGTTGACGCCTTGGTCAAAAACGAGGAGTTCTTTGAGTTGCTCGCCAAAGACGAAGGCCGTCCCTTCATCAAGGGTCTCTTCGACAACCTGGTCTGGACCGGCGTAGAAGACAACGCTCGGATCCTGGGAATGGCGGGCGGAACCAATCACTACGAGCGCCTCTACAAGCGCTTTGACGTGATCTACCGAAAAGCTGGAGCCCTGGCCAACCCCAACGCAGCGGTCATCGAGCCAAGCCAGAGCTTCGACTACCGTTTCATACAAAAGTTGGTCGACGCCAGCGCCGACGCCCAAGCAGCAGCCGCCAAGCCCGAGTTCGTGTTCACCGAAAACGAGCGCGACGTGGCCGTGGAAAAGGAAGCCCAGCTCACAAAGCCCATCACGGTGAACTTCACTACCGGCAGCGCCGACCTAAGCAAGCGCAGCATGCAAACCATCGACGAGGAGATGGTGCCACTGATCGAGAACCACGGCTCCGCCTACTTCCAGGTAAGCGGCAACACCGACTCTACAGGGTCCCGTGGCGCCAACATGAAGCTCTCCAAGGAGCGCGCGGACGCGGTCACCCGATACCTGATCACGGAGTGGGAGTTCAAGGCAGAGCGCTTCATCATTCAGGGCAACGGACCCGATGCTCCGCTGTGTCCTGAGACCCAATGGAAGGCCGAGGGATACGAGGATTTGGAGTCCTGCCGGGCAGACAACCGCACCACCCGCTTAGCAGTCTTCTCCCGCTAAACCATGTGGAATCCCTACCAAGAGCTGCCCTCCGGCACCCGTCGGGGCCTTGGCATCGGCTCCGTCAGCTTAGTGCTGGTCATCTGGGCGGTGCTCTCGGGCCTGTCCCTGGTGGCCAAAGCCAAGCTGCCCGCCCCTTGGGAGTGCATCGACGCGTTCATTCAGTTGGCTTGGGACGTTGAAAAGGGCGAGAGCCTGCTCTGGCTCGCCACGAAGGCCTCGGTGATGCGGGTGCTGGTCGCAGGCGTTGTGGTCTGCCTCATCGGCATCCCGGTCGGAATTCTGATGGGCGCCAGTCCCAAGGTCAACTCGGCGCTCTCGCCACTGGTTGACCCCTTCCGAAGCGCACCCATCGTGGCCATTCAGCCGGTCATGGTGATGTGGTTCGGGATCGACGAGCTCTCCAAGATCCTCTTCCTCTTTCTGGGAGCGGTGGTCTACCTGATTCCCATGGTGCGGGACGCCATGCAGGCAGTGCCCAGGACCTACTACATCTCCGCCCGCGACCTGGGGGCCTCTCCATGGGAGGCCATACGTCACGCTGTGATTCCGATGGCCATGCCCCGCATCGCAGACGGCGTCATCGTGTCCATCTCCGTGATGTGGACCTACATCACCGTGGCGGAGTACGTGAACGCCAAGGTGGGTCTGGGTCAGCTCATCGCGAACTCCAAACGCTTCTCATCCATGCCCAAGGTCTTCGTCGGCATCTTCGTGATCGTCGCCCTGGCGCTGATCACCTACGCTGGCATGACCTGGCTCAAAAAGAAGCTCTTCCCATGGGAGGCCACATGAGCGTCTCCGTTGAACTCAAAGGCATCGGCCAGTCCTACCCGCCTCCGGAAGAAGGCGGCGAGATGGTCGAGGTCGTGCGCGACGTCAACCTCACTCTGGGTCCCGGCATCAACATGCTGCTCGGCCCATCTGGCTGCGGCAAGTCCACCCTGCTCAAGCTCATGGGCGGCGTCCGGCCCTACAACGTGACCTCACCTACAGCTGGCGAGATCTTGATCAACGAGGAGCCCTGCACGGGGCCCCACGACGACGCAGTGATGGTCTTCCAGACCTACGCCAACCGTCCCGACCTGAGCGTGCGGGACAACGTGGCCCTGCCCTTCCGATTTGGACTGTGGAAGAAGCGCGTCCCCCAGGCCGAGCAGGACCAACGCGTCAACGAGATGCTGGAGTCCGTGGGCCTGGCCGAGAAGGCCGAGCTTGTGCCCGCACAGCTCTCCGGCGGTCAAAACCAACGTGTGGCACTCGCCCGCGCATTGGTGCTGCGCCCTCGGATCCTGCTGATGGACGAGCCCTTTGGCGCACTGGATGCGCAGACCCGCGAGGAGATGCAGCACCTGCTCATCAAGCTCTACAAGCAGCAGCCCTGCCTGGTGGTCTTCGTCACCCATGACGTGACCGAGGCGCTTCTTCTCGGGGATCGGGTCCTGGTGCTCTCCACCCGTCCAGCGACCATCGCCGACGACTTTGAGATCAGCGAGCCGCGCCCCCGCTCCCAGACCTGGAGCCGATCGACCGAGGCCACCAAGATGAAGGAACGGGTGCTAAACCAGCTGCATGAATCCAGCACGGGCAAGGGCTCCGTCCGAGTAAGCATCTAAAGGCTCAAGGAGAGCGCCCAGCGTGGCTGATAAACCCCACATCTGGGAGATGACCTCTGAAAACGAGGACGTCTCCTACTTCAAGGAGATGCTGACCCACCAGGTCAGCATTGGCACCATGCTGTCCGCGCTGTCTATTGGCGCGCTGGTGAGTATCCCTATGGGCTTGGGCATTGGAGCCATTCCCATCCTACTGGCGGTGTCCGGACAAGCCATTGCTGCGCTGTTTGTCCCCAGCAGCCCAGTGTTCCGCAAAATGGTGGACGACCGAAACCGCAAGGACCACCGTGCCAAGGCCCGGGAGCACCTTAAAGAGCAGATCGAAGCACGGGTTTCTGAGACCGACCCAAACTGGGCGGCTTACCACCGTATGCTGGCGCGGCTGGACAGCCTGAAGAAGCTTGCTGAGATGCGAGGCAACAGCCTGGACAAGCGCATGATCGAGCAACTGGACGATGCCACTGTGGACTTTTTGGGGCTCTGGCTGGCTTGGCTCACGCTGCGAGAACGCTGGGACTCGGTAGACGAGCGCACCCTGAAGCGCCGCATCCGCCAGATCGATCAGGAAATCGAGAAGGGACACACCGCCGCGGTGGAGTCCCACCACCTGAACAAGGCCAAGAAGGACCTGGAGGGCATCCTGACCCGCCGACAGTCCCTCTGGGGCCGCGCAGCTTCTATGGAAGCCGCAATGCTGGCCATGACCGACACGTACGAAGAGGTCTACCAGCGTGTAATGGCCAATCCAACCGCGAGTGACGTAAAGGTTCAGCTGCAAGAAGCAGTGGAGCGAATGCGCGTAGAGGAGCAGCTAGACTTAGCGGTAGACGACGAGTTGTCCTCGTTCTTGGATCCCAAGAAGCGCGCCGCCGCTCGGCTTAAAAAGCAAGGTGGACTGACCTGAGCAACGAATTCAGAGTTCGTCTTACCCCTTGACATGCCAAGGGTTGCGGTCCATGGTTGCCCTATGCGCATGTCACTGAGCAGCTTCAACCGCCGCCCTTCTCAACCGGTCAAGACCCTCTCCATTGGGGACAGGGCCGCCACCGTGATCGCCATTGCCGCTCAGAAAGGCGGCGTCGGCAAAACCACAACCGCCGTCTCCCTGGCCTGTGCCTGGGCGCGCTTTCATGGTCTGAGGGTGCTTCTCATCGACCTGGACCCACAAGCAAACTGCGCTTTGGCGCTGCGAGCCGGATTAGGCGAAGGCGGTGGTTCCTTGGCCGAGGTGCTCTCGGAGGGCAAAGGAAAGGAAGTCGCCGAGATCGCCATCGACTCCGGTGTCCCTGGACTGGATTTGACCCCGGACGATCCAGAACTTCAGCAAGTCGAGGCCAGGCTGGCTGGAAAGATCGGTAAGGAGCTCGCCCTGCGCCACGCTATCGAGCGCTCTCGCACGCACTACGATCTCATCGTTCTGGACTGCCCACCCCACCTGGGCCCCCTCAGCGTGAACGCCTTGGCGGCAGCCGACCAGGTCGTTGTGCCATGCACCCCCTCCGCCTTGGCGCTTGCCGGAGTGAGCGGGGTGGTTCAAGCCATTGAAGAAGTGCGCGGACAGCTCAACCCAAACCTGGCCCTGCTGGGGGTCGTGCTGACCCGAGTAGACGCAAGAAACAAAGCCACGAACGGCGCTGCCATGTCTCTCATAGAAGAAGCCTTTGGAGAGCTCGTTCTGCCTGAGAAGGTCGAAGTCAACAACGCCTTGGCTGGTGCACAGCTCGCCGGTCAAGACATCTTTGGCCACGCACCCGGCAGCCGCGGTGCCCGACAGTACATGGACTTGGCCGAGGCGCTGCTGATGCGCATTGACCAAGGTGCACACTTGGTCAGTCAGACAGACTGACCCAGGGTCTGCACGACCACGGGTGTCCTACCAGGAGCCGCTGCTGGGCATAGAGAGCCAAGGCTCCTGACTGGGCAAGGGGTCTCCAGCCTGGAGCAGCTCTACAGACTGACCATCGGGGCTCTTCACAAAGGCCATGCGACCATCTCGTGGCGGCCGGAGTATGGTGACACCGCCAGCCTGAAGGCGCTCGCAGACCGCGTAGATGTCGTCCACAGCGTATGCCAGATGCCCAAAGTAACGGCCTGTGCCGTAGGGTTCCGCGTTGTCCCAGTTCCAAGTCAGCTCGATGCTCGCAGGATCATCTGGAAGCCCAGTACCCAGAAAGACCAGGCTAAAGCGGCCCTTCTCATAGTCATTCCGACGCAGAACCTTCAGCCCAAGTAGGTCAACAAAGAACTTGAGAGAGGCGTCCAGATCCTGGACGCGAAGCATGGTGTGCAGAAAGCGCATGGTGTTGACCTTTTTGACGAAAACAGGCGGCCCCCTATCCGAAACGTAGCTTCTCGGCGCCGGCAGCCTTGGCCCAATGGGCCACAAAGTGCCCCCACTTCATGGTCGCACCGGTATCTGGCATGAGCTGAATGTAGAGTCCATCCTGGGCTCGGATCTGCAGAACCCCAGCCAACTCAAGGGAGACTGCAACCAGGGTCTTGAGGTCGACCGTCCACGCCACCTCCCCATGCTCGTCGACCACCTGCAGTTCCTCACGGGTCAGGGTCAGGATGCCCTGCGCCAGGACGTCTGGGGTCTTGGAGCGCGTGACGCGGCCGATCTGGCCAGCCTCTCGCAGCAAGATACCCTCTGACTCCAGAAGGGCCGAGTGCTTGATTGGTGGGGTACCCAAGCGCCCAATGAAGCGGTCCCGCTGCACAACCACGCTCTCCACTGGTTCGCCCGCGACGGGGGTTCCTTCCATGGGATGCATGCGGTTGAAAGGATCCAGGCGCCAACCCGCACCACAGTCCCCACACAGCACGGCATTGCCGTCCTGGGGGTGGATGTCCAGTGCATCAAAGCCGTTGCAGGCCGGACAGCCCCACATAAAGGCCGGGAAGCCGTGGGCCATGCGCCAGCCCCAGCAGCGACCATCGACTGCCTGAACCGGGTCGATCTGGATGCGCTCACTTACTTCGTCATCAATATCGGCCGCTTCGAGGTCGGAGTAGGAGTGGGGACCATCAAACTCCAAATGAATGGGCACCCAGCGGGGGTACTTTGCCCATCGAGGATGATGCAGGTGCCCCGTCTTGATGCGGCAGTAGACCACCCTGGCGTCCATGCGCTTGATCAGTCGGCCAATCCCAGGAATGACCCGCTGGGTGCGGCCATCCCAGCTTCGGGTGCCTTCCGGGAAGATCAAGATTGCGTGGCCCATGTCCCAAGTGCGCTGCATGTGCCGCATTGCATCCCGGTCCTTCACGAACTTGGCCTTTGGAAAGGCGCCAAAGGCTCCGATGACCTTGGAGAGGAAGGCGTAGCGAAAGAGCTGCGCGCTGGCCATGGCTCCCAGTCGCCGCCAAGAATAGTACCCGACCCAGAGAGGGTCGAACATCGAGGTGTGGTTTGGCAGGACCAGCAAAGGCCCGTCGCTGGTCGCAATGTACTCTTGACCCGTGACACGGGCCCGCCAGACCAACTGACAGGCCAGTCCAATCAAGGGCTGAGCGCTTCGATAGGCCAGTGTCTCTAACCACGGATGTGGAGGCGTATAGGGCACGCCTAATCTCTGTCCGTCGGCAGCCCACCAGCGACCACGCCATTCGGACCGTCCAGCTCGTCCACAACGGCCAAGACCACAGCGTGGAAGGGGTCCTGCTTGGTGCCCAAGAGCTGTCGCGCGTTGTTCCCTTCGCGGGAACAGAGAACCAAGTCCCCTTCCCCTGCTTGAACCGCGTCTCCCGCCAGGAAGACCGTTCCCCGAGGAGTGATTCCGTCCCATCCCACCGGCTGGCACACCAAGATGCTCTGGCCATCAAAGGCGGGGTGCTGAACGGAGCTGACCTCGTTGCCTAAAATACGCGCCAAGATCACTTTAGACTCCGCGCATTGACATCGGAAACGATGCCGACAATGGCGGCATCCACCGGGGTGAAGGACTCCGGCAAGGCCAAGGTGCCCTCGCGGCCATTGATCCAGCGCACGTGCTCTCCAATCCCAGCTTGCACGGCATCCGCCGCGATCAGGGGATCGCCCTGCTTCTGGCCCTCGTGGTCCAAGGGCTGAATGAGAAGCAGCCGAACGCCCTCCAACGCCGCGTGCTTGCGGGTGGCAACAACAGTACCGATGACGCGGGCTAACTCCATGCGCTGTATCCTTGGAAAAGGCCTCTAAGAGGGGCTTTGAGGAGAGAGAGAGAAGGGTGCAGCCCGCAGAACCTGGGCGACAAAATCGGGATGGGGCCGCGGCACACACTCCAGGGCATGGGCGCCATCCCCTAAGACGACGCGGGCCGATTCCAGAGCTGCTTCAACATCGTGCTGCGCGCCTTGGACCACAAAGTAGCTGCGCCCTCCCAGACCAGGGGCGATGCGCAGGCCAGCCAGGGAGACATAGGCGTCTTTGAGAGCGCGGTCACAAGCCTGCAGCCCGCCAGAGACCGTCTTGGCCTCGACGATGCCAAGGGTGTCTGGCTCTGCATCCAAGCCGACCGTCCCCTGGAGTCCAGAGAGCACTTGCTCATGCACCATAGGCAGCTGCAAACTGGCCAGAACGCAGCCTTTCGCCACCTCCAACCCGGCCAACATTGCCTCTTCGACCTCGGCCACACCGCCTCCGAAGAGGACCAGATAGTGACCCGGCTCAACCAGATTGGCCTGGAGCACGGTAATGGGCGAACGCTTTACCAAGGCATCCAGGGCGCGATAGCCACGGGCAATGGAGGAGAGCTCGAGTAGGCCGAGAGCGTCCATCAAGTGATGCGGAAGTAGCCGGCCAAGGTGCACCGCCGGACGCGGGTAAAGTCCCGTGCCGAGGTGAGTCCTTCGCCAGTGGGACTGGCGATTGTAAAGCTGGTAAAGCCTTCACCGCCGTAGCCCAAACCCGCATAATTGGGTGCGTTCTTGATGAAGATGGAGCAATCCACGGCCCGGGCCATGCGGTGCAATGCGTCCAGGTTCTTGGAGTACATCGATGCGGTGTGGCGGAAGCCGTGCTCCGCTTCGATGGCCAAGTCGATGGCCGCGTGCACATCGGGAACACGCACCACGCCGATCACCGGCATGAGCAGCTCGTGCTGTACAAAGGGGTGTTCGAAGGGCACCTCAGCGATGACCAGACGGGGGTCGCCCTTGAAGGGTACGTCGATGGCGCGCAAGAACTCACTGGCGTTCTTACCAACCCAGTCCCGATTGACGTGCTCGCCATCGGGGGTCAAAATCAGCTTCTCCAAGCGGCGAATCTGGTGGTTGCGGATCTGCACCGCCCCCGAGTTCCGCATGACATCCAGGAGCTGATTGGCCACCTTTTCAACGACGAGCACTTCTTTCTCGTCGGTGCAGATGACATTGTTGTCAAAGCTGGCGCCTGCAACAATGCCACGCCCAGCTTGCCCAATATCAGCAGTCTCGTCGACGACCACTGGCGGGTTGCCCGGGCCGGCGCAGATGGCCTTCTTGCCCGAGTTCATGGCCGCTTTGACCACACCACCGCCGCCGGTGACCACCAGCAAGCGAATGCCAGGGTGGTGCATGAGCTGACCGGCGCTCTCGATGGTGGGGTGGGCCACACAACAGGCCAAGTTCTCCGGGCCGCCCACTTCCATGCTCGCCCGGTTGATCAGGTCAATGCAGTATGCCGAGATCTGCTTGGCCGCGGGGTGGGTGTTGAACACCACCGCGTTGCCGCCGGCCACCATGCCGATGGTGTTGCAGAGGATGGTCTCGGTGGGATTGGTACAGGGTGTAATGGAACCAATGATGCCGTAAGGAGCGCGCTCCATCAGGGTCAATCCACCGTCTCCAGTCCAAGCCGTGGGCTCGAGGATTTCAACGCCCGGTGTCCGGTGAATCGCCAACAGGTTCTTCTTGACCTTGTCAGCGACGCGGCCCAAGCCAGTCTCTTCGTGCGCCATCGACGACAGGTTGTGAACGTCTTCCGCAGCACGCCGGCGAATGTTGGCGATGATCTCCCGGCGCTTGTCCAGGGGGATCTCAACCAGAAGCTGCTGCCCGACCTTGGCGGCCGCGACGGCTTCATCAACGGACTTAAAGACGCCGCGCGGGTTCGCGGGCATCTCGGCGCCTGGCGCCTCGCCCTTGCTCATGCGGGTCAAGACCTTTTCGACCAGTGACTGCACTTCAGAAGACTTCATGCGCTGCCCTTCCCA
Source organism: uncultured bacterium (assembly GCA_905480105.1). Classification (GTDB taxonomy): domain Bacteria; phylum Myxococcota_A; class UBA796; order UBA796; family CAJQPC01; genus CAJQPC01. Next base: position 7,648 of record CAJQPC010000008.1, on the reverse strand, counting down.
GAGGGCGCGTCAGTGGCCCCGAACTTCTCGAAGACAGGCCCATTTGGCCCGTCAACCGAGTCCACGATGGCCATGACCACCGCGTCCACTGGGCGACCTTCGGTCTCCTGAGTCTGACGCGCAGCGGAGCCGGAGCAGTACAGCACGACCTCGCCTACGCCAGCGCCCATGACATCTGCAGCCACGACAAAAGACCCCTTGCCCTTGAGAGCAAGACTTAGGTCTTCGACCATGTACAACCGCAGACCCTCCAGCTTGGGATCCTTGCGGGTGGCCACCACTGTACCGACGATTCGCCCGAGCTTCATGCGCTAAGCCTCAACTCTCGGAGATGAGACGGCCCAACGGCAGCACGTCGTCCAAGTTCTTGTGCGGACGAGGAATGACGTGCACGGAGACCAGCTCTCCAACACGCTGCGCCTGACGGGCGCCTGCCTCGGTTGCAGCCTTTACAGCGGCCACATCGCCACGAACGATGGCAGTGACGTAGCCGCCACCCACCTTCTCGTAGCCGACCAACTCAACGCGTGCGGCCTTGACCATGGCATCAGCGGCCTCGACCATGCCGACGAATCCGCGGGTCTCGATCATGCCCAGTGCATCAGACATTTTGGCTCCTAAAACTCTTCAGTAGATTGAAAAAACGGGGAATTTGGGCAGCACGGTTGCTGCGAAAAACGAATTAACTGCGGGACATGGACTCGATGACAGCTTGAGCAGCCTCAGCTGCAGCGTCGATCTCCGCCTCAGAACCGGCCATCCAAAGACGCCCAAAGGCACCGAAGGGACGCAGGTTAATCAAGTTCACATTCGCGGCCTTCTCGGCTTCATTCGCCGCGATGGTGATGTGAACCGCAGGCTCGGTCTCCAGGATGAACAGCGACTGCCCGGGGATGAGCATCATGCCCTGGCGGTTGCGGTTGATCAGCTGGGCCTGGTAGGCCTCGACCGAACGGATGACCTGGTTGGAGACCACCTTCGGAGCCATGGCATCGGCCTGGGTCAGGCCCAGGTAGTCCAGGATGGCTTGGCCCGCGGCCTGTACCTCGCCCTGGTCATCGTGATGCACTTCGAGGAGCCCAAAGGAGCGCTCCACAACTTGCACGGCTGGTGCCACCGACGTTGCCTTGAGGGCCACGTCAGTCACGCGGTTGATGATCATGCCTGGTGCGGTCTCCACCCAGAGGGAGGCCTGCCCCGCCAGCGGCAAAAAGCCCCGGCAGGTGGTCCCAGTGAAGGCGGCGAGCTGCGGCTGGAGGGAGTCGATGAAGACTTGCCCACGGAGGGTGACGGCCATGTGATTCAGGTCCTGGATGCGACGTAGCTGCCTCTCTCCTACATCGTGACTAGAGCCCCCGTCAAGGCCACCCCGTCAGTCTGACCACAACTGAAGGGGCCAAAGCCGGTTGCTGCCAAGCATCCAGTCTCTAAAGACCTGAGTCCGGATTGTGAACCCAACAGTCAGGACCAACCCCGCATCGCTCGCCAGCTTCCCACCTTGGTCAGCGTGCGCCAAGTGCCCCCCAGCCCCCGACAGGCAGCCCAGGTCGTCTTCAGAGAGTCAGACTGACGAATGTTGCGGGCGGAGACCTGTCCATGAGCGCGGGCCCTTTGGACTCGGCGTGCTGGACTTAGGTCTTCGATCAGGATGCGGGCATCGGGGCAGCAGATGGGCTGGAGTCAGGGGAAACAAGCATCGCGGTCTTTCGGTTCAGTCCGAACGCATGCTCCATCGAGCTGCCCAGGCCACCTCCTGAGGTCATGCTCGTTTCCGTTTGGGTCAGCGGTAAACTGCCACCGCCGCTACGGGCCCCGAGACCGAAACGCAGACGGGCACGGAAACGGGTGGCGAGCCACCGCCGGAGCGTCCGGCGGTTGGATTGGACGTTTTTCCGTGGGCAGACTTGGGCATTGGAGCGCATTCCTGTCTGGCCGAACCGACATCCTGACCTTAGCTGCCTGGCAAAGCCTTCACAGATCCCACATGCCCGCCTTGACCCAAACAAGTCTCAGTGGGATCCTGAGCACCGCATATGAGGAATACCCATGCTCAGCAGTACCCCTTGGAGCGCCCTACTCTTCGGCAGCATCCTGACCCTGTCCCTGACAGCCTGCCCCCAAAGCCAGACACCAGACGGCAAAGGCGGTCCGGAAGGACAGGCCGGCAGCCAAGGGGACCCGCCTGAAATGGGCAGCGCAGCCCACCCAGACGATGCCCGCTGGGAGCTGAAGGCTGGGGAAGGCGTCTCCGTCCAAGGTAGCGTTAGCTACGCCGGAGAGGTTCCAGGCGGGGCGGTGCGCATCGACGTATTGACCCAAGTCAAAGACGCGCCACCGCACCTTGTCAGCGCGGAGACCTTGGAAGGACTGGGGGAGTTCACTTTCCAAGCTCCATCGGATTTCGGGGAGGTGCACCTTGTGGCCTTTATCGACCGTACAGGCGACGGCCCAAGCCCAGACGACCCCGCTGCGACGGTCAAGCTGGACATCACCACCCAGGACGTCGCCGCATTGGAGCTGGTCCTTACGGACGAGCCCGATCTGGGTGACCTGACTCCCGGCTCGCCTCCGGATGGAGCCGGCCAGCCTACCGACGGGCAGGCAGGGGATCAGCAGGGCGATGGTCCACCTCCCGAAGAAGGAGCGGGACCAGGGGACGATGGCCCCCCCGGTGGAGAGGGCCCTCCACCCGACGCTGAACCGGGCTCCGCAGAGCCCGCCCCCTCGGCTGAGCCGGCGGAAGCCCCCACCCAATGAACCAAGCGCTGTCCTTGGTGGTGCCGGTGTTTGAAGAGGCAGGCAACCTGCGCCCCCTTCACAACGCCATCGTTGCCGCCTTGGACGGAGCAGGCCTTCCCTTCGAGTGCATCTACGTGGACGACGGGTCAACGGACGCCTCGCCCCAAGAGTTGCGCGCGCTCGCCGAAGAAGACGAGCGCGTTCGCGTGATCCGATTCGTTCGTAACTACGGCCAGACTGCAGCCCTGACCGCCGGCATCCGCCACGCCAAAAACCCTTTGCTGGTGACTTTGGACGCGGACCTACAGAATGACCCCGCCGACATTCCGGCCATGCTGGAGCGCCTGAACGACGGCTACGACGTGGTCTGCGGGTGGCGAAAGGACCGTCAGGATGCCGCGCTGACTAGAAACTTTCCTTCTCGAGTTGCCAACGCCCTGATCTCTCGTCTGAGCAAGGTTTACCTGCATGACTACGGGTGCACGCTGCGCATCTACAAACGCGAATACATCCAAGGCATCCCCCTGTACGGCGAGATGCATCGCTTCATTCCCATCTATGTGACCTGGGCAGGAGCCAAGTTGGTCGAAATGCCCGTCCGCCACCATGCGCGCACCATCGGGAAATCCAAATATGGTCTGGGGCGCATCCCAAAAGTCCTGCTTGACCTAACTACAGTTAAGTTTCTAAGGGATTTTTACGTCACACCCATCTACTTCTTTGGGTGGACGGGCTTTGGATTCTTTGCCTTTGGACTCCTGACCTTGATGGCTGCAGGAGGGGTTGCATTGGCCGGCACACTTGACCTGTCGCTGATCTTGGCTGCGAGCGCCGTGCTGATGGTCATGCTCGGCACGGTCGAGATCACCCTGGGTATCATCGCAGAGGTACTCATTCGCATGCACCACGACGTGCGAGACCGACCGCCCTACCGGATCCAGCGCGTCCACAACCTGGAAACCGGCGAAGAGGTCGTGGCCCCAGAGGCGCCCTAATGTGTGGCATCGCCGGCCTTGGCCAACCGGATGGCCGCCTTCGGGACCCCGAGCGCATCCACCCGATGCTCTCCGTCCTGCACCATCGTGGACCCGACGGCCAGGGACACTGGCAAGCTGAGAGCGCCGTCTTGGGGGCTACTCGACTGGCCATCGTGGACCCCAAGCATGGTGCTCAGCCGGTACGCATGGGGCCGATCGTCGGGGTGATGAATGGGGAGATCTACAACCATATTCCCCTGCGCAAAGAATTAGACGCCCGCGGGCAAAAGCATCAGACCGTCTGCGACACCGAGGTCATGGTTGGCTTGGTGGCCGAAGTGGGCCTGCCCAAGGCCTTGGAGCGCATGGACGGCATGTTCGCCTTGGCCGTCTGGGACGACCGGGACAAGAGCCTGCATTTGGCCCGGGACCGCGTCGGCCAAAAACCCCTGTACTGGACTCAGCTGCCAAGCGGCACCATCGCCTTCGCCAGCGAGCTCAAGGGCCTGTTGGTGCTGCCCGGGGTCGCGCGTGACCTGGACATGGTGGCGCTGCAGCAGCTGCTTCTCTTCGAGTTCGTGCCGGCCCCCAGGAGCATCTACAAGGGAATTCACAAGCTCGAGCCGGGCACTTGGCTGCGCGCCGATGCCAATGGCTTGAGCATTCAGCGCTGGTGGGAGCCACCCCTGCCTGGAGAGCGCCGATCCCAGTTCGGGAACAGCCGAGAAAAATCCCTGGTGGCAGTGCACACCGCCGTGAACCAGGCCGTGGGCCGGCGCCTGCCAGAGGGCCCCCCAGCATTGCTCCTGAGCGGCGGGATAGACAGCAGCATCGTGGCCCACTGCGCCGCAGAAAGACGACCCGATCTACATAGCTTCTCCCTTGGTTTTAAGGAGGATAGCTTCGACGAATCAGGTGCGGCCCGCTTGGTGGCCGAGCACTTGGGCTTGCAGCACCAGGTTCTTCACTTCGGTGTCGAGGACTTTGAGAGCACCTTGGCAGACCTGGCTCAGGGCCTCTGCGAACCGCTGGCGGACGGCAGCCTGCTCAGTACCCTTAGGCTGGCCAAGGCCGTGGCGGCAAAAGGCTACAAGGTGGCCATCGGTGGCGATGGCGCCGACGAACACTTTGGCGGCTATCCGACTTACCGCGCGCACCAAGCCTTGCCAGGAAGTGGCCTGCCCGGGGCCGGCTTACTCCGGCGAATGGGCCGCCGGCTCTTCCCGGAAGATGGAAGCCGCGACCTGTCCTTCGGTACCAAGTTCAGACGTTTTGGCGAGGGGGCGGGCTTGGCGTGGGCCCGCAGAAACCAAGTCTGGATGGGGGCCTTCCTTCCTGAGGAGATCCCCCTTCTCCTGGGTACCCCTTTGTTGGATGCGGTGTGGGAGCCGGTGGACCGTTGGGCGGAGCGTGTCGACCACGCGGACCCCGCACAACGAGCGATGTTTCTGGACCAACGTCTCTACTTGGCCGAAGGCGTTCTACAGAAAGTGGACCGGGCCGGAATGCTGGCCGGCTTGGAGATTCGCGCGCCCTTCGTCGATCATCACCTGGTCTCTTTAGCCGCCAGCTTACCCCCGCATCTAAAGTTGGGCCCAAGGCGCAGCAAGGCCTGTTTGAGAGATGCATTTCGCAAGGCACTGCCATCCAGCACCCTGAACCGGCCAAAGAAGGGTTTCGGAACCCCCCTGGGGCCCTGGCTCCAAGGCGAAGCGCGCTCGGCCCTGGAGCACCTTGAGGAGCGCCCGGGAACCCTCGTCAACCCGAGCTACCTGAAACAACTCGCTAACGAACACTGGGATGGACAGGCCGATAACCGCCGAAGACTCTGGTCCCTCTTGCTCCTTGAAACATGGAGAGCTGGCGCATGGGGATAATCACGAATTGTAGACACCCTTGTAGAGATGCAATCTAGAGTCCATGCAACTTGCAAGCATTATGGTCGTGGACAGCAACGGAACCAGCCAACCCGGGCAACTTGGCGACGCCACCTTGGTCATCGGCCGCGCGCCCTTGGCTGACATCCAAGTGAATGACCCTACGGTTTCCCGGTTACACGCGGCCGCTTGGACCGAAAACGGGGTGGTCTTCATCAAGGACCTGGGCGGTCCTAACGGTACCTTCATCGACGGGAAACGGCTGCACGGAACCATCAGCATCCTCCCCGGAAACGAAGTCAAACTGGGTTGCCACACACGCCTGAAGCTGGAACTGAGCGCCGATGGCGCCAATGCATCGACTTCCAACTTTCAAACCACGGTCCCAGAACTACAGGATCCCCCCTACAGCTTGGCCTTTGCAGTCGGCTCTAACGCCGAGCGCGAAGAGGTGAGCATCCGGAACACCAACAACCTTCGGGAGACCCGGATCAACGGAACTACCGGGGCCAAGCTCCTTTCCCTGTTGGCTCACGCCCTTCAGGCGGACCGGCAAGCTGATAAGTCATCCGACACCCAAGGGTGGCGGTCCAACGAGTCTCTTGCGAACGACCTCTGGAAGGACGAGAGCGAACAGCGCATCAGTCTGAGCGTCTTGATTCACCAACTACGTAAGACCCTGCTAGAGCAGGGGGTGGACCCGGCCTGCATCCAGACTGAGCCGGGCATGTGCCGCATCTGGGTGGAGCACGTGACCCTACGTTAAGCGGCCCAAAGGTAGGCTTAGCTGTTGGCGGCGTACCAGGCGTGAGCGTCGGGGAAGGCGGCGATGGTGACCTGAGAGCCTAAGTCTACCCAGACCAAATAGTCACTGCTTTGAGTGCGAACAATGGCTGCGACCAGCTGACCTTGGGCTACCGCATCCAAGGAGCGAATGACCTGTGTGGTGCTGACCACTTCGGCCAGGGCGCCTTGCTGGGCAAAGCGCGCCCGATGGCCCTTCCAGAGAGCGCGCAGCACTACCCGGTCGTCCATGCGCAGTGCCTTGCCCACCTTGAGGCGCTCCACACCCCGGAGCTGCTTACGAAGAATACTCTCTACCAACTCGGGTATCGCGCGCTCGTGTGCCTCTGCCGCAGCAGTCGCTTCAACCTGCTTGCGCTGTTCCTCGAGTTGCGAAGCAGCCCGCGCGGCTTCCAAGGCTGAGGTGGGCCGACGTGCGCGGTCAGCCAAGCCATCGTGACGGGTCTTGGGCTTTGATGACTCGGTCGTTGCTGACTGGGGTGTTGGCTCATCCGCGGGGGCGGTGGCAAGCGCTGGCTCGAGATCTTGGGCTGCCTTGGCCGCTGCGCCGGCGGCGGTCTTGCGGGCGGTGTCCTGTTTGGCTTTTTCGATCACGGCGTTGGCCAGGGCCTTGGCCAGAGCCGCCTTGTTTATCGCCTCTTCGGGCTTGGCCTCTTCAGCCTCTGTGGAAACCGCAGGCGAGTGCTTCGGCTCCGGCAGATCTTCTGCCCGGCGCTCATTGGAGTTGCCCTTGAGAACGTCCAGCGGGGCATCGGCCCGCATGGAGATCAAGGGATCGGGTTGATCTCTAGCCAACGAGCGGTCGATATGTGGGTCGGTGAACTCCCCCAGATCGGGGCCGTCGAACAAACTAGCCAAGGGATCGAAGCCTAGCTTGGGCTTGGACATGTATCTCTCCTCACCATCAGGCTACACCGGACCGGACCGCTCCGGTAAAGGACTCCATGCAGCTTGTCAGACACCTGACGCGTCTCAGCGTCTCAGAGACTCTTCCCGTACTGCTCGTTCGTCACGGTCGGACCCGCCACAACGCAGAGCGACGCTTTGTAGGCCGCCTGGATGTACCCCTGGACGAGACGGGTAAAGAACAAGCGAAGCGCTGGGCAGATGCCTACGTGGATCTGCCAGTGCAGGGCATTTTCTCTTCTCCGCTGCTACGGGCCAAGCAGACCGCCTCGGCTCTGGGGACTCCGACCCTGGTCCAAGGACTACAGGAGCTTGATCAGGGGATCTTCGAAGGGCGCTTAGCCG
>CAJQPC010000007.1 GCA_905480105.1 uncultured bacterium | reverse complement strand
CAGATCCGCAGGACTGCAGGTCGAGTCCGTCATCAGTGATATGTCCCAGCCACTCGGAGTGGCCGTTGGAAACGCAATCGAGGTCCAAGAGAGCATCGACTGTCTGCAAGGGGGCGGCCCCAAAGCAGTGCGTGATTTGGTGGAGAAGCTCAGCGGAGATCCGGAAGCTTGCCGGCAGGTTCTTCGCTCCGGCGCGGCCTATGAGCACTTCGAGCGGATGGTGAACGCCCAGGGTGGCGATTTGTCTAAGCCCCTGCTCGGCGGCAATGTCCAGCACGAGATCTTGGCTTGCGGCCGCGGCGGCCGCGTAGATCGCTGCGACGCCCTTGGGGTGGGACAAGCGGCCTTTGTCTTGGGAGCCGGACGCAGCAAAGCCAGTGACCCCGTGCATCATGGAGTCGGGGTCCTGGTTCACGTCTCCAAGGGAGATGTGGTAGAGCCCGGCCAGAAGCTGGCCACCTTGCTCCATAATGGGGGCAAAGGCTTAGACGAGGCCCTGTCGGCCATCCGTGACGCCATCGGTATACAGGAGGCCTGAGTGCTCCCCATTCTTCTTTTGCTCTCCTCGCCAGCTGGCGCGGCTACCTTCATCTCGGAGCCCACCACCTTCTTGGAGCGATCGGTCAGCTTCATCGGCATCTTCGTGATGATCGGCTTGGCCTGGCTCATCTCGGAGAAGCGGAAGGATATCAAGTGGCGTCCGGTCCTCTGGGGTGTTGGCCTTCAGCTGGCTTTTGCGCTGGTGGTTCTGAATCCAGTGCTCCAGGAGTTCTTCTTCACGGTCGTGGACGGTGGCGTGCGTCAGCTGCTCTCCTTCGCAGAGGCTGGTGCAAACTTTGTCTTTCAGAGCGTAGAGCCCCATCAGATTGAGTCGGGGTTCGGCGGTGGTGCGAGTGAGACCTTCATCGGCCGCATCAGCCCGCCGGTCAAGACTTTCGCCTTCTGGATCTTGCCGACCATCGTCTTCTTCTCGGCCCTGATGAGCGTGCTCTACCACCTGGGCATCATGCAGGTCCTGATTCGCGGGATCTCGTGGGTCATGCAGCGCACGATGGGCACCTCGGGCTCAGAGTCTTTGGCGGCTGCATCCAACATATTCGTCGGACAGACCGAAGCTCCCTTGGTCATCAAGCCCTACGTTGACAGCATGACGCGGTCGGAGCTCCACGCCCTGATGACGGGTGGTTTTGCTACCGTTGCAGGCGGAGTTTTGGCTGCCTATGTCGGGTTTCTTCGCGACATTCCTGGAATTGCCGGGCACTTAGTCACCGCCTCCATCATGTCAGCTCCCGCAGCCCTTGCGCTATCCAAGGTTGTTTTGCCAGAGACAGAGATTTCGCCCACCGCAGGCAAGATCACCCACCAGGTCAAGACGTCCGCTGGAAACGTGCTTGAAGCCGCCGCCAACGGCGCGAGCGAGGGTGTGAAGCTGGCCATCAATGTCGCTGCCATGCTCATCGCCTTTGTGGGCTTGGTAGCCATGTTCGACTTTGGACTGGGACTGATTCCCATCGCCTTCAGTGAAGGTGGAGTCGCATTTGGCTGGGCGTTAGCTCAGGACCAAGCGGATCTAATGGTCGCTGCAGGCGAGCAGATCGGATCGATGAAGGTCGTGGGCGCGGAGCCGCTCTCCCTTTCCAAAATCTTGGGTTGGCTCTTCTTCCCCATTGCGCTGGCCATGGGCGTTCCATGGGACGAAGCGACGCTGGTCGGCACGCTTCTTGGCGAGAAGATTGTGCTCACCGAGCTGCTTGCCTACATCCACTTAGGTGAGATGATCAACAGTCCGGTTCCCGTGCTCTCTGAGCGCTCAGCAATCATCGCCAGTTATGCGCTCTGCGGCTTTGCCAACTTCGCGAGCATCGGAATCCAACTCGGCGGAATTGGTGGGCTCATGAAGCGGAAAGACGGCATGCGGGACCTGTCTTCTCTTGCGCTCCGGGCCATGGCCGCGGGCAGCTTGGCGGCCTTTATGACGGGCACCATCGCGGGGATCATTCTCGGCTGAGCCGACGACCCCCCCGGTCTTCGGTCAGAACCCAGACTGGCCCTGGTTGGTTTCGTCGACCATGCCTTGCATCAAGAAGGCGTCCACGAGGGTCCCGATGCCACACAGGCCGCCGGTGAACAGCCAGAGCAGCCCAGAACCGATGCGACCTAAGTACAGTCTGTGAAGTCCAGCGATTCCAAAAAAGCTAACGACCCAGAGAATGTAGGCGGTGGAGGTCTCTTTCTTGCTGGCGACGATCTCGGACATAGCGTGCTCCTTGAGGTTACTCAGGCTTATAACACCGTGAGTTTTTTCTATGATTGAGCGCTTTAGAAACCACAGTCCTGACTTGGCCCCTGGGGCATGGGTTCATGCGGCTGCGACTGTCATTGGCCAAGTCAAGCTCGGCAAGAACGTCAGCGTCTGGCCCGCCGCAGTGCTGAGAGGGGACATGGGGCGCATTGACATAGGAGACAACTCCAACATCCAAGACGGCGCTGTGGCCCACATGACGGATGGGGCAAGCAACTGCGTCATCGGGGAGCGGGTCACAGTGGGGCACCGGGCGATCCTGCATGGCTGCATCGTTGGCAATGACTGCCTGATCGGCATGGGCGCCATTCTCTTGGACAACTGCGTGATCCCCGACGGATGTGTTGTGGGTGCAGGTGCTTTAGTCACAGGTGGCAAGACCTTTGAGCCAGGCTCATTGATTTTGGGCTCTCCCGCCAAGGCTGTGAAGAAGACTGGGCCAAATCATGAGCAGTGGATCGCCTATAGCTGGAAGCACTACTTGGAGACTGCCATCTACTATGACGGCCACCCAGGTCTCGCGGGCGGCTGACCCTCGTTGACACGTGTTGACGTGTCAAAGCCTTGTTCTTCCAAGAACTTTCTTCTCATCGATCCGGCTTGCAGTGGGCCCCCTGGGTCGGTAGATTTGCGGCGCCTCCCTCCTGGACTCATCCCTTGGGTCCGTCCCTCCGGTGAACTACCGCCATGCGCATTCGCAAGCTCGAACTGCAAGGCTTCAAGTCCTTTGTAGACCGTCAGACCTTCCACTTCGGCAGTGGGATTGCGGGCGTTGTTGGGCCAAATGGCTGCGGTAAATCCAATGTGGTCGACGCGGTGAAGTGGGTCATCGGCGAGCAGTCGGCCAAGAGCCTGCGTGGCGGTGCGATGCAGGACGTCATCTTCTCTGGCAGCGCGGTGCGCAAGCGCGTCGGCCTGGCTGAGGTTGTGGTCACTTTCTCATCGGAAGGCGAGCCGTTCCCCGGGGACTACGCCCGCTTCGAGGAACTCCAGATCGGACGCCGTCTGTACAGAGATGGCACTTCGGAGTACCTGCTCGCTGGCGTACGCGTTCGTCGTAAGGATGTCGTCGACCTGCTCATGGACACAGGCGTAGGCAACAAGCTCTACAGCTTTATCGAGCAAGGTCAGATCGGTGAGATCGTTCAGGCCAAGCCTGAGAAGCGCCGGGGTTTGTTGGAGGAGGCAGCCGGGATTAGCCGCTTCAAGGCGCAAAAAGCCGAGGCTGAGCAGCTCTTGGAAGCGACGGCGGCGAACTTGGAGCGCGCCACGGACTTGGCTGAGGAATGGAGTCGGCGTCTGCGCACTCTGGAACGCCAGGTCGAAAAAGCTGCACGCCACAAGCGCTACTCTGCCCAGATCCGGCAGGGGGAGATCTTCCTGGGTCTGGTTCAGTACAACGAGCTGATCCTGGACAGACGGGCCCTGGGGCAGCGCTCGGGAACCGAGTCAGCACGGGCGCGTGCGCTGGCCAAAGAACTGGAGCAACGCGAGTATGAGCTGACAGGTCGAAAGCAAGAGATCGGCCTGCACTCGCGTGCGGTCGGTCAGCTGCGCGAGCGCCTCTCTGAGCTCGAGGCAAGTCGGCGTGAGACCGAGAGCGCCCGTCACTACCAAGACAAGGAGGCGAGAGACTTGGAGGCTCGCCAGCAGGTCTTAGAGCATGACTTAGCGGATGCAAGCCAGCAGGCCGAGTTGGGTACGACGGAAGCGGAGAGGCTGAAGCTTGAGCTTGCTGACACGCAGGCCGCGCTCTCAGACCGATCGGCCGCACTGGCAGTGCTGCAGGACCGTGCCGACACTCAGGCCCGAGAACTCACTCGTATTCGCGCCAGAGTCGAAGATGGAAAGCGCAAGGTCATGGCCTTGATCACCAGCTTGGTTCGTTCCCGCGTCAGCGTCGAGGCCAACGAACGTCGCCGCTTGGAGCTGGGCGAGAACCTTACCCAGTTTCTTAAGGACCAGGTGCGGGTTCAGACCGATCTGGGCGGGATGGAGCAGCAGCTCACTGCTGCTCAAGGGAGTCTGAGCACGTCGCAGGAACTACGACAGAAGGCTCAGGCTGCCGTGGATCAAGCCCATGCCCAGACCAGCGAACACAGAGCCGTGGTCGACCGTTTGCAAGGTGAGCAGCGAGAGGCAGACCGGCTGGTCACCTTAGGGGAACGCTCACTGGCCCGAACAGAAGCGAGGCACCAGAGTCTCAGCGAGTTGGCCTCCAGTCATGCCGGAGTGGACGGCGGCGTGCGCCAGGTGCTCTCGGCGGCACAACATCTAGGGGTTCTCGCGGAGCACTTGGATGTGCCGGAGAGCCTCGAGGGTGCGCTCACGCAGGCCATGGATGGTGACTTAGAAACCGTGCTCTTCTCCTCGCAGGAAGCCCTTATTGCTGCCGCCGTTCAAGCCCGAGGCGGCGGCCGCGCCAAGCTTCTGGTCGTTCCTGAAACGCCAGCTCGCACAGGTTTGGGTTTGGCGGTTGGAGGTTCAGCGCAAGGGCAGCTTGCGTTGGCAGCGCTTCTGGGTGACACCCGCGTGGTCGATAGTCTGGAGCAAGCCATGGCGCTGCCGCTGGGGGTTCAGGCGGTGGTGCGGGGAGGGGGCTTAAGGCTGGGTAGCGGGGCTGTTCTGGTAGGGAAATCTGGCAAGGGCGCGGGAGCTGCCCTTCTCAGGAGGCGCAGGGAGTTGACCGCATTGCAGGAGCAGCTTGAGCTTGAACGTACTGGGCTCGCCAACGCGAAGCAGACGTCCCAAGGTGCACGAGACGCCGTGCGAGCAGCCCGTGAACGGATCCAGGCTGGCCGGACCCAGATCGACAGCCTTCGAGTTGTGCTCCGTCAGGCCGAAGCGGCCGTG
>CAJQPC010000006.1 GCA_905480105.1 uncultured bacterium | reverse complement strand
AAACTGCAGGATGCGGTCGGCGACCGTTAAGCCCGCCGTCTCCGCCAAGCGCTCCAGCTCCTCTAGACGCAAGGCTGCCTCGACCTGATCTCGGCCGCCCACCCCAATCAGGATGGCTTTGGTCCCGCCATCCACATTTTGAACGCGGTCTGCGCGGGCAAAACGAGCCTCCAGGTCGCTGATAAAACCCTGGAAGTCTTCCTCCCACTGGTGCACGCTCTCGCGCTTCTCTAATCGCCAGATGGACTCCCCGGCTTGCACTTCCTCCGGGGGCAGGATGTAGCCGTACTCAATGGGCCCTGGTAGCCCGTCCATCCCGGACTGAACCACCACCAGGCAGTCCAAGGACAGAAGGGTCAGGTCCGTGAGGTTGTCCTTGCTCAGACCTTCGCCCCGTAGGTTGGAGACCACCAACCGCAGGCCACGAAAACGTCCGCTTCCCGCGCGCGCTCGGCCCAAGTCCGGGATGAAGATGCTGTGGGCGTCTCCTATCAGGACGTGCTTGACGTAGCCCAAGCGGTCCACGAGCACGCCGACTTGCCTCCGGGTGTCCCGGGAGATCTCTGTGACGCGGCGCGCCACAGGGGCACTGAGAAAGAGCCCCTGAGGGATTCGACTTTGGAACAGAGCTTTGAGGGACTTGACCTGAGAGGCCTTGAGCCCCTCGGTGTTGCCGTTCAGATCAGGAATGTCAGACCTCCGTCGGAGTTCATTGTGCACCGGGTCCGTACTCGTCAAGGAGAGCATCTGGCGCTATGGCCTTTGTGTGGCCCTCTCTTCCCTTTATCGCACGCTGGAAGCCCTCGAAGCGGAGCGGGTGCTCTTGCTGTCACATGCACCCGCTGGACTGCAGGCCGTGCTGGTGTTGGATGATCGGACTCTCGGTCCTCCCCTGATCGAACTCCGGGTTGCGTCTTTCACCGACGCCAGCGCCTCAATAGCTGACGCTTCCAAGTCCGCTCGGGCGATGAGTTTGAAGTGCAGCTTGGCGGGTTTGGATGCTGGGGGCGCGGCGCTGGTGGTCCAAGACCTGCCTGGTTTAGACCGAGCCCGGGCCATGGGCTGGCTGAGCCGGGAGCTTCAGACCCTTCCTGGGGCATGGACCGTGCCAGGCATGGGGGCCAGCGCCCGAGATATGCGTCTTCTCGCTCAAGAGGGTGCGTCGGTTGACCCAGCCCAATCCCCTCGGGAGGCGGCTCTGACCCAGGGAGTACTGCGCTGCTTGAACACCTTGGCAGCGCGCAAAGACAAAGCCTTGGGGGACTGCAGTTTTGCCATCCAGGGGGCAGGCCCCATCGCACAGCGTCTGGCGGAGGCATTGGCGGCAGTGGGTGGGGATATAGTCATTGCCGACCATGACCCTGCCTTGTCCAGGCGAGTGGCTGACTCTTTGGATGTCCGGATGGTGCCCGCCCACGGTATCTGGTCCTGTGACGTGGACATGTTGGTGCCCTGTGCTCAGGTGGGCCTCATCGGGCCCAAGATTCTTCCTCAGATTCGTGCCTGGGGAATCTGTGGTGCGTCAACGGCCCCGCTGGCAGACTTAGAGAGCGCTGACGCCCTTCACCAGCGGGGCACCATTGCAATTCCCGGCATGGTCAGTTGTTTGGGCGGGCTGGGGAAAGGTTTGGACATGGGCGGGCCGGGACTCAGCTTGGACGAGTTGGCCATCTTGGTCGAAGAGCTGTTGGACGAGAGTCAGCTTACGGGGCGAGCCCCGCGGGCCATCGCGGAGGAGCGGGCCTGGGAGCGAATCGAGCTGGCCGGGTGATGGGTTGGATTGGGTACGGGCGTTGCACCACGCCCACGAGAGCAGGAGCTTCATATGTGGTGGACGTGTGCCTTAGTGCAAGCCCAGGCGGTTCCTGAGACCGTCATGGAAGAGACTTGGGTCGAGCCGGACCCCGCCGCCCAGGCCTTGCTGGCCACGCAGGCGGAACTGGCCGCAAACCAGGCTCAGTTGTCCCAGCTTCAGCAGGCCCTCGCCAGTCAAGATGCGGCGTCTCAGGCGCTGCTTGATGCCGCAGCGGTCGCCTTGGACCCCGCCCAGAAAACCTCAGCACGCAATGACGCTCTCAAGGTCTTGGCTGAGTCGGGCAATCCCGCTGTCATGCCGGTTCTTCGGGGGGCCACATTTGCCCGTAGCGCATGGCTCCGCGACGAAGCCATGCGGTTGGCCTTTCTGATTTCGGAGGAGGAGGGCGTTGCGTTGGCCTCCTTCGTGGTCAACTCTTCCCAGCTCAATACCAGTGCGCGAAAGCAAGGTGTCGCGGTTCTTGAAAGTGCGGGGGTGGACGCTGCTGGGCGTGAATTGGTCACGCTTTCCCGAGACGAGAGGCTTCCACGCAGCCTGCGCACCGCCTCGGGGGACGCAGCATCCCGGGCCTACCCGGTCATCGTCGCTGCTTCGGGGCCAGCAGTCGGGAGCAGCGATGAGCTTGGGGTAGCGCTGTTCACGGTAGGGAACGGCGTGGCTGGCGGCGTGATGCTCGGCTCGGTCGGCGTCTGGGGACAGTCGGATGCAGCTACGGCCATCGGATCAGTAGGCGGCAGCTTGATCGGCGTGGGGACGGGCCTGACCTATGGCCTGACCAATCCTGTCAGCGAGGGACAAGGTGCGCGTTATGTCACCAACGTGGGCTGGGGACTGGTCGGAGCGCAGCTGACCAACGCTTGGCTTGTGGACTCGGGCAGGGAAAATACCCGAGCCCTGGTTCGGGTGCTTGGCGTTGGCGGCGGCGCGGCCTTGGGCTGGAACCGCATGAACCACAGCCCCACCTTGGCCGATGCCGCTGAGATGAATGTGGCGGGCCTGGTTGGCATGGGACTGGGCGTGAGCGCCTACAACTTGGCGATTTACCCGGCCGAGCGAGACTGCAGGCTAAACGGCGGCTGTAGTCGGTCGCAGGTCGAGAGCTGGGACAACAACCGCTACGGTGCCACGCTGGGAGGCGCGGCGCTGGGAATCGGCGCCCAGACCGTGCTGCACTCGCAGTTTGACCCGCAGGGGGAGTCGTACGTGCTGGCGGCTTTGGTCTCTGGCGAGGCGGCCATCGCCTCGACGCTCTTGATCAGCGCAGCACAGGACCGCAACAGCGATGTTGGCAATGTTCAGCCGGGCAACCTTGGGCTCTTCGCGGCCTCTGCGGGATTTGGTGCCACCTTGGTCGCAACTGAGTTCTTCCCAATCACGAGGAAGCAGCTCGAACTGGCGGTTTGGGGGACCGCCGTAGGCAACGGGCTGGGGGGCGGCCTCCCGTTGCTAATCAATGCGGATCAGCCCAACGTTATGACTGGAACGGCTGTGGGCGGAAGTCTGGGCCTTGTCGCTGGTCTTGCGTCCCACAAGGTGCTGGACATGAGCGGCGGAGACTTGGCCATGCACATGGTCGCGGTACCAATCGCAACGGCAGAGGGCCTGCTCTTGGGGCAGTACGCTGCAGCCAAGAATCCAGACTTTGATTCGAGCCAGGGCGTTGGGCTGATGCTCACCGCGGGCGGCTTGACCGGACTGGCCTCGACTGCGATCTCTCCCTTTGTGGACCCCAAGGCAGAGAACATGGCCTTTTACGGGAGCTCGGCCCTGTGGGGCGCTTGGTTCGGTACCCTGGTCCCAATCGCGGTTGTTCCGGTTGGAGACCCGGACGGGCTGCTACTCACTTCGGCCATCGGCATTGACGCAGGCGTGGCGGCAGGTGTGGGCTTGGTGGCGTTGGGGGTCACGCCGCGGCAGACCGTCCGTCCGCAGCTGGCTGGAATTGGTGGTGCGACCATGGGGGCGATGGTGGTCGCCCTGGCCTCCGATAACGGCCAAGCAGTGGCCACTGGTGCCGTTGCGGGCAGCTTGGTGGGGCTTGGTGCAGGCGCCCTCTGGGAGTCAAGGCGCAGCAGCTCGAGCAGCCTTGTCATGATGGCCAGGCCTCGAGTAGACCTGCCCGGTCAGTGGAGTGTGATGGCCATGCCCAGCGCGATGGAGGACGGCTCCCTGGGGGGGCATGTCTCGGTCAGCGCATCTGGGTTCTGAGGCTGTTGGCGCCTACTCGACGACCAGCACGCGGGAGCTCATTCCAGGCATCCAGATGGAGATCGAGTCGCCATTTGCGGTGAAGCGGTCTCCACTGAGGAGGTCAACATAGGTCGCCCCTGGCGTCAGTCCGGCAAAGTCCAGGCTGTTGTCCAGGGTGCGGTCGTTCCACGAGCGGTTCAAGACGGCCAGCATCTCGTCGTCTTCGTGAACCCTGGCCCAGGCCAAGACATCGGCCTCTTCCCACCAGATGGTGCGTTGGCCGATGGCCATAGAGGGGTGTTGCTGGCGGGCTTGACCCAGTGTCGCCACGTGGTCGTGAACCTGCTGCTCCCGCCAGGACCAGTCATCTTCCCAGACCATCATTTGGCGGTTGTCGGGGTCGTGGTAGCCAGAGAGGCCTATCTCGTCGCCGTAGTAGACCAGGGGCAGGCCTTCGTGGGTGAGCAGGTAGGTCCAGGCCAGCTGTAGGCGTAGGTAGGGCTCGTCCCAGTCGGGAGAGTCGTCCGGGCCGCGTATGGGGCCATCGGGGCAGGCGCCGTCGCCGTAGAGACTGTTGACCTCGCCGGCGGAGTGGGCGATGAAGCGTTCCACGTCGTGGTTGCCCAAGAACGTGGACATGAGGTAGCCGGAGTAAGCTTCCTCACTTCCTTCAAAGGTACGCTCCAAGTCCATGAGACTGCTCTCGTTTCGCCCAATCGCGGAGAGGATGGACCAGTAGAGCGTAAAGTCGAACTGCGCGTCCAGTTCCTCTTCGTTGACGTACTCCTTGATCAGCCCACGGTCGCCAGAGAAGGTCTCCCCGACGGTGTAGAAGTCCTCGTCACCCCCAGCGTGCCGGTGCTCAATCTCGCTGTGCACACGGCTCTGAAAGTTGAAAAAGAGGCTGTGTGGCATGTGCTTGACTGCGTCTACCCGGTAGCCGTCCAGTTCGTACTCTTTGACCCACCAGACCGCATCGTCAACAGAGACCTGTAGTGGCTCGGTGTCGTAGTAGCGAAAGTCAGGTAGGAAGGTGTCGAACCAGCAGGTCTCGGGGTCGGTGTTCCATACATCGCCGGCGCAGATCAGTTCTTCGTTGAACCACTCCGAATGTTGCTGGTAGTAGGGGTGGTCCTGGTGCACATGGTTGGCCACCCAGTCAGTGAGAACCCGCATTCCACGTGCGTGTGCCCCATCGATGAGCGCCCGCAGCTCCGCGTCTGTTCCGAAGTGCTCCTCGGTCTCAAAGGCTTGGCTGGGCCAGTAGCCGTGGTAGCCGCTGTAGTCTTCGCCACAGGAGTCGCCCCAGGCGCCTTCGCCGTTGTCTTGGGGGGCGGTGAGCCAGATGACGGTGACCCCAAGCTCGTCCAGGTAGTCCAGCTTGTCGATGACCCCTTGCCAGTCGCCGCCCAAGTAGTCGGTCAGGGGGTGGCTCGCGCCCTCGTCGGTGTTCAGGCTCACGTCACCGTCGCTGAAACGGTCGACAAACACGTAGTACATTAGGCCCGTTTCCCAAGCGCCATCGTCACTCCAAAAGGGCACATAGAGCTGCTCGGCCTGGCCTCCGGCGTCGTCTTGAACGTCGATGCGTAGCGTGTGGCGCCCGGGCTCTAAGTCCGAGAAGGAGAGGGGAGTCAGCTCCCCGCGGTACCGCTCGATGCCGTCCAGGGTGGCGACAACCTCGCTGATCTCACTGGCCCCGTTTCCAGGCAAGGCCACCAGCTCCACGTCCACACGTCCAGCCGTCCGGTCGATGTTCAGGAGGCTCAGCTCGGCAGTGGGCTGAGTGCATTCCGGTACGATGAGCAGGCTGTTGCAGCTCTCCTGACCCAAGGTACAGGACCGGTTCCAGCTGTAGCCCTCGTCACACTGCTGGGCGGCGGAGAGGGGGTCGCATACCCAGTCCTCACTGCGGCCACCGTCTCCATAGGACAGCTCGACGAACTTGTATTCGTAGGCGCCGGGAGGAAGCTCCAAGGCCAGAGACCAGCTCCCATCGTCTTGCTTGAGGAGCGGGTCGGCACTCAGGTCCCAGTCGTTGAAGGAGCCGGCCACAGCCACCGTGTCGGGATCCCCTTGG
This sequence comes from uncultured bacterium, assembly GCA_905480105.1. GTDB lineage: Bacteria > Myxococcota_A > UBA796 > UBA796 > CAJQPC01 > CAJQPC01. The sequence goes on along the minus strand of CAJQPC010000006.1, from coordinate 7,428 downwards.
GCTTGGTAGGTGAAGGTGCTGCGGCAATCCACCTCGGCGGTGTCCTGGCCCACTTGGATGGGCACCGTGATCTCGGCCAGGTCCACGCATTGGTCGGCCTGAAGGGGCTCTCCTTCACTGACGTAGAGGGTGATCTCGGTCTCACCTTCAAAACCTAAGTCCGGCACAATACGCAGAGTGTCGCCGTTGATATCTGCAACAAGCCCAGCGCCTTCCTCGATCTCCCAGAAGAGTTCTTCTGGCGCATGGCTCTCCACCCAGGGAGCCAGGTCGAGCTGTAGGGTCTCGTCTTCCGCCATTTGCAGAGACTCGGGCGGGGTGAGAATTGGGGCAGGGGCCAATCCACGGCACCAAGCGCACCCCAAAAGCTGAACTATCAAGGACATGAACGCCTCCAGAGTCTCTTGACCGGCGCGGCCTCTATTCTGCACGCGCGCGGGTTGGGTTAGGGAGCAAAATGCAAAGCAAGTGGCTAAAGATTGGAGCGGGGGTGATGGCTGTGGCTGTCATTATGGGGGCATTTGGTGCGCACGGTCTGGAAGACCGAGTCACGCCTGAGTGCCTGGTCACCTGGAACACCGGGGTCCGCTATATGCTGGTTCATGGTCTGGCTCTCTGTGGCCTGAGCCTGCTCCCCACCACCCCCCGCGCAGTGGGCGCGCTTTGGACGGTGGGGATCGTTATTTTTTCGGGCAGCTTGTCTGCGCTGGTTTTGTTGGACTTGGGCATTTTGGGCGCGATCACGCCTATTGGTGGCGTGGCCTTCATTTGCGGTTGGATCGCGCTGGCCCTTCAAGGGGAAAAGGCGCTGTCAACAACGCGATAGGTTGCTTGATTGTGTGCATTCCGTGTCTCTCTTTGCGGGAGAAGCCCCGTCATGGCGGTAGGCTCCACTGCAAACACCTTCACGCTCCCCCCGGATTCGATGCTCCCCGTTTACTTGGCCGCTGCGGCCTTTGGCATGGTTCTTATTGGTGCATCCGTGATTTTCGGAGGCAAGGACCTTGATCACGACGCCGACGGCGGACTCGAGGTCGATAAGGACATCGACCTTGGACATGCTCACATCGGAGATGCCCACGTAGACATGGAGGTCGACGTAAGCGGGGATGCGGATGGGGACATGAACCTGATGGATGCCTCCGAAGGCGCACTCAAGGAGATTGATTTCTCCTCGGCTGGAGATGCAGCAGAGCTGCTTATTTTCAACCCCTTTCTGTCGCTTCGATTCTGGACCTATTTTGCCGCATCTTTCGGTGGCATCGGTGCGGTGCTAAGTCTGCTCCAAGTCGCGGATATCGTTCATATTCCGTCTGCCATTATCATGGGTATGGGCATCGGCTACGGCTCCGCAACGGTCTTTCGCATGCTCAAGATTCGGTCGTCGTCCTCGGAGACCCGGTCGGACACGCTCATTGGGACAGAAGCGGAGGTTGTTCTTAACATTCAACCGGGAAAAGCCGGTAAAGTTCGCACCAAGCTGGGCGGAAGCGTTGCAGAGTTCAAGGCCGAGAGCCAGGATGAGCTGAAGCGCGGAGACAAGGCCCTGCTGATCAGCCTGGAGGGTCATGTCGTTCAGGTCATCCGAATGCCAAGTTTGGAAAATCTGAGCGTGACCGAGGCGAGCAGAGAGAAGAAGAGAGCTGCGCTTCAAGCCCGCCAAAAGCGGCAGCAGCAGTGAAAGAGCTATCGAAGAGGAGCAAAATGCCTGCGAATAGGAGTAGAAATGGGAATCGGTGAGGCCCTGGTTGGGCTGTTGTGCGGCAGTGCTGTCGCGGTGATGACAATCGGGTTCATTGCCGTGATTGCCAAACAGTTTCTGTACATCTGCGAGCCCCATGAAATCCTGGTGTTCTCGGGTGGCCAACGCGTCGAGAAGGGCGTGGAGAAGGGCTATCGGGTCATCTATGGTGGTCGGGCTTGGGCAATCCCAGTCATCGAGCGTGCTGAGCGCATGGACTGTCGGAACATTGCCATCGACATCCACACCTCCAACGCGTACTCCAAGGGCGGAATCCCCTTGAATGTGCATGCGGTGGCCAATGTCAAAGTCTCCAAGGACGACGAATTGGTGGGCAACGCCATCGAGCGTTTCTTGGGTCGGGACCCCTCGGAGATCAAGCGGGTTGCCAAGGAGACCTTGGAGGGTCACCTTCGCGGCGTTCTTGCGACCCTGACCCCGGAGGAGGTCAACGAGGACCGTCTCAAGTTTGCCAACGCGCTCAAGCACGAAGCCCACGAGGACTTCGACAAGTTGGGCCTGCGTTTGGATACCCTAAAGATTCAGGCTGTTTTGGATGAGGTGAACTACCTGAACTCCATCGGCCGTAAGCAGATCGCCCACGTCATTCGTGATGCGGAGGTGGCCGAGGCAAACAATCTCTCTCTGGCCGAACAGTCCGAAGCACGGGCACGCCAGTCAGGAGAGGTGGCCAACTCTATGGCTCAGACCAAGATCATAGAGGCCGAGAACCAGGTCATGCAGATCAAGGCCGAGCTCCTCGCCGAGGCGCAGTCGGAGCGTGAGCGCACGTCGGCTGGTGCTGCCCAGGCCCGAGCCGAGGCTGAGCTGGAGCTTCAAGACATCCGAAAGAAACTGGAAGAGCTGCGCTTGAATGCAGATGTGGTCCTGCCGGCGCAAGCCGCTCAACAAGCCGCCAGCTTGCGAGCAGCCGGCGACGCGGCGTATGCGGAGGAAAATGGTCGCGCCGGAGCCTACGTGCTCTCGCTAATGACAGAGGCCTGGAAGAAGGCTGGCAATGATGCCAAGGACATCTTCCTGATTCAGAATCTCGAGACCGTTCTAAACACTGTGGTGCAGCGCGTGAACGCTATCGAGATCGATGAGGTCTCGCTCTTGGACAACGGAGACGGATCAGCGTTGCCGTCTCATGTCTCGTCCTACCCGGCCATGGTCGCCAGCATTCTCAGAGAGCTGGAGGCGTCTACCGGTGTGGATGTGATTGGCATCTTGGGTAGCGCATCCAATCCAGACCCGACGATCATTGACGCAAAGGAGGTGAAGTAATGGAAGATATTGCGACTGCACTGGTGGTTGGCACCTTCTTCCTGGGCTTTGGCGGTCTGGCTTTGTACTTGACCATCAAGAACCTGTTGTTCATTGCAGGGCCAAACGAAGTCTTGGTGTTCTCTGGGACGACCTGGGTCGAAGGGGATCCCAACAATCCTGGCTACGTGCTGCGGCGTGGTGGTCGACGCATCCGAATTCCGCTGTTTGAAAAGGTCTCCAGCATGGACCTGACCAACATGACCGTGGATGTCTCCGTGACGGGCGCCTACTGCAAGGGCGGTATTCCATTGAACGTTCAGGGTGTGGCCAACCTTAAGATTGCTGGCCACGAGCCGGTTCTGGGCAATGCCCTGCAGCGCTTCTTGGATGTTCCCCGCGAGGAGATCATTCGCGTGGCCAAAGACACCCTGGAGGGGAACCTTCGTGGCGTACTCAGCCAGCTCACCCCAGAAGAGGTGAACGAGGACAAGATCGCCTTTGCCGAGAAGCTTCTAGAGGAGGCCGAGGAGGATCTCTCCGCTTTGGGGCTGGTCCTGGACACCTTGAAGGTGCAGAACGTCAGCGACGAGGTCGGTTACCTGGACTCCATTGGTCGCAAGACCAGCGCAGAGCTGATGCGCCGGGCCAAGATCGCCGAGGCCGAGGCCAAGGCTGAGTCCATGGTCAAGGACGCCGAGGCACGGGAGCGCGCCCGTATCACCGAGTGCAAGGCGGAGATTGCGATGGCCCGCGCGGACATTGCGCGCCAGGTCAAGGATGCCCAGACCCGCAAAGCTGCGCTGGTTGCAAAAGAAGTCGGTGAGGTTCAGGCCTTAGTGGCTCGCGCCAGCTCCGAGATGAGTGTGCAGGAGGCACGGGTTCAGCAGATTCGCAGGCGCTTGGAGGCGGACGTGGTCGCGCCGGCGCACGCCGACATGGAGGCCAAGCAGGCCGACGCCAAGGCCAAAGCGGCCAAGGTTATCGAGGATGGAAAGGCCAGCGCCAACGTGCTGGAAGCCATGATCGTGACCTGGAAACAGGGTGGTGACGCCGCCCGCGACATCTTCCTGATGCAGAAGCTCGAGAAGGTCATGGTCTCCCTGGTCGGCACCATCCAAGACGTGAAGATCGACAAGATGACCGTGTTGCCGAAGGGCGACAAGACAGGCAACGCCGCCAAAGCTGCGACCTTCTCCGAGGAGATCAAGGCCGGCGTTGGCGTGGACCTGCCTGCTCTGCTCCAGAAGCTCGGTGGCTGAGAGGCGGGTCGGAGAGCTGGGCCGAGTGTGAGCCAGTGAGCCCTGAATGGCGCCGGATCCACAAAGGTGGGTCCGGCGTTTGCGCCTCTGGGGACAGGGGGTGATGTTGGAGGCCATGATCACCCTCCTTCTCCTTGCCCTCGCCTGTGCCAAAGATACGCCCACCGATGGGGTGGCCGACACCTCGGACAGCCGGGTTGAAGAAGGACCAGACTCCGACGGGGACGGTGTTCCCGACGCTCGAGACTGCGCTCCAGATGACCCAGAGAAGTACCCTGGCGCCAACGAGGCCTGTGATGGCCTGGACAACGACTGTGACGGGGAGCCCGCTTGGGGTGAAGGGGACAGCAACGCCGACGGGGTGATGGACTGTGAGCCCTGCTCTGCGGCTGGGTTTTGGGATGCCCTGAAGGTGGCGTCCGACCCGAGCACCAAGGTGGCCGGTTTGCTCACCGAGGACGCCTGCACTTCTCAGGACTACAGCTACGCCACCAAGTGGATGTTCGAGCGCTTGGACCCGGTGGATGACCAGGTGGAGTGTGTCTATACCGGTCGCCTGGTCTCGGTAGAAGGCGGAAAGCCCGATGGGGAGGACATGAACACCGAGCACACCTGGCCACAGAGTCAGGGGGCCAGCGACTACCCGGCTCGCTGCGATTTGCATCACCTCTTTCCCACGGACGCATACGCCAACAACCGTCGAGGCAGTTTTCCTTTGGGGGAGGTCGACGGCAGTGGCGACTGGAGTGAGGGCGGCTCCAAGGTGGGCGAAGACGCCAGCGGTGCGGAGGTCTTTGAGCCGCGAGATGAGCACAAGGGGAATGCTGCGCGCGCGATGCTCTACGTAAAGGATCGCTACGGCGCTGATCTGTGGGGAAATGAGGAGCTGTTCTTGACTTGGGCTGCCCAGGATCCACCCTCAGCCCTGGATATTGAGCGCAGCATGAACATCGCCGACTATCAAGCCCAGGCCAACCCATGGGTGGTCTGCCCCCTTGTCGTTCCTGAGCCTTGAAGGGAGGGAACAAAGACGGCACCTGCAGGGGCCGCTGAACCCGGCTAAGCGATGGGTCCTACTGAACCTGGAGGCATCCCATGAAGCTCGGCACTCTGCGAACCGGCGGCCGCGACGGCACCTTAGTCCTAGTCAGCCGCGACGGTACCCGCATGACCCCAGCGACAGGCATTGCGCCCACGCTTCAGTTCGCCTTGGACAATTGGGAGACGCTCTCTCCTCAGCTCACTGCGCGCTTTCACCAACTCGAGCAGGGCGAGATTGCCGGCGAGGCCGTGAACTTGGCGGACTTCCACAGCCCTTTGCCTCGGGCCTACGAGTGGGTGGACGGCTCCGCCTACATCAACCATGTGGTGCTTGTACGCAAGGCCCGGAACGCAGAGCCGCCCGCTACCCTTGAGACGGACCCTCTGGTCTACCAGGGTGGTTCCGGGGTGTTCCTGCCGCCGCACGCAGACATTCCCATTGCAGATACAAAGTGGGGCTTGGACTTTGAGAGCGAGGTCTGCGTGGTCCTGGGCGACACCCCCCAGGGGGTCAAGGCCGAAAATGCGGAGCCCCACATTCGCTTGGTCATGATCTGCAACGACATCACCTTGCGTGGGCTGATTCCCACCGAGCTGAAGAAGGGATTTGGCTTTTTTAATGGCAAGCCTGCTACCGCTTTTTCACCCTTCGCCGTCACACCCGACGAGCTGGGCCCCGCGTGGCAAGAGGGGCGCCTGCACCTGAACATGAAGACCGTGCTCAACGGACAGAGCGCCGGGGACTTGGCTGCCGGACCGGAGATGCACTTCTCCTTCTTTGACCTGGTCCAGCACATTGCTCGCACCCGCGCGTTGACCGCGGGAACCATCTTGGGCTCCGGCACGGTCTCCAATTTGGACACCTCCAAGGGCTCCAGCTGTCTGAGCGAAGTGCGCATGCTGGAGACCATCGCGACCGGCTCGGCCACCACCGAGTACCTCAAGCCTGGCGACCACGTGCGCATCTCGATGACAGACGGCAATGGCGTTGAGGTCTTCGGTCACATCAGCCAGACCGTTGTCGCCGGCTCCCAGCCCGCGCCTGGAAACTGAGTGACCCTGTATGGCTATTGGCGCAGCTCAAGCTCATGGCGGGTGCGCATCGCGCTGCACTTTAAGGGGCTTGAGTTCGACAACGTACCGGTCCACTTGGTGCGCGATGGGGGGGAGCAGCTCCAGGCCGCCCACCTGCAGCGCAATCCCATGGGCCAGGTGCCCGTTCTGGAAGTAGACGGTGTCTATCTGGGCCAGTCCATGGCCATCTTAGAGTACCTGGAAGAGCAGCATCCCCAGCCCGCGCTGCTGCCCGAGATGCCCCTGCAGCGAGCCCAGGCGCGTCGCATTGCTGAGGTCATCAACTCCAGCGTTCAGCCCCTGCAGAACCTGTCGCTCGTTAAACGCCTGCACGCCGAGTTTGGGGCCGACAAAGTCGATTGGATGCGCAGCGTGATTCAGGACGGCATGGACCGCTTGGAGTCAAGCGTGGCCGGCGGCGTTGGTCCCTTTTTGGTCGGGGACGGACCCAGCTTTGCTGAAGTCTGCCTGATCCCGCAGCTCTTCAACGCCCGGCGTTGGGGCTGTAATGTTAGCGCTTGGCCCACCCTGCTGCGCGCAGAGATGGCTGCGCAAGAGCATCCTGCCTTTTTGGCAGCTCACCCTGACCGTCAGCCCGACGCCCAGTAGGAGACTCAAATGGAGCCCGTTGGAATCAAGACCCTCGAATGCATGGTGTACATCGTGCGTGACCTGGAGCGCAGCCGTCGCTTCTACATGGATCACTTAGACTTTGCAGTCGCGGGGAGGTCAACCCCGGAGCACGAAAGCGCCAGCGGAGAGCGCACCATTCTGTTCCAGGCCCACCGCTGCAAGGTGCTCGTGGTCGCGCCGTTGACGGAAGAGAGTCGCGCTGCCAAGTGGCTCAAGAACCATCCTGCCGGTGTGGCCGAACTGGTCTTTCAGGTGCAGGACGCAGCCAAGGCGCTCCAACTCATCGAGTCCCGTGGCGGCACCCCGGTCTGCGATGTCGAAGACCAGGTCGACGGCGACGGCAGGGCCCTAAAGCAGTTCGGCATCACCACGCCTTTCCAGGCTGTGTGGCGCTTTGTTCAGCGCGTGGAC
>CAJQPC010000005.1 GCA_905480105.1 uncultured bacterium | reverse complement strand
CGCGGACGCGGCCGGTCTGCGCTTGGGCCAGGGTCGGTACCGCTTCGAGACGCTGCGCGACGACATCGAAGGTGTGGACGCCGAGGTGCGCCTGGGGGTCCTGGATGCCTGCCAGTCCGGCGCCATCACCAAGACCAAGGGCGCCCGGGTGGTCGACCCCTTTTTAGGCAACACCCTGACCTCGACGGGAGAGGTCTGGATCACCGCGTCCAGTGCCGATGAGCGCGCTCAGGAGAGCGATCGCTTGGGGGGGAGCTTCTTCACCCACCACCTGATCACCGGTCTGCGCGGTGCAGCGGATGACGGGGACGGGGTGGTCTCCCTGAGCGAGGCCTACAGCTACGCCTACGAGCGCACGGTCACCAGCACGGACGGCACTCTGGCGGGCACCCAGCACCCTGAGTACGACTACCAGCTCTCCGGCCAAGGCGATCTGGCGCTGACCCGCCTGACCCATGACGACGCCCGGGTCACCATGAAACCGGGATTTGGCGGACACATCCTGATTTTGTCCCGCCCGGGGAACAACCTGGTAGCCGAGCTCCACAAAGACCACGCCGAGCAGATGATCCTGGCCCTACCTCCTGGCCGCTACTTGCTGCGGCGGCGAGACGGGGATCTGATCTACGAAATGGAACTTAAGCTTAGTGGCAATCTTGACTTTCGTATCGACAACCGCTGGGGTCAGGGTGTTTTGGAAGTCGCCTCGGCCAAGGGCACCGTGGTGGACGACACCATTCCCGTTGGGGCCGTGGTGGGCTGGCAGGAGAGCGTCAAGGTCGTCGCCCCGATGACCCCTGGCGAGAAGCTGGACGACTTTCTGGTCAAGCACCGGGAGCAGCGCCTGAGTTTTATGGACTGGGCTGAGCTGCAGCGGGACCACAACGAGCTCGCTCGAGCAGCGGTGACTGAAAAGATGGATGGGGTTCGGGCGGAGTATGACTCTCGGGGCGAAGTCGCCACGGTGCGTAGCCTCCAGGCCCACAGGCGGCAGATCAAAGCGGAGCTAAGGAGCAGCGCCAAACTCCTGGCGGTCAAAGGGGAGCAGGCCCCTCAGAATCCAGTCCAGGACGCTCAAGATTAGGGGAATGAAGAAGACCTTTCACGATCGAGCCAAGCGGTTGAAAGCCGAGAAGGTCAACTGGGTTGACTGCCCTTAGACAGCTCATCCGAATCCCGACTTGACTTAAACCAAGCATCTCCTTGACACTGCGTTCACGGAGGGCGCATGTGGCCGTTCTTAACGTTGCTCTCATGCACGACAGAGCAGCTGCCTCAGAACCAAGTTGTGGAGCCAGCAGAGCCCCAAGCCTGGACACACCTCCAGGCTCTTCAGTCCCCATGGATGAACCAACGGGTCATCATCATCGGTGCGGGCCCCGCTGGCTTGGCCGCTGCGATGGACCTGCCTGGCGCACTGGTCTTGGAGGCAAGCGAGCGCACCGGAGGACGAGCACCGGGCAGTAGCCAGTTGCTCTACTTTGTGGGCAGCGTGCAGCAAGCTGCAGTCGGTATTCATGACAGCCCGGAGGCGGCCTCGGAGGGGTGGGAAGACTTGACCGGCGCACCGCCGACCCAGGCCACCTGGGACTACTGGACGGCCCTTCCCCAAGTCAGCCAGCGCCTCCATGACATTGGGCTGGACTTTGTGCTCAACCCCCCAACGCCTTGGAGCAACAGCTCGCGCCTACATGGCGCCAAGGACCCGGGTCTGCCGGCTGCTCTGGAGGGGGCCTGGCCCGACGACATCGAGCTCCGCCTGAACACTCGGGTGACTGGGCTACGCATACAGGATGGACGGGTAGTCGGGGTCATGACCGACGATGGCGCGCTCGACGCTGGCGTAGTGCTCATCGCATCAGGGGGGTTCTCCAACCGGGTGGACTTGATCTCCGAGTACGTGGGCTGGGACGACGGGACCTGGAACACAAACGGCAAGTGGGGCGCGGAGGGCGACGCCATCGACTGGGCCAACACACACGGTCTGGGCCTGGAGGCCATGGACGCGATGGGCAGCTACGCGGACGCCATCGCGATGGGCCCCGACGAGTACGCCCAGATCTTAGAAAAGGATGGCCCCCAGCCCTTTATCTGGGTGAACGCAAACGGGGAACGCTTCGTAGACGAGGGCCAGGACTTTTCGCTCTATTTGTCCAACAGAGTGCAAGAGGAACCTGGCCCGGTCTGGACCTTGATCACTTGGGAAGAGCTGAGCAAGCGGGTCCCCGAGGAGCACCACGGCATCTTGGAAACCGTGGTCTGCTCAGACTCCTGGGAGACGCTCGCTGTGGAGATTCAGGTAGACCCGGAGGGCCTTCGGGAAACCCTGGGCACGTTAGGGAACAACCGAATGAAGCTCGACGGTCAGCCCTGCGCCTACCCCCCAGGACTGACCGCAGCCAAAGGCTACGGCGGCCTACTGGTAGACGCTCAGCAGAGAGTGCTCGATGCTGGCGGGACTCCTGTCCCCGGGCTCTACGCCGCCGGCGAGGCCAGCGGCATGGCGGTTCCAGGCATGGGCGGACTGTACGGCTTTGACGGCAGCCTGAGCGCAGTGGTGTGGAGCGGCTGGCGTGCAGCAGAGTCGATCAACGACTCCAGGTTTTAGAGCCAAGCTCAGCCCTGACAGGCCGCCTCGACTTGCTCAATGCTCTTCGCGCAGGCTGCGGTGAGCACATCCGGCTCTCCCAAGGTCACCAGAATGTCGTCCTCGATGCGGATGCCGATGCCACGGAATCGCTCGGGTGCATCGCTGTCTGCGGCCGGCACATACAGGCCCGGCTCGACGGTCAGCACCATACCGGGCTCCAAGGGACGGCTCCCCCCGCTGGCCACGTAGGAGCCCACATCGTGCACGTCCATGCCCAGCCAGTGTGAGGTGCCGTGCATGTAGTACTTCTTGTAGGCCTTGGTCTCAATCAGCTCATCCACATCACCCTTCAGCAGCTCGAGGGCCACCATGCCCTGGGTCAGGACCCGGACGGCGGTGTCGTGTACGTCCGCGAAAGTGTGGCCCACAGAACACGCCGCAATGCACTGAAGCTGGGCGTCCAACACCAGCCCGTAGAGCTCTTTTTGGGGGGCCGTGAAGCGTCCACTCACCGGGAATGTACGCGTCACATCTGCCGTGTAGTTGTTCAGCTCACAGCCGGCATCGATGAGCACCAGATCGCCATCCCGAATGGGAGCGTTGTTCACGATGTAGTGGAGGATGTTGGCGTTGTCTCCCGCTCCAACGATGGTGGTGTAGCCGGGGCCGCTGCCGCCGTGGCGCCGAAAGGTGTAGTCCACCACGGCCTCTAGCTCGTACTCAAAGACCCCATCTTGGGCCATGGCCATGGCGCTGTGGTGGGCCTGTGCCGTGATGTCTCCAGCGCGGCGCAGCAGCGCGATCTCCGCTGAGGACTTGAACAAACGCAGCTCATGGAGGATGCGACCGGGAGAGATGAAAGCGTCGGGAAGGACCTGACCTTGATCCCGTGCCTTGCGGCGCACCTTGGCAAAGGAACCCAGCACCTTGGTGTCATAGCCAGCGTCCAGACCCGCCGCGTAAAAGAGCTCCCGGGTGCCAATGAGCAGCTCCCCCAGCTGAAGCTTGAGTTGGGCAAAGGGAAAGGCTTGGTCCGCCCCAAAGTCCGCTATGGCTCCCGGTTCACCGGCCCGGCGCCCCGTCCAGACCTCGCGCTCAGGATCCTTGGGCTGAACGAAGAGGGTGAAGGGTTTTTTGTGGCCCTTGCGCAGGAGCACCGCGCACTCCGGATCCTCCCACCCCGTCACATAGAGCACATCCGAACTCTGGCGGTAACGGTACTCCGCATCTCCGTTGCGCAGGTGGTGGTGGGCACCCAGCAGGAGCATGGCCTGTCCATCCTGCATCTTGTCCAGGACGGCTTGACGGCGGGCGGCGTAGACATCTGCGCTGAGCATTGGAGCTCCATCGGGGGGAAGGAGAAAAGGCTAACCGCGCCCGGCCGTGGGGCAACGCTCGGGGTTTGACAGCGCCGGCCCCGGGAGTGAGGATCCCCCCCAACAAGGAGGCCAGAGTGCCCCGCGACATCGTCCTGGCCATCGATCAGGGAACCACCGGCAGCACTGCCCTGCTGCTCTCTCAGGATCTACGGGTCCTGGCCACCCAGAATGTGGAGTTTCCGAACCACTACCCCCAGCCTGGGCACGTGGAGCACGACGTAGAGGAAATATGGTCCTCGATCGCCCAAGCCGTCTCCGGGGCCATGGCCAAGGCGGACATCGGCCCGGAGCGCCTCGCAGCGATCGGCATCACCAACCAGCGCGAGACCAGCCTGTTCTGGGACCCTCAGACCGGCCAGGCCGCCCACCGCGCCTTGGTCTGGCAGGACCGACGCACCGCTGACCGCTGCCAAGCCCTAAAAGATGCCGGCCACGAAGCCCTGTTCAGGGAGCGCACTGGGCTGGTCTTGGACCCCTACTTCTCGGGCACCAAAGCCGCCTGGATGCTGGAGAATGTGCCCGAACTGCGGGAGAGAGCCCAGTCGGGTCAGGCCCTGTTCGGCACCATCGACTCCTGGCTCACCCATCGGCTCACAGGCGTGCACGTCACCGACACCTCCAACGCCAGCCGCACCCTGATGATGAGCCTGCACTCCCTGGAATGGGACCCCGAGCTCTTGGACATCCTGGGGGTTCCAGCGGCCTGCCTGCCCAAAATCTGTGACTCCAGCCAAGTCTACGGCCACACCAAGAACGTGCCCTTTCTGCCAGACGGCATCCCGGTCGCCGGCCTGATTGGAGACCAGCAGGGTGCGCTCTTTGGCCAAGCCTGCTTCTCCCAAGGCATGGCCAAGTGCACCTATGGCACCGGCGCCTTTGTGCTGCTCAACACCGGCAGCACCATCACCCCCAGCCAGCACGGCATGCTGACCACGGTGGCCTGGCGGGTCAATGGCGAGGTGCAGTACGCGTTGGAGGGCAGCGCTTTCATCGCTGGGGCCGCCGTTCAGTGGCTGCGCGACGGACTGGGAATCATCCGCAACGCCGCGGAGATCGAGGACTTGGCAGCTACGGTGCCCGACTCCGGCGGCGTGGTGTTCGTGCCCGCGCTGGCCGGCCTGGGCGCGCCACACTGGAAACCCGAAGCCCGTGGACTGCTCTGGGGTCTGACCGGTGGCACCACCAAGGCCCACATCGCAAGGGCCGTCCTGGATGGGATCGCGCTGCAGATCGGCGATATTCTGCGGGCCATGAGTCAGGACCTGGGTGCGCCGCTGACGGAACTGCGCGTGGATGGTGGCGCTGCCCGCAACGACCTGCTGATGCAGCGCCAATGCGACGTGCTCGAGACCCCTTGCGTGCGCCCCATGCAGCTGGAGACCACCGCTCTGGGCAGCGCATTTTTGGCCGGTTTGGCCGTGGGCTTGTGGAAGAGCCAGGATGAGCTGGCCGCCACTTGGCGCGAAGACCGAATCTTTAAGCCCATAATGGCCCCGCTGGAAAGGGAAGCGCTAATCGCTCTCTGGACCCGTGCTGTGGAGCGTGCCTGATGCTGTTTTTGGTCTGGACCCTCTCTTCCTCTGCGCTGGGCGCATCTGAGCCCCCGCAAGACGAGCCCATCTCCAACGTCAGCCCTTGTCCGAGCTTGAGCGAGAGCCTGGACGCCTTGGAAACCGCGGGCCTAAAGCACGCCTACGATTGTGTGGCGGAGAATGATCAAGCCCTGCCAGATCTCTTGGAGCGCATCGCCGCCCAACCTGAGCGGGAGACCCTGACCCGGGCCTTGGCCGTGTGGCGCATGCACCGGCTGGACCAGGAAATCACGGACGAGGAATCTCGCGCCTACAACGCGGGTGACCGTCGTCTACTGACCGACGCCGTGAAAGCGCGGAGAGGCCGTAAGTCTGGGAGCCCGGCCAACGTGAAGATCTTCACCCAGCTGGGCTGGTATACGCCAGTGGACAGCTACACTGACGGCCGCTTGAACGACATGGACCGCGGGAACATCGACCTGTTGCGCACCCCGGCGGTCAAACCCGAGCCCGAGTCCGTCCCCGACCCCGGCTTGGTAGTCGCCGAGGAGGTCAACGACACCGGAGGTTGTGGCTGCAGTAGCCAGTCTGGATCCGGGACGCTGTGGGGTTGGCTTGGCTTGGTCGGGCTGTTCACCCTTCGCCG
>CAJQPC010000004.1 GCA_905480105.1 uncultured bacterium | reverse complement strand
TCATTGACCGCCATCGATAGCAAGGCCATGGAGATCCGCTCGCCCACGGAGATGAGCATGTCCAACTCTCGCCGCCCGGGGGCCGGGCTGAGTTGGCGGGCCAAGCCCAGCAGTTCGTTGGTGGTGTTGCCCATTGCGGAGACCACAGCAACCACCTGGTGTCCTGCTTCTTGGGTGGCCACGATGCGGGCTGCCACGGCCTTGATCTTGTCCAGATTGGCCACAGAGGAGCCACCGTACTTCTGCACGACGATGGAGTTCATCGTAGCTCCATGTCATCCAGGTAGATCACGTTCTCGCCGCGGGAGGTGGCGCCAAAAGCCGTGCGATCCCAAAGAGACAGGCTGACCACGGTCCCTGGAGTCATGTGGCCCTCGGCCAGTCCGCCGGTATCTTGGAGCACAAACGAGGACAGATCTGCTGTGACCAGTACCCAGTCATCGACCGGGGCCACGATGGGTTCCGGGTAGATGTAGCGGCGGCCCTTGTCGTCGTCTGCAGCCAGGACCAGCAGGGCACGGAACTCCTTTGCATGTGCACGAAACTCAATGTGCCTTGGACCTTCGAGAGCCGGGTCGAACCAGATCTCTATGGCGTCGTCCTCGCGATCCAGCACGAGGGTGCGCCAAGCCAGGGCCGGATTGTCGCTCTGCGGCGGCAGCTCACTTCGAATACGACCCTTGTCTGGGTAGAGCCAGCTGTGCAGAAAGTGGCCTGTTCCAGTGGTGAAGTCGTAGGCGACGGGCAGCCTGCGTACTTGGAGCTCTTGGGCGTCCATCTGACCCAGTAAGACTTGGGCCTGCAAGCGAACCGTGGGATCGTTCATCGCAATGAGCAGAGCCTTTCTAGAGGCTTCGTAGTCGCCCTGAGCATACTCAGCCCTGCCCAGCCAATAGTGAAGCTCGGCTTGACTGGGATCGTCTGCAGGCAGGCCTGCAATCCAGCCTTCGTACCAAGCGACCGCTTCATTCAGCTCCCCGTCGGCAGCTTCCATGAGCAGTCCTTCGTGTAGCCCCTGCCAGGCGCGCACGTCCTGACCCATCAGGGTGGCCGCCAGGACCCAGCTCAGCATCAGCCCTCTTCAGCGATGAAGCGGTAGCCCACGCCGTGCATGGTCTCGATGAAGCGGGGACTCTGGGCGTCATCGCCAAGCTTCTTACGTACGTTGAGGATGTGTGTGTCCACAGTCCGGGTGGTGACGTTGGGGTTGTACTGCCAGATGCTGGTGAGCAGGAGTTCGCGCGGCAAGACCTGTCCGCTGTGCTCGATGAGAAAGCGCAGGAGCTCTTGCTCGCGGTTGCTCAGGCGCTCCTCGAGCCCGCTGTGGCGGATCACGTAGTTGTTCAAGTCGACCTCGACCGAGCCGAACTTGTAGACCGAGCGGGCGCCTCCAGCGCGGCGCAGGGCAGCCTGGACGCGGGCGTGCAGCTCCTTCAGTGAGAAGGGCTTGGTTACGTAGTCGTCCGCTCCAAGCTCAAAGCCCAAGAGCTTGTCCTGTTCGGAGGCACGAGCGGTCACGAAGATTACGGGTCCCCTGAACTTGTTGGCACGCAGGGCCTTGCAGATATCAAAGCCGTCCATGCCATCAGGTCCCTCGGGGCCCTCCTGGAGCATGACGTCCAGCACCGCCACGTCGGGCGGAAAGCGCTCGGCCAACTCCAGTGCGTCGGCCGCGGTGCGGGCTCCGTAGACATCGAAGCCTTGGCGTGAGAAGAACTTCTTGACGGTCTCCAAGACCTCCTCTTCGTCCTCGACAAATAGAATGCGCGCCATTGGGGTCCTTGGGGCTATGCCATCGTCGGCGGTGTGAGGGGGAAGTGTAGGGCAAAGACTGAGCCAACGTTGAGCGTTGACGAGACCTCGACACGGCCACCGTGTGCTTCGACGATGTACTTGACGATGCTCAGGCCAATTCCAGTGCCTTTCCGGCGTCGTGCAGCTGGGTCCGAGGACCTGTAGAAGTGCTCGAAGAGGTGGGGCAATTCGTCTGGGGCAATTCCGATACCGCGGTCGCACACCTCAATCACCACCTCCTCGCCGATCAGCTCTGCGTTTATTCCAACCCAGGCGCCTTCTTTTCCGTATTTGGCGGCGTTGGAGATCAAGTTGGTCAGGACCTGAGCGATTGCATCGGGGTCGTGGACCACGATGGGTAGGTCAGGGGCCACCTTGAGATCCAGGTGCATGTCCCGCATTTCCATACCGTAGCGGGCCGATTGCACGGTGTTCTCGACGGTCTGGGAGATGGGAACGGCCCTGAAGGTGTAGGTCTTGTGGCCGCCGTCGATCGCGGCGAAGTCCAGGACGTTGTCGACCAATCGACTCAGGCGCTCAGACTCTCGCACGATCGCGTCGTAGTGCTCGCTGAGTTCTCGCTCAGTCTCGGCCATGCCCAACTGTAGGGATTCGCCCTTGAGCCTGATCTGGGTAATCGGACTGCGCAGCTCGTGGGAGACGTTTGCGGCAAAGTCCGACTGGCTGCGCGCGATGGTGAGTTCTTGCCCAACCAAGCGCAGGGTCAGGCCGGCGCCCATCACGATGATCAGCAGGGCCAAGACCAGGATGGCCGCCCTCTGGATAGACTTGCGCCGCTGTGATGTCGCCAGATCGCTGGCGGAACGGGGGTACACGGCCAGCTCGTAGCCGCGCAGCCAAGGGCTCAGGCTACGGCGGGCCAGTGTGTCGTCTGGGGTGTCACGGTCAGCGGTGAGCGCGACGACGTTGACGGTCTCGGAGGTACGTGTGGCGCTCCGGGTCAGGGCTTGGATTTCCTGTTCGAGTGCCGTGATATCAAGAGCAAAGGCGTAGAAATCCGGGTTGTCTTCGCCCCACCACATGGTCGCCCACAAGGCATTCGTACCCAGCCGGTAGCTAAATTCGCCACGGGCGACCGGTAAAATCCGCCCCTCCGGATGAAAGACCCGTAGCTCGGGGTAGAGCTGCTTGGCCCAGTAGAGTTGCTCGACTTGAGAGTCCAAGCGGCCTCGAGATCGGGCCAGCCAGTCCTTTTCGGCAACGTCTTCGACCAGCTCCAGGGCGCGCGCAGCAATCGCGGCATCCAAGGCCCCAGTGCCAAGGGACCAGCGGCGGTTCAACAGTCGCTCTACCAGTTCTATAAGGTCCGCTGCGCCAATCTCGGGGTCTACCTGCATGCGCAGCTCCCCGCGTTTGAGGCTGGCCAGGTCCCCTAGGCGGAAGCCGTGCAGGGTGCGCACCTCGGAGTAGTCGGCGAAGAGGTCGGCATACATGCCAATTGCCTCTTCGGTCTCCCCAGCCTGGGCTTTCATACGGGCGGCGTTGAACAGCGCCTCACCTTCCTCGTGAATGGACTCTGCTTTTTGGGAAGCCAGCAGGTAGGTCGCCGAAGAAGTGGTGGGGGCTTGCCTCTCTAAGCCTTGGGCTTTCCGCCAGGTGGGGGAAAAGTAAAAGCCTTGGTCTTGGAGAGGAGGAAGGGGCTCCTCTGTGAAGGGCGCCGCCAATGTGCCGTTGGAGTTCAGGCGGAGGCTGGTCAGAAGGAAGGGGGAGATAGAGGACTGGTTGCTGACCGGTGAGCGCCCGGAAACCAGGCGTGTTTTGACCTGACCCTCAAAGCCCGTGAACAACTCCTCGACGTCTTTGAGTACGTCCCTCAGTTCGCGGTCGCCCTCCTGGCGCACCTCCTCCCACATTGCGGAAGACTCCGCGCCGATAGCGCTCATGCCAATCCAGGCGAGTGCAACGCCCGGAACAAGAACCGTAAACAGAAAAATCAACGCGAGCTGGGCGCGAGAGCGCAGGTGCGTCAGCTCGTTTCTGAGACGCACTTCGCTTCGGTCTGGCCAGACCCTTCGGGCAAGGGTGGCCAGGACTCTGTCTAAGAGCTTGTCCATCTGACACAGGAGTATGCTGCATGAATGCTCTTGGCTCTTTTCTTCCTGATTGCTTGTGGCGGCTGCGCCCAAGAACAATCGCGTCCAGAACCCCACTACGTCCAGGCCCAAGGTATTTTTGCTGCTGTATCTGCCGAGGACCTGGTCTTGGCCCGAGAGCTTGCGCGGGAGATGGATGGGAGTGCCCTGCAGCCGGCATCGGATGACAGTCAGGAGCATCTGGATCGGGTGCACGGCGCAATGGGCTTTCTGACCGTCGCCGAGGACAGGCTGGAAGGCGCCCAGGCCGTCGCTGGAATCGGCCTTGGCTGCGGGGGATGCCACGCCCAGCTCCGGGTCGCCCAGGGTCCTACTGGAGTGGGGCTAAACGGCGCTTGGACTGCTCTTTGGCGGGGAGATTTTACTGGTTCATTAGCGGCCAGCCATGCCTGCGCGGCTGAGCGGGGAGTGCCTTTGGAAGAAGCGCGTCCGGACACCGCAGGGGAGCTGGACGCAGCTCAGGGCTTTGCGTTGCTTTTGGCTGGTGGGTCTGACTGCGCACCGCAAGAAGGTTCGGTTCCCTAATAGGTGCACTGGCCATTGGAGTGTGGCGCGATAGACAGGTGCCAACTTGAGACCTTCAGCCAAAGAGTGAGCCTCCATGGAAAAGTTCAGCGGCGTCGATTTCTACAACATTGACAGTCACCTCTCTGTTGAGGAGCGCATGGTGCGGGAGCTCTGCCGCTCTTGGGTCGAGGCGCGGGTGCTGCCCGTCATCGAGGAGCATGCCCGAAACGGCACATTCCCGATGGAACTCATCCAAGAGATCGGGGACATGGGCCTCCTGGGCGCAAACCTGGAAGGATACGGCTGCGCGGGCATGTCCAACATCGCCTACGGCCTGATTTGTCAGGAGCTGGAGCGCGGAGACTCGGGCATCCGCAGTTTTGTCAGTGTTCAGGGATCTTTGGTCATGTTTCCCATCTGGAAATTCGGTTCAGAGGACCAAAAAAACAAGTATCTGCCCAAGCTGGCCTCGGGAGAATTCATTGGTTGTTTTGGTCTGACCGAGCCTGACCATGGGTCCAACCCCTCGGGCATGCTGACCCGCGCTGTCGATGATGGGGACAGCTACGTGCTCAACGGCGCCAAAATGTGGATCACCAACGGCAGCTTGGCTGACGTGGCCGTGGTCTGGGCCAAGCTGGACGGCGACATCCGGGGTTTCATTGTGGAGAAGGGTGACCCCGGCTTCAGCGCTCCGGTAATGAAGGGCAAGCACAGCCTGCGTGCCAGCGTCACAAGCGAACTGGTCTTCGAGGATTGCCGCATCCCCAAGAGCCGTCTGCTGGGCGAGGTCCGCGGTCTGCGCGGACCTTTCTCCTGCCTAAACAATGCGCGTTTCGGCATTAGCTGGGGTGCGCTCGGTGCAGCGATGGCCTGCTACCACTCCTCGGTGCAGTATGCCCTGAGCCGTGTGCAGTTCGATAAGCCCATTGCAGGCCGTCAGCTGGTGCAAAACAAGCTGGCTTGGATGCTCCGCGAAATCACCAAGGGGCAGCTCTTGGCGCTTCACTTGGGCCAGGCCAAGGACGACGGTAGCATTACGCCACCAATGATCAGCTTGGCCAAGATGAACAACGTGGACATCGCCCTTCAAATCGCTCGGGTGGCGCGTGATATTCACGGGGCCAACGGAATTCTGGACGAGTACCCAATCATGCGCCACATGGCGAACTTGGAGTCCGTGTTCACCTACGAAGGGACGCACGACATCCACAACTTGATTCTGGGTCGGCACATTACGGGAATGCAGGCCTTCTTTTAGAGGGTGCGCTGAATCCTCAGGACAGCCCATGAACCTTGGGTTCCTCCGGCTGTCCTGGTTCGCTGGCCGACAGAGCTGGCCACCCTCGGCGCCCTTGGCCCTCGCGAGGAGATACCTCCGGGCTCCGGTGCATCGCTGCCCGGAACCCTGGACGGTTTAGAGCTGGATCTGGTACCAGTCGGTCTCTCCCCGGTTCCCCTCTTGGTCGACGCTCACGAACTTAAAGACGTAGGTGTCGCCAGGGTTTCCATTGAAGCGCATGCTGTGGCTGGTGGTGTAGACTTGGGTGTCGTAGAGCCCATAGTCTTCGAACTCGATTCCGCTGTTGGCCAGCTCGTTTGTGGTCCAGATCAGCGTGAAGCTGCGTCCGTCCACGATGCCGTCGATATCCGAGATGGTTGGAGCCTGGGTATCGACTTGGGGCTGAGGCGCCTCCTCTTCGGGCTCCGGCTCAATGTCCGGAGGAGTGGTGTTGTCGACGACCAGCCGCAGAGCGGCCTCCACATCCAGGATGCCATAGCCGTAGCTGGTGTCGTAGCCCGCGGTTCCTGCGTCTCTGGCGCTCAGGGCCAAGACCTCGCGCACCTCCTCTGGGTCGTTCACCCCAGCAGCCTTGATCATCGCTGCTGCGGCGGCGACATGGGGAGTAGCCATGCTCGTGCCCTCCCAGAACACGTAGGTGAACCGACCGTTTTGAACGGTCTCTTGGAGTACACCGTCTGCGTAGCCATCTCCATTGTCGTCCCGGTTCAGATCGCCACCGGGGGCCACGATCTCCAAGCCACTGCCCGTGTTGGAGTAGGGGGAGCGCGTGCCGCTGGCGCGAACCGCGCCCACCGCTATGACTTCTGGATAAGCTGCGGGATAGCTGACACTTCGCGCGAATTCGTTTCCGCTGGCGGCGACCAGAACCACGTCCCGATCGTAGGCGTATTGAATGGCCCGGTACTCCGTCTGGGAGCTGGAGGGGCTGCCCAGGGACATGTTGATGACATCAGCTCCTTGGTCGGTGGCATAGACGATGCCGTTGGCCAGGGCGCGTACATCGCCAAAACCTTGGTCTGAGAGCACCTTTACGGGGAGGATGGAGGCTCCAGGAGCCATCCCCGCAACGCCCCGTCCATTGTTGGTTCTCTGGGCGATGGTGCCTGCCACGAATGTTCCGTGGCCGTCGTTGTCGCTGGGGTCGTTATCGTTGTAGTAGGCATCGTAGCCACCCAGCAGCGTAGTGATGCCGTCGGGCCCGCCGCTCCGCACGCCGGTGTCCAAGACCGCTACGATGGCGCCGGTCCCATCACTGATATCCCAGGCCTCGTATGCCCCGACCATGTCCAGATTCCATTGGTAGTCGGCGTAGGCATCGTTTGGTCCCACGGCGCTTGCTCTGGTCAGGTAGTTCGGCTCGGCGAACTCCAGGTTTCGGTCCGACTCCATCCGGGTACGCACGTCACGGACCTCAGCCATGTCGGGCAGCAGCAGGTGAGCCACACCCAAACCCTCCATGTTTTCCATCACGACTGCGCCGTACTTCTCCTGCACTTCCATGGTAGCGACCCCGTCCCCGCTGTCCCGAATGGCCACGAGCATCTCGCGCTCGACGTAGGCCTCTGTGTCAGTAAAGACTGGAGGCTCTCCGATCTGTTGGGTGGTGGAGCTGCAGGCGATTGCGAGAAGGAACATAGGATCTCCGAGAGGAACTCCGGCAGCTAAACTTGCATAGGGCAACGCCAAGGCATAGCTGGGCCGGTTTGTTCTTCTCGAATTGAATCATCGGAACTCAAGGCTGAACAGTCTAAGATTTGTCAGTCTTTTTCATTCACCCCTGTAGGAAGGATCAGTCACTGCATATCATCTGGCGAAACGGTAGCTTGGTCCAACAACAAGGGCCGTCATCTCCAGCCATTGAACGTGGATTGGGCTGTTTTGAGACCATGCGCATCCGGTCAAGGATCCCGGTCCACCTCACGGCGCACTTAGATCGCTTGCAGGGATCCTGCCGGCTCCTTGGCATTTCATCGCCCGATTTAGAGGCTCTGCGGCAGCGCTTGCTCTATGCAGCGTCTCACTGCGCCGGCTTGGGGGTACTGCGGGTTCAACTCGGGCAGGAGCTGGAGCTGGTTCGGGTGTCGCCTTGGGATCAAGAACGCTGGTTTAGACCGCTGACATTGGCCTCGGTCGCGCCGAGCGAATTGGACTTGGAGCTGGCCCAGGCCAAGCACTGCAGTCGAGGCCACTGGGAGCGGGGCGCAGCCGCGCGCGGCGTGGACGAGCTTCTCTGGGTGGACTCCAAAGGGCAGCTGATGGAGACCCACCAGGGCAATGTTTTTGCGGAGGTGCAGGGAGAGCTGCTGACCCCGCCGCTGGACGGGCGGATCTTGGCGGGTGTGACCCGGAGCACCCTGTTGGCCTTGGGAAAAGCTGCAGGTCTGCCGGTGCGGGTCTCGCCTGTGACACTCGACCAGGCGCAGGCCCTCTGGGTCTCTTCCTCTTTGAAGGGGTTGGCTCCCGTGCGGGAGCTCAACGGGTCGTTCCTACAGCAAGGCAAGCTTGGAGCCGGACTCATGGCCGTTCTGGATTCTTCGCGGAGTTCCTAAACGGGCCAGGTGTCGGCTGGCTCAGTTCACGGTGCGGGAGGGGCACCTGCATCCGCAGGGCCGCTGCTCTGAACGTACAGGCAACGTGACTCCATCAGCTGGCCGGTCTGTCCCAGCGTCAGCTGGTCTGGTCGCGGGGCACCCTTGTCGGAGTTGTCTACCTTGCCCTCCGTGAAGACCACCATCGGACCTTCGACTGCCCAGGTGCCTTTGGCCGTTACCACGCCCGACCATGCACACATGCCGCCGGGAGGGCAGGGGCTGACCAAGTCGGTCAAGGTGTAGCTCATGTCTTCGGAGAGCACGACGTGGCGAGGGTACTTGCGTTCGTCGCCGCACTCTGGTGAGCTGTGTGTCCCGAAGAACCCTGCATGTGGGTCCTCAGGAGCCTGTGGCGTCACGGGTGTCTCGGGAGTCGCGGGACTCTCCAGCTCCACCTGAGGGGTCTCGGGGAGCTCGGCCGGCTTAGGGCAGGCCAGGAAGTTCAGCAGGAAGATCAGCATCAGTCGTCCGGGTCAGTGCGTGCGCCAAAGGGAACCCACTCGGCCCCAATCAGCGTCCCATCGTATTGGCCTGCGCTGTCCGCGGCCACCTCGCCTCCACCTTCGTCAAAGGCCCACAGCGCCGTGGTGTCCTCGTCGATGATGAAGGGAGCAAAGTCTGGGTTGAAGTTGTCCTCGTAGCGGACCACGGAGCTGATGCGGACGTTGTCGATCAAACCTTCAAAACCTGCGTCTTCACGCTCCCAGCAGCCGATGCTTAGCGTGGTGTTCCCCTGAAGGTCCTCGTAGCTACCAAATCCAACCCGCTCACCGTCGGTGAAGAGCTGCGTCCTGCCCTGGCCATCCCAGGTGATGGCCAAGTGATGGATAGCGCCGTCTAAGAAACTTTGGGTGCTGTAGATACCGCTACCTGGGTCGTCTTCGGGGCCTGCTGCAACACGGCCGTCATCCAGCTCGACCATGCCCACCACGCCCGGCCAAGTCAGAAGGGGCTGATGGTCCGAGGTGGAAGCATCTGCAGACGCACGGAGGGTGAGCTCAATACTCATCTCATCGCTGACCGCTGCGCTGTCCATCTGGACCTCTACGCAGCTGTTTCCATCAAAGGCGAGGGCGTGGGGGCCTTCGAGAATTTCAACGGGTCCGGGGCAGCCGGCGAGCAGGGCGATCAGCGGGATCATTGGGGAGCCTCCATCCACTTTGAGAATACACCTTGAGTCTCTGAAAGACCGTAAACAGGCGTTGCTTGGGCGCTCATCGCACGCCCGCCACGGGTGTTATAGCCCAGGCAAAGCTTGGAGCCTCTCATGCGCAGCGGTCTGGAAGTCCTGCTCGACGATGTCACTTCTCTCAAGGGGGCTCGGGTGGGACTGTGTTGCAACCCCACAGCGGTTGACGCTGACTTTAGGCACGCCACTGACCTGCTGCCTGCGGCCGGTGTGGACCTGGTTCGTCTATTCGGGCCAGAGCATGGGGTCGCAGCTACCGCACAGGATATGATTGGCGTGAGCGAGGAAAAAGAGCTTGTCCCTGTTGTATCGCTCTACGGTGACTCCGAGGAAACCCTGCGTCCGGATCCAGCCACTCTGCGGGACTTGGACGTGCTGCTCTTCGA
>CAJQPC010000003.1 GCA_905480105.1 uncultured bacterium | reverse complement strand
GAAGAAGGAGAACGGCGACCAGGTCTCCCGCCACGCGCACTGGAATGGCCTGAAAAATCTTTTGGTCGGCTTGGCCCCGTACCGTAGTCCCGTGGTCTCCGCTCAGAGCCGCCTGGACTTCTGGCAGTGTACTTAGGTCTTGGCCAGTGACCCCCCCACTGGACGCACGGACCACGCCTCTGTTGTCCAATAGTTGAATCTGGCTTCGTGTGCGGGCAGCAGCTTCGACCAGCTTGACGCCGATTCCCAGCTCCGCCCATTCTTGGTCCGGATGGCTTATCCGCTCGCTGCGAACCCAGAGAGCCAGGACCTCGCCTTGGGCGATGAGCTCTCCTTTGGTCTGCATGCGCAGATCCCAGGCAAGCAAACCGGTGCCCATCAGGGCCATGATCGCCAAGAAAAGGGACAGGCCATGGCTCAGGAGCAGCCAGCTGCGGAGGGAACGTGGCTTCACGCGGGCAAGGTCTCCACCAATCGGTAGCCCAGGCCGTGTACGGTCTCGACCATGGGCGGGGCGCCAGCATCTCGCAGCTTGGCCCGAATACGCCGGATATGGGAGTCGAGGGTACGGTCGCTCACGTGGTGATTTCCGGGGTAGGCACGGTCCACCAGGGCGGCTCGGGAGAAAGCTTTTCCGGGCTCGGAGAGCAAGACCTGGAGCAGGCGGTATTCCGTGAGGGTCAACGGTAGCTCCGTGTCTTTCACCCAGGCCTTGTGCTGGCCTGTGTTCATGCGAAGTGGGCCGTGAGAGATCGTTCTGCTGGGGGCCTCTGTTACCGCTGGAGCCCGGGTTCGGCGCAGCACGGCCCGGATGCGCGAGACCAACTCGCGGGGGGAAAAGGGCTTGGCCAAGTAGTCATCCCCGCCCAACTCCAGACCCAGGACCTTGTCCATTTCCTCATCTTTGCTGGAGAGAAAGAGGATGGGAACCCGACTGTTCTGACGCACGCGTCGGCAGACCTCCATGCCGTCCATCTCAGGCATGAGCACGTCTAAAACGATCAGGTCCGGCTCCAACTCGGCCAACATCTTCAAGGCCTGGACCCCATCACTGGCCTCGCGTACGCCAAAGCCGGCTCGGGCCAGGGAATAGCGGACCACTTCTCGCAAGCTGGGATCATCATCCACGACCAGGATCTCTGCGGCCTCCATTTTCGCTCCATTCCTGTGCAGAGTAGCGCGGCTTGATGGATTTGCAGCGTGAGAATGAGGTGCAAGCCTGGTGCAGGGGCGCTAGCTTGCCCTGATGTTCCTGCTCTCGCTCCTCGCTTGCCCCAAGGCCCCTCTCGCGCCTCCTGAACCCAAGCCCGTCGTTCGGGTCATTGACGGGCCATGGTCTGAGGGCAAGGCCATCAGCATGGCTGTCACCGGTCCCCGGTCCCAGGACGGGCGCATCAGCGGTCCGGCCATCCTGATGGTTGCCTTTGTCGGGCCCCAAGACATTCTTTGGTTCACCACTTCACTAGACAGCGGCCACGGATGGAAGGTCCCGGTCTTTGTGGCCCGGCAGGCCAGCACGGGAACCAAGGCGCAAGGGCGTCCCGAGGTGCTGCTCGCCCTTGGGCAGACGCAGATCTTGTCGGTCTCTGAAGGCATGCCCATCCTGTCCACTCGAACCCAGGACGGGTGGGTTCCTTTGCTGCTGGAAGAGGACGCGCAGACTCAGGCTATGAAAGGCATGACCTGGAACGGCAGCACACTTGTGGCCTGGACGGACCCTCGCGGTCCAAGCTTGCGGCTGTGGTGGGACGGAGAAGTGGAGGTGCTCGCGGAGGGAGCTGATCTGGACCTGTGTTCTCGTCCCGCTTTGGGCTTGGTTGATGATCGCCCGAGCGTGGCTTGGCGCCAGGGGGGGGCGCTGCACACCCGTGCCCTAAACCCGGACATGGAGTGGAGTTCTGCCAAGTCTCAGCCACTTCAAGCTCCGGAGTGCGACGGTCCCGTCTTCGTTGGGCCGCACTTGGTTACGGCCGATCGGGGCCAACTGAGCATCGATGGCAGACAAGTAGAGACTCCGCCACAGGTACCCTGGCAGGTGGCGCAGCCCCGAGGACTCGGGGTCTGGGTTGAGCAGGACGGATCGAGCGAGCGTGTCTTCGCCGATGGAACGCCGCTGCTGACCACTTGGGCAGGGGAGTTGGAACTCTGGAGCCCGGCCGATGTCTCCGGCGAGCTCTGGGTGCCCTTCACTACGACGAGCGGGCTGACCGTCGCTGGCTACAGTCCCCCGTTGGCCGACGCGGCGCCAACCCCCTAAAGGTGGGGCATGGAGAGCGTGTGAACTACTCCCTTCGTGGCGATCAGGGTCCAGGTGGGCGCTCCTACCGCATCCGTTGCGTGCTCGCGGAGCACCGCCCAGAGCTGGTCAAGCAGATCCTCGACATCGACATGATGACCTTCTCGGTGCCCACCTTCTCTCGCTACACTGCGGGGCTGATGCTGCGTCACGGCCGCACCTACTTGCTGCTCGCTGACGACGAGGTCATCGGCACGTGCGAAGTGATACGTAGCTTTGACCGCCCTTCCGAAGGAGTCATCGTCTCCAAGTCGGTACGCCCAGGCTGGCGAGGGCGAGGGTTGGGGACGCGGTTTTTGAATGAGGTGATCGCGCTGTTGGAGCAAGCTGGGCTGCACTCGGTCCTGCTCTACGTTTCGCCTACGAATCACCATGGTGTGCGAATCTATGAGGAG
>CAJQPC010000002.1 GCA_905480105.1 uncultured bacterium | reverse complement strand
CCGCTGCTTGACGAGCAGCCTGAGCGGCCTGTGAATACTCCTCTCGGACCAAGTGCACTACCGCCAACGTGTCCAAGAAATCTGCTCGCGGCCCTTCGGCCTCCAGTGCGTCCCGGACCAGCTCCAAAGCCTCATCGCTTCCTTGGCCAGCCATGGCCATGTACCAGGCCTTGCAGTTCTGCTGACTGGACTCCTTCTTCAAGTCCATGCAGTCGCTCTCCACCCGACCCAGTAGCAGGGCTTCCGCCTTCTCTGCCTCTTCGAGCAACCCCCACGCAGCGGCTAAAAAATCCACCGGTCGCCCCTCTGGATGCAGACGGCTCATGGCGCGGTCCAGGTCTGCCCGAAAGGTGGGTTCAAAGTCACTGAGATCGCTGACCAACGTGGCATAGAACCAGAGAGCCTCGCCATCGGATGGGTAGTAGCTAAGCTGCTGGCGCAGGTACGCGAGTGCCGCCATTCGATCGCCGTCTTTCAGGGCCACCCGTGCTCTTCGCTTTAGATATGCGTCTGGGTTTCCAGCGATCCGGGCGCCCTGGGCCAGCGCCGCGCGCGCTTGGGCAAGCTCCCCCTTGCCCATGTGGGCATCTGCAAGTGCCACGCGAGGTCCGGCTGCCTCGGGCCGCTCTGCCACCGCTTGCTCGGCCAAGTCCCAGGCCTCGTCCACGCGGCCCGCCAAGATGAGCCCGTTGATGCGTCCATTGAGCTCCCCCTCATCGAAGAGGTCCCCCGCGTTCAGCGCCTCCAAAGCGGCCTCGTAGCCGGCCTGGTCCCCAGCGTATCGGCGCATTCGAGCGAGCAGCACTTGGGCTGCGGGGTCTTGCTCGACGCTGGCGATGTAGGCCAGCAAATCCGCTTCCGCCTCGCTTTCCTGCTCCAAATACAAGCGATAGCGAGCCCTTGTCAGGCCACGCTCTGGCGCCGCCTCGCCATACTGTTCAATGTCCTGTGCCAAAAAAACTGTGTGTCCATCCAGCTCCCGGGCCTCGCCCTGCGAGGGCCCCAGGGCGAACAGCCCACCTGGGTAGTCAAAGACGGCCCGATACTCTGAGAGCAGCTCATGCCCGGCCAGGCCCGTCATTGCACTGGGGCCGACCCGCTGTCCGCCGTCGTAGTTCAGCCAGGTGGCCGGATTGACCTGCTTGAGGGTCACTCCGCCGATTGAGGCCTGCTGGATCGGGACCCTGCGGGTGTGCCGGTAAAAGGCACTCACTGGCACCCTGTCCGACGCCCCCAAGCCAAAGATGGGCTCCTCGCCTTCGGTGGCTACCTCCCCCAGACCACCAGAGATTGGCCCGCTGAGCAGGAGCATGCGGGCCCCCGTGTCGACCTCGAGCACAAGGAGTTCTTCCACCGTGTCACGAGAGCCAGCCTCCCCAGCGAGCAGGTCCACCTTCACACGGATGTGGTTTCCATCGAACTGCATGGGCTGAGCATTTCGCGGTACGTCGATGGTACCGGGAAGACCCAACTCCAGGATATCCGCCGGGTAATCCACGGCCAGAATGTAGTTTCCCCAGACGTTGTTCCCAATGATCCCGTCCACCTGCATGGCACCTGTGCGCTCAGGCATCCCGGGAATGCCCACGGCAATGTCGATGTCTCGGACAATAAGTCCGCCAATGTCCAGGCTGGGCAGCTCGGCTTGAAGCCAGACAGCATCACCAGACAGGCCTTGAACGCGACCACCGCGATCTTCGCCTTGGATCCCCAGGCGCGCCGCGGTGGAGGTGCTGAGAGCGGTGATTCCTGCGCCAGTGTCCACTAAGAACAGGCCCGGCTCACCATCGGGCAAGGTGGCCTGGACGTAGATCTTTGAGGCCCCAGGGTAGGGGCGGATCAGGTCCACCTCTACGTAGTCTAAGCCCATTCCAAGGGCCTGGGCTGGGGCGGCAGTACCCGTTGCTTTGGGCCCGCAGGCAATCCCCATCAGTGCCAATAGCGCAATCATCCAGCCTCCATGCTGTCCAAGACTAAACCCCCAATGTCAGACCGGCACCCACTACCCCGACAATGGGCTATACAAGCCAGCATGCAGCTCCAGCCCGAAGACCTGGAAGAGCTGGCCGACTTCTTCGCCAAGCGCTTCCCGAACTCAGCCGACCGAGAGGCCCTCGTGCGCAGCACAGGGCTGGATACGGTACTCCCTTCTGAGCCATTGCCTGCGTGGCTGGTCCTGTTGGCAACCGCCCAACAATCGGATCGCATGGGGGTCCTTATTCAAGCAGCTGCTGGGCTGCGCCCTGACGACGACAGCCTGAGTGACGTGGCCGAGGCCTTCTCGGAGCAGAAGAAGCTCCCCATTGGGAAGGCCCTCATAAGCTTGGTCGTACTGTTTGCGCTGGGCTTGGGAGCCTGGGGCTGGTTTGCCACCTCTGAGCAGCACATCAACAAACGTGTGCCTGCGACCCCAAACACGGTTGAACTCAAGCGAGAAACGACGCCCCCAGCACCCGCTCCGGGCGATCTTAGGGTCACCCCAGCCATTCCAGCGCTGGCCGCTCCAGCGCCCCAAGCCGCAGTCGTTGAACTCACTGAGCCGCCAGCCGTTGTTCCCATCGACGACACCCCGCCTGAGACGGACGGCGATTGGATCGAGGGCCGCTGCGGAGGACCGGCGGGCCGCTTGGTCGGCTACTGGTACGCTGGTGCGCCTTTCGAACCGGGCCAGGGGGCGGTCTACGCCCTCAAGAACTCCAAGAACGTTCGCGCGGACTACCCACGGCGTGAGAACGGATGGGACGCACGTGAACCGATCACGTGCGTACTCAAGAGGGGAGACTCGGTCGAACTCACCCACGCGCCAATCTTGGTGGATGGTGGAAAATACTGGGTGCCCCTATACAGCGGCGACCTGAAGCTCTGAGCAACGCGCTTGGCTACTGCTGGCTTGGCGGGCCCTGAATGACCTGCCCACCCGCAGCCTCTATCGCCTGCAGGTCCACGGTGGCCGGGTCCACCTTCTTAAGCCGCCCATCCTTCCATGCGGCCAGCAGTTCAGCCGCTTGGGTCTCGCCACCTCCCTCCAGCAGGCGAATCACATGGGGGACCAGTGGCTCTGAGGCCTTCCAATTGGCTTCGATAGCGTCATACCGGGCAAAGTCCTGCTGCAGTGCAGCATAGGCGCTGGCGACGATGATGCGGTGCCCAAAGGGGTCTCCCTTCATCCCAGAGACAACGTCAATGGCATCATCCCAGCGGCCCACGCTGGCCAAAGCCACCGCCCAGTAGCCCATGGTCTCCGGGATGCGGGGACAACTGCGGTCCCGTAGACCCCAGGCGCCTTCCTCCACCGCTCGGGCTGGGTCTTTCATCTGCAGGTTCACCATGACCAGGTGTGTGCAAGCATCGCGGTAAGATGGGGTCCCTTGAACCGCTGAAATGAAGTGCATGCGTGCTTGGCCCCAGTCCCGATCCTGGTAGACGTACCAAGCCAGCCCGCCATGGGTGAAAGGACTGGGCTCCACCTGGTGAGCCGCCTCCCAGAGCGTTCGGGAGTTTTTCCAGTCAGGCAAGCGAAGCTCGATGACCACCGTCGAGGCCAGCGCGAACACCGCCCCAATCCCGGCGAGAAGCTTAGGCTTCTCCGGGAGCGCTGCAGCCAGGGCCATGCCCAGTCCAGCCAGGGGCAGGTAGAGGTAGCGCTCGCCCATCAAACCCTTGTCCGCGGTTGCCACAAGGGTGGGCAGCCAAGCCAGCAGCGCCCAGGCCAAACCGGCCAAGACCAGTCGTCTGTCTTTGGCTTTCCAAATCGCGAGTCCAATGCCACCAAGCACCAGAACGGCCACCCCGTAGTAGCGCCCCATGGACTCAGGCAAGTACAAGATGTGTCTGGCAGGGGTCAGGGGCCAGGGCAACGCCAACAGGCTGATGTAGATGGCCGACAAGTCCGGCAGGCTCTCGGCCAGGCGCGGCCAAACGCTGGGCTCCGGGGCACCGCCACTGATTCCCGCCATGGTGCGCATCAATAGGTACAAGGCCACACCTGCGCTCAACGCACTGTAGCGAGCCCAGCCCTGTGGCTTTCCGGCCCGCGCCCAATCCAGAGCGCCCAAGAGCAAGGGCAGCAGCACCGCCGACTCCTTGGAGAGCATCGCCGCCCAGGTCAGCAACGCAGCAACGAGAAGGGCAGGGGCCTTGGTGTTTTTGTCTAGTACCAGTCCCAGGGCAGTCAGTCCCATCGCGGCTGCCATGGCGTCATTGCGAGCCGCGATCAGCGCCACGGTCTCGATCTGAAGAGGATGCAAGGCGAAGATCAGCGCTCCCAAGAGCGCAGGAAGAGGCGGGCAGAGCTTGCGCATCACCCACCAGAGTGCGGCAACCGCACCCACATGCCAAGCCAAGCTGTGTGCATGAGCCCAGACCGGACTCAGTCCAGCAATGCTGCGGTCCACCGCCAAAGAGACCAGCATCAAGGGTCGATAGTAGCCACTGTCAGTCCCAGCCAACTCAAGGGTCTGCCAGAGATCTGCCTTGAAGAAGGTGCCCAGGTTCCCCCACAGGTCGTCGGTGACGGCGTTGCCCAGAATCAACGCTCGGTCGTCCCAACAAAAGTCCCCGGCAAGGGCCGGCAGGAAGACCAAAGCCGTGACCAGAAGCAGCGTCCAATGTCCATGCTTTGCGAGAAAGCTCATGTATGCAAGCGCACCATTGGAGGCGCCGCGGCGATGACCTTGGCCTCGTGGGCGGAGAGAACCTCAGTCCGTTTTCGCAGCGACTCTCGGTCCGTGTAGGGGGCTGCCAAGTCCAGGTAGCACTGGTGGTGTCGGGCTTCTGAGGCGAGCAGAGAGCGGTAGAGCCGGGCCAGACCGGGGTCCTCCAGATTCTCCGCCAAGAGCTTCATCCGTTCACAGGAGCGGGCCTCGATGAGCGCGCAGCAGATCAGAGTGTCGATGAGCCGCTCGATTCGCGGCGTGCGACAAGAGCTGATGAGCTCACCGGCGTAGGGGCTGGGCGCCAAGCGACGAAACTCCTGGCCTCGGCTGCGAAGAACAGTGATCACCCTCTCAAAGTGCTCCAACTCCTCGCGCGCCAAAGCCGAGAGGGGCAGCATCAGAGCGGCTTCATCCTGGTACCGAAAGATCAGACTCAAGGCGGTGCTGGCGGCCTTTTTCTCACAGTGGGCATGGTCCAGCAGGATTGTGTCCATGTCGGACAGAGCACGCCCAAGCCAGGCGCTGGTGGACTCAGAGCTTAGGCGTAGCATCGTCAATCTCCAGCGCACCAAAGAGGGGGAGGTGGTCCGAGGCCAAGCTCGGCAAAGGCTTCGCGAGCGTGCCCCTTAGCCCGGGGGAAAGCAGCACGTGATCCAGCCTGCGAGACGGTGCGTGCGCTGGGAAAGTGTGCCCCTGGCCCAATGGCCGCCACCCCCCACGAACCACCAAGGCCATCGTGTCGTCGCCATGAAAATCCGTCCCGGGCTCGTCAACAAAGCCACTGAGCCGGCCCGCTTCCGGGGGCAGTGCATTGAAATCCCCCAGGCAGATTCCATCTCCCTCGCACTGACGCAGCAAGCGGGAAAGGATGCGGGCTTGCTGCCGCCGATTGGCATTGCCGAAGGCCTCCAAGTGTACGTTGTAGACCCGCAGGACCCGTCCACCCCCCAAGTCGAGCACCATCTCCTGGATGCAGCGGTGCAGGTAGAAGCGGTTGTACAAACGCCCATTTCGCGGCGGTTGGGGCAGCGCGTGCCGACACTGAGAGAGTATGGGAAAGCGGGACAGGACCGCTTGGCCAGACCACATGCGGCCGTACTGTTGGGCCGGCGGGGCGGTGATGGGGTGGGGAATCCAGGCAGCATCCCAGGTCGTGGCAAAGCTGGCGTGTTCCAAACCGGTTCTGTCTCGCAGCCAAGTCAGTTGGTCGATCTCGGCTGAGCGAAGGCAGTCCCGGTCGACCTCCTGCAACGCCAGTACATCCACGCCATGCTCTTGCACTAAGGCGACGATCTTCTCTAAATGAGCTTGGACTTCTAATCGAGAGAAGCGCCGCGCATCTTGGAGTTCGGCTCCAGCACCCCAGTGGATATTCCAAGAAGCGAAGCGTAAAGAACCTACGAGTAATGGGGCTGCTTGCCCTTTGAGCGCAAAGGCGTCTCTGACCGTGGGTCGGTAGACACCAAAGCGGGGTGCCGTTCGCTTGCGCTGCTGGGACACGCGACTCTCCTGGTGGACGCAAGGCAGCTTGCCTAGGCCTCGCACTCGCCCTATAGCGCAGCCTCTGGCAGCGCGGGCAGCGCCCTCAACGCCAAAACAAGGGTGTGTCATGAACTTGAGCGAAGTGTTGAAGGGGGAAATTTTCCCCGCCGTCGAAAAGCCCTCCCGGTACCTGGGAACCGAGCTGAACGCCGTGCACAAAGACAAGAGCAAGGTGGAGTTGCGCTTGGCTCTGGCTTTTCCCGACCTCTATGACCTAGGACTTGGCAACCTGGGCCTGCACATTCTCTACGCGATACTAAACGAAGATCCCAGGGTTTGGTGCGAACGCGCCTACGCTCCAGGCTTGGACCTGGAGAAGGAGCTGCGGGACCGGGACCTGTTGATGTTCGCCAACGAGTCCCACGACACTCTGGACGAGTTCGATGGCCTGGGGTTCACGCTCCAATCTGAGCTGACCTACACCAACATCCTGAACATCATCCAGATGGCCGGCATCTCGATGCGCACCAAGGACCGCAAGGAAAGCGATCCGTTGACCTTTGCTGGCGGACCTGCGGTGTTCAACCCAGAGCCCATCGCGCCTTTCATGGACTTCTTCGTTATCGGCGACGGAGAGGATGCCGTGCGCGACCTTTCCCGGGTGATGCTCGAGACCAAGGGACAGTCCCGCTCCGCTCGGCTGCAGGCCCTCGCACAACTCGAGGGCGTTTATGTCCCGGCGCTCTACCCCATGGAGCTCATGCCCGACGGCCAGGTTCTG
>CAJQPC010000001.1 GCA_905480105.1 uncultured bacterium | reverse complement strand
GGCAGGCGCACTACTTGGGGGCAGCGGCTGCTGGAAGTTGATCGGCTTGGGGGCCGTTGGGGTGGCTTCTTCCGAAGGAAGCTGATGAGTCGGGGGAGCCGGCTCGACCTGGGTCTGCTTGCGCCTGGCAACAAACTCCGTTCCTGGGGAGCGTAGGGGCGCTCGAGTGAAGCCGCCCGAGCGGGCCAGGGGTGCATCGCCGCTGGGAGTCAACCGGATGCTGTCGCCTTCGCGCAGCAAACCGCTTCGCCAGTCCACAGGAGCGCCAGCCTGACGCATGCTCTCTTGCGGAACAGCAATCTCGACCAAGTCTCCTTGTTGCCGCACGATGCGGGCCCCCACTGGAAGGTCCGCCAGAAGCTCCTTGAGCGTTGGAAGTGCTGACTGGGGATTGCCCAGACTTGGCCTTGTTTGAGCTTTGACTGCGCTTGATTCAGTTGCCGGAGCTGCCGGAGCTGCCGGAGCTGCCGGAGCTGCCGGAGCTGCCGGAGCTGCCGGAGCTGCCGGAGCTGCCGGAGCTGCCGGAGCTGCCGCAGTTGCTGCAGTTGCCGGAGTTGCCGGAATTGCCGTTGTTGCCGCTGTTGCCTTGTCTTGTGCTGACTGGCTCGGAGTGGATGGAACTGGGCGGGTGTTGGGCGGTCGGATGCCTGTAGTGGGCGGTCTCTCGGACCCAACCGGTGGTGGCGCTGGTTGATTGGCCTTCTGCTGAGGGGCTTGCTCCGGGGGGAGTTCCTGCTCGTCTGGGCGGACGCGCCGAATCACAGTGCTCTGGGTGCCCTGAAAGGCCAGCATCGGCTGGCTACGTGCCCCTGAATGGGCTGGGCTGAGCTTGGATCGCTGGGTAGACTTGACACCTGTCTGAGGTGAGAGGGCCCGGTTTGGGGTCAATCCGCCCTGTTCCTCGACCAAGGCCACTCGTGGGTGCTCTGCTGGCAATCCGGGCCGGGCCGGGCCAACATGTCTTGCTGCGCTGAAAAGAGCCTCTGGGGTTGGACCCCTGAGAAGGTTTCCTTCGGGACTGCGCCTGGCCGCTAGTGGTAAGCGGTCCAGTTCTGGTGGCGGCGGGGAACGAAGTTCAACCCGAGGGGGGGCAGGGCGTCGGGGGAGAGCAGTTTTTAGAGCCGGTGCGGGTAGATCTCCTCTTGTTGCTCTGGTCCTGGGGGTGAGCTGCTCTTCAGCGCTAGCAGACCCTGGTTTGGGGCGGGCCAACTCTTGTTGGTCCGGTAGGTGCATTGGGGCCGGAGCCACCGCGCCTGATGCTCGGCTCCTGGATGGTTGGCCGGTGGGGCGTCGCGGGAGTGAAAGTAGATCTGGCGGCGGCCGGAGCGTGGGTGCATGTGGCGCCACTCCACCTTGCCCCACTGCGCGCTTCCAGGGCGCATCAAAGCCGTGGGCTCGGGCAGCCTTGTTTACTGCTCGATGTTCGGCTGGTGTGAAGACCGGTGTGCTAGACCAGGGCATTGGAACGGCAGTGGGTGCGCCGCCCAGGCCGATATAGTCCATGCCAGTGCTCTGCCCCCAGTAGGACATATGGCCACCCCACGGGATGGCATTCCTCCAGAGCAAGCCCGAGAGCCAGCTCCAAGGGGTAAGCAGGCCGGTGCGCCAGCCCAGGGGGCTTCGCGAGAGGCGCTGATTCGTCACCTGTGCGGGTCCCTAAGTTGATTCAGCTCGGCTGCGCGCTTGAGCCTCTCGCTGATGACTTCGCCCACAACGCGTACCAATCTCTGGCGTGCGGCACCCGACGGTAAGGGGGTTTGCTTGTTGGTTTTGGCAGGCTTGGAGCTCACTCTGCAGGCGGTGCCTCCATGCCTTCGCCGGCTTCGGCGTTTTCTAGGTCCTTTCCGGGCCAATACGCGACTCTCTCTTCGGGCAAGCGCGCCCAGAGGTGATTCAACCGGGAGAGTCCGGCACCAACAAGCAAGATTAGCGCAGTTAGGCTGCCCAAGAAGATGCCGTGATGTGGCGCGCGCTGGCCAATTGCTGCTTGGGAAAAGGTTGGTGCATCGGGGCTCACCAATGCAATGGGCTTGCGTCCGGAAAGTAGACCCGTGGTGTAGCCCCACGCGCGTGCTTGGCCGGTGTGGCCAGCGAGCGACGTGCTCAGATTGGGCCAAGCGTCGTCGGTTTGGCCGTCGGCACGAGTAACGGCAACCTGAATAAACAGGGCCTCGGGATGCTCCATGACCCAGCCCACACCATCGAAGCTGCCCTTGAGGGAGGTGCGCATCGAGGTTGAGAGAGCGTCGTTCGTGGCCTTCTCGCCCTGGGCGTGCTCTGCAGCGTCCAAGCGCCGAATGGCTTCGACGAGTTGCCAGTTTGGAATCAGCAAGACGGTGTAGCGATCCGAGTCATCTGCAGGTCCTACCTGGGGATAGGTGTGAGGAACCATCGCCAGGATGTCCTTGATGCCGTATTCTTGGCCGAAGTTCTCCTGAACTTCATTCTCGTCCGGGAGCAGCGGATCGTAGAGGCGGCCCGCGTAAAGTTTGTCCTCTCCGAAGGTGACCTCTACGTCAATCTCTTCGTCTTTTTCTCCCTTGCCTATAAGGACGCGAAGGACATTCCAGGTGGCGGTCAAGACGCGCGGAGCATCCCAGGGGAACTCCGAGCTCAAGCGCAATGGGAGCAGCTTGTGGAAGCCGCGCACACTGTCGCCGATGGCCAAGTCCGGATCGCAAATCCTTAGGTCGGCGCCCCACACATCAGCGGGGACAAGACCCAAACTGCTCTCACCCTTGCCGCTTCCGGCACCGGTGAGCTTGCGCCAGGCTTTTACCTCCTCCGGCGTGTTGGGAACAAAGCAAGCGTCCGAGGGGCCAGCCATTGCTGGGACGGGGTGCCCCTGGCCTACGAAGTGCTTCCTGCCCTTGGAAACTTTGGCGCTCCCGCTTCGGTTGTCGAGCAGAAGGGCTTGGCGCAGCTCCGGGCCAGATCCACCGGTCCAGCCACGGCCAGTCTTGTGCTCCATACACAACTCCATGGCGAGCTGCGTGCGCACGAGTTGGCGGTAGCGCTCTTCGCCACCCGAGACAAAAGCACCAATGTAGCGCGGCATGACCACGGGCTGAAGCTTGATGGGGGTCTGGTCTCCATTGCCGATTCCAACGGAGAGTTGGCTATTCATCAGCGGACCTGTCTCGTCTGGACCCCGCTCAAGGACAATGGCCAGGGTGGGAGTCAAGCGGTTGGCGATGGCGGTGGCTTCGAAGACGCCAAGGCCATCTGGACGCTTGGCTGGACCGCAACTTGCGTTCATGTGTGTTGCGGCTTGCCAAGCGTAGTCAGCGGCCGTTTCAGATTCCATGGCGGTCACCGAGGAGGCATCGTAGACACCGACCAAGGTCCAACCGGAGCCGTCGGCTGCCAGTGCGGCGCCAATGAGTGCGAGCAGCATGGTTTTAGACCTTCACGTAGTCTTCGAGCTGCGGGGGCCGAAAAGCCTCCGCCTCGTAGCGGCTGTAGATGGGTGCTCCAATCTCAATCTCGTAGGCTCGGGCAACGCCCTCGCTGGAAGAGATCAGGATATCTCCGGTCTGGAGAGTGGCTGTGTCCACGGACGCGTCTAAGATTTGAATGGTCCCTTCAGGTACCTTTTGATCCCAACGGTAGGTCGACTTGCGCTTGTTTCGGCGGAACCGCATCGGAACATAGGAACGCAGGATGACCAGTCGGCGGGTCTGCACGTCGCCGGCGTCCAGCTGCTGAACGTCCTGACCGGACTGAAGGCGCAGTGTGATCTCTGTATCCTGGGTCTGTAGGGTCACAGGGTCTGGCTCAAAACTGGCTTCTCCAAGCACATGCTGAGGCACAAAGGGCGCTCGTCTGGGCCAGAGGTCGCGAATGGGGTCGTCCAAGTCGCCGATGCGTGCTTCGCGGACCGGAACGACCCAGGCATGCACCAAATTAATGCGGCGGGTCTTGTTTGGGTTGAAGCGGAGGGCGCCTTCGGTGGGCTTCTCAAAGCCGACTGCCTCGCCGTCCTCGGTCTGGTCGCTGCCGCCGGTGGGAACGACCTCCCAGAGTAGACAGGCGCGGGCCACGGCTGTGGGACGGGACCAGATCACCGCTGCCCAGACGCACACGTGCGCGACGCCGATGAAGGCTTGGGTGAAGTCCAAGGGGCGGACCAAGTCACCCACGACCTGGAAGAGAAGGATGAGCAACGCCATCCCCAAGCCTGGGCCGAGCAAAGCGAGTAGAACAGGGAAGCGGTCCGGGCTCCAAGGCTGACCGTCCTTGCGGCCTGCGGCGCGGCGCTGCCGAGCGTCTTGGGGACGACGGGCGATGGTGGCGGTGACCACGAATGCGACGCCCACCAAGAGACTGGGTATCGCGATGTCGCTGATCTTGGAGAGACCCAAGCTGGCCACAAAGCCCAAGGCCAGACATAGGATGGGCAGGCCGACTATGAACAACGCCCATCGAATGACTCCCCGTGGGCCAGGGGGGCTCCAGGCAGTCCGCCCTTCGTGGCGTGCGAAGGCGAGCATGATTGGGGTGCCCAGTGTCAAAACGGCAGCGATGAGCAGGTATACAGGCTCCGACAAGAAGCTGGCATCGTGCCAGAAGAGGCACGCCAGAGGAACGAGTACCATTCCGATGGAGCGTGTGAAGGCGCCCCAAGCGCTGTGCTGTCGGGTGAGCTGGGGATGATGGATTCCGCCGATGGGGAATCCACGCAGGAAGGTCGCGATGCTCAGGGTGATCATCATCCAGGGGAGCAGGTCGTCACGTCCAACAGGGTTGCTCACGGAGACCAAGGTTTGGAGACCAGACATGACCATGAACAGGAGGATTAGGCTCAAGTTCTCGGAGACACCGCTGCGGACCTGACGTATCAACCCTTGTAGGCGCCTCATTGCCCTGCCTCCGCAGAAAGGTCGTTTTCGTAGAGTTCCAAGGTCGACGCCACTGTGCGAAGGGCCTCGTCCACACCCATAGCGCATGGATAGTCGATCTGGCCCTCGGGCAGGATGCCATTGGCACTCATGTAGGGATGAACCACCGCGCACCAGGGGCCGAACTCTGCTGCCACCTGTTGCAGCGGGGTCGCTGCCAGTTCGTCGATGGACAGGGACCAATGTTCGCGCCACTCGTAGCGCTGCCTGCCCGTCGCGCCCATTGTCTCGAGCATTAGGCTGGTGAAACACTGCGCTGCAGCGTGCCCGCAAGTATTCTTGGAGCGAGAGCGTCCGTAGCTGCTCAAGTTGTCCGCTGCTGTCGAGGCCCAGCCTTTTCCTGGGTAGCCCCCAGCGATTTGGCTGCTGACGGTGGTCTCTCCAGCCCATGCGCGAGGAGTGCGAGACCCCACAAGGTATCCGCTCTCACCTTGTGGCATGTAGTTTTGAGCGATGAGGTTGAATGCGCAGACCTGAGCGACGGATGGGCAGACCCAGACCTCGCTGTTCCCACTGCCACGGGCGTCTGCCCCGTAAGGGTAAGGGAGCCAAGCGCCGGACTTGCCTTTGCCGAAGCAACGGTCGACCTTTGGCGTCTTTTCAGTGTCTTGCATCCAGCGGCTGCGGCTCTGGTTCCAGGGGAGCAGCAGTCGGTCCGTGCTCTTTCTCCCGGTTCGGGGAGCCAAGTTAGGATCTGGGTTGGTGGGCTCCCTGCTAATGCATGCGCCTATGTCGCTGTCTCGGGTCACCCAGGAGTCTTCGCTATCGCTGTTTTGGACGTTGTAGCGAGAGGCGCAAACTTGGGCACACAGCTGCTGCTCAGGGCTGACCCAAGAGCTTTCGTCGAGCTCACCCAAGAGCGGGTGGACGGGCTCATAGACAACAACTTGTTTCTCGATGAGATCCCAACAGACACCTGGGGCAGTGTTGTTGTTTTCGTCGATATCACGGAAGACGGCATCGAAGTTCAGCTGGTTTTTGACGGCTCGGTTGCCGTCGGGCTCGTAGCCCGAACCGCTGATTTCTGGCGCGTACTGGGACCAGAGGACCAGTCTCCGATTGTAGCTGGGCTCTCCAGTAGAGAGCTTCTCGTGACATTGCCAAACCTCAGGGGCGCCACCCATGCCTTCTGAGCCAAAGCGGGCTTGTGCATAGCGGTGGACCAAGTCACGGTCCGGATCAGGCTCCCCGCTGAGCGCGTGCCATACCTTGACGTTGTTGTAGTAGGAATCGAGCGCATCGACTTCACCACAGAGTTCTTGATAGCGGTCGCCACCTACACCCTCTGAGCTGCCGGAGCGAAAGCACTTTGCTGATTCTTCGGGTAGGTCCGAGGTAGCAGACGCAATCACTGCACGTCGAAGCTTGGAGGCCTCAGT
Source organism: uncultured bacterium (assembly GCA_905480105.1). GTDB lineage: Bacteria > Myxococcota_A > UBA796 > UBA796 > CAJQPC01 > CAJQPC01. Next base: position 7,929 of record CAJQPC010000001.1, on the reverse strand, counting down.
CTCTTTGGCTCGGGGATCTTCGGGGATAGGTGAGCCAACGTGTGTGGCAACAATACCGCCCTCGATGGTGTACTCGAGGCGGCTCCGGTAGGTCTCGCACGCTTGGTTCAGCTCTTCCAGCAGCACGATCAGCGGCTGGATGCCAAGGGCCTTGTCCGCCAGGAAGCGGTCCGGGTCAGAGACGTCTGCGTCTAAAGTAAGGTAGTCCCACGACTGTGTGTAGGCGTAAGGCTTGTCCAAGACATTGAAGCAGGCCTGAGTAGCGGCGAGCTGTCCGTAGTTGTACTTCCGTTCTTCGTCGTTTGCGGGAAGCCAAGGGTAGTTGCCTAACTTTCCGTCCTGCTGGCGATCCAGAAGACCACAGTAGCTGGCTTGGAGGTCGTCGAGGCTTGGGCCAGCGCTTGGACCGATGTCCCCGCAGTCGGCGTCCACAGGGTCAGGACCATCGGCCATCCGGCGAACTTGGCAGCGAAACTCGTTGACGAAGGCGGCATGGTCCGCAGAGCACAGACTCAAGGCAGGCTGAGGCGCAAGGGTTGGCGGCGGAGGCTGGACTTGGGGTTTGGGTTTGGCCAAGAAGGCCACAGCGACTGCCAAGTAGAGAATCAATGCGAGGTTGCCCGCCGTCAGCGCAATGGCCAGGGTGACCTTTTTACGCATGGGATTGCTGACATCTCGTTCTGTCAGTGCGCCTGCAGCGATATCTGCCGGCTGGGCAGGCCAAGGCTCTAAGTTGCGTGTGAGCCAACCAGTAATGGGAAAGGCTACGCGTCCCCCGGGCATCTCCAACGGAGGGCCCCAGCCATGGGACTGGGGTGGCTCTTCCGTGCCCTCCTCGTCCATCCAGGTGTTCATCGGGGTCGCGGTGCGGGCCATGCCCTCTCGCCAAACACTCCAGTTGATGACCTGGAAGGCGCCCACGTGAGCTTTCTGGTCGTAGGTCAGCTTGCCCTTGACCACGCAGACCAAGCCGCGTTGCAATGCAAGACCTTGCCAAGGGTCCTCAACCTCGGCGAGCGTCCTGATGGCGTTGGTCGGTGCGTCAACCTGAGCCTCGTCTTGCTCCGCTTGGACCTCGTCGCCCCAGTAATCCCCACTGTCAGGTGCAGCGTCATCCCCAAAGAACCCGCCAGTTTCTCCGTAGAAGCCACCGACCTCGGTCTCCGAAGAGGGGATGGGATCCATCCATCCTTCTGCCTGGTCGACCTCAGCGTCTTCGTCGGAGAGTGTCTTGGTTGGCACGCCAGGGGGAGGGAGCTTGCTGCGCGCGGCCAGGATTCCCGGCCACTCCAACACCACCCTTGGCCGCCAAGTGTCGCCGACCCGCCCGGCCACCAGCAGGTTCTTCCACCACACTTCTTCGGTGGCCGCGTCGAGCAGGTGCCCCACGAAGGGCGGAACCTTGTCTGGGGGGCCGACTGGGCCGGTCTCAAGGTAACTGGGGCCATGCACCAGCCAAAAGCCACCAATCGCTGGTTTCTCTCGTAGATCCACGATGATGTAGAGCCCGGTTTCAACAGCGGGGGAAGGCTGGTCCAAGACACCGCGTCCCTCTCGCTCTTTTAGGGCAATGTTGACCTGGGAGAGGGCGTTTCGAGCGCTGGAAGTGGCGTTCTTCTCGTCGAAAGGGAAGGGGCCTGCAAGGATGAAGGAGGCCATCATTTGCGCTCCACTGGGATCTCGGTCAACACCAGTGCCTGCTGACGGATGAGCTCAATTTGCTCCCACTCCAGCCAGGCCCACTCTGCAATCGAATCGCCCACTCCGCGGTCCATGATGGGTTCGGCGCCGGCCTTGTTCATCGGGAGCCGAACCAAGTCAAGTGAGCCCTCTTTGGGATTCATTTCCTCGGGAGGCGTCAGGTCCTCTTGGGCTGCTTGTCGGTTGGCGTAGGCGAGGGGAATGGACCCTGCAGCTTCTTCGTCTTTGTGCTTGAGCCGATCTGTAGAGATCCAAGCACGCAGAGCGTCGCCCTCGATGCGCGGAACCCATAGGCCTTGGCGCTTCTTGGTGGCCTTTGGCGGACTCACGGGGATCCACATCGTGAAGTGGCTGTTTTGCAGGGCGGGAGTTCGGTTGTCTGAGAAGCTCATCTTGGAGCCTGTCCAGAGATCCAATGGCAGCAGGCCAATGTCCAGTTGGAGGGTCAGATCCTCACCGACGTGGGGCACAAGGTCCTTCAGGCGCATGGGTCCGATGGCCAAGTTTGCCCGGCGAGTGGGGGTCGCGTAGGTCAGCAGGTGGGTGACCCGGCCGAACCAGATCCAGGCAGAGATCCGGCTTGCACGTGTCGTGGCCAGCTTGGCAGCCTCCTTCTTTTCGCCGTCTGCGTCGCTCTCCCAATCCTTGAGCTTGTCATGCACCAAGCTGAGCGCCTGGGCGACGGTGATCACGGCGGGCAGGGTGATTCGCCCGAGGGTGACCCAGCGCTCCTGACCTGAAATCCGTCCGTCAGGGGGAATAGGACCGCCGCGCGCCCACGCGTTGGTGTCCATTCTCTCCAGGCCGTTGAGCACATCCACATCGCCGTTGAAGAGCGTTACGACGCTAAAGTTGAGCTCGTCAGTGCACTTTTGGAAGGGCTGGTGACAGCGGACGCAGCGCTCACCCGGAAGCCACTGCTTGTCGCCGCTGTAGAGTTGCGCGCAGGTCTCACCCCAGAAGGTAGCGTTGTTGCAGGCCTGTACGTTGTCTGGCTCTGCCTTTGGCTTGCCGGCAGACGACTTGACTCCTTGAGCGGGGGCAAGGCGGAGGCTGTCGAAGAGGCGGCTAGGAAGCGTGGTGGGGCGCAGCCGCTTGTCGCGGAACCCGAGCACCGAGACTCCGGCAATCGTGATAAAAATCACCCAGAGTAGCGGAGAGATGCTGTCTGGGAATGGAGGGCGAAAGAATACGCCCGGCAGGTAGGCGTTGCCTGGGACCCCGCCGACTTGGCATACCGTCGCCGCGGCGAGCTCGGTCACAATGTCTGTGGACTGGAGTACAACTCCGCCAAGTTCGTTGCACTTCTTCTCAAATCCTGTGGCGATTCGCCCGGGAAGCGCGAATAGAATGATCCCGTTGAAGATCACGGACAACAGGATCATCAGCCAGAGGTTGCGCTTTCTAAGCAGAAAGAATTGCCTTGAGATGGTCCAGCCGGTCAGTGCGACTGCTGCGCCAACCACGACACCCATCTCAACCGTAGTGGGAGGTCGAACTGGAGATGGGGTAGTGAACAGCTTTGAGATTGCAAACCAAGCCATACCAGTGAGCAAGAGGGGTATGCCGGCCTCGTAGCCAGCCTCAACGGCACGCCACGTTCCCAGTGCCTTTACGGGATCTGGACCGCTCACTTCGGCTCTCCGCTAGGACCTCCGATCATTGCCGAGTAGGGGCTCGACTCTTCGCTCGCTCCAGCGAACTGCAAGAGTTCGTTGGCTGCACGTTCAACCGATCGGTTGAATTGGTCATAGAGCGCTGTCAAGAGTCGTATTCGCTCGAGGGTAGTGGATGGCCGTATCTGGAGGTTCATCCTGGCGGACTGAAGCGCCGCCGCGGCTACCGTCTGGTAGCGAACCCAGTTGCGACCGAGGACTTGCCTATCCCAGACTGAGCCTTCCGGCTCAGCGCGCCAGATGGTCTGCTCCAGCTGCTCGAATTGCTTGAGCAGGTTCTGGATGGCGGTGTGGTCTGGAGGCCACACACGACGAAGGTCGGTGACCCAGTCCTTTCCGTTGCCGATAGAAATCGCCAGGGGAAGCAGGTGAGGGTCGTCCATGCGGTCCGGCTTCACGAACCCCAATCGAGCCGATACGACCTCGTGGGCTACCGTGGCGTTTCCATTGGCTGGAGCGCCAACCTCAGGGACGAGCGCCAAGACACCACGTACAGCAGAGCCTGCGGCGGTCGGCCACTTGACTTCGAGGGCCTTGTCAACGGACAGCAGATAGCGGCGTCCGCTTCGACTGGTGACGATGGCTTGCCCTGGGCTGACAACAGCGGTCTCCGACCGGGAGTCGGGTCGCACGGTGCCGGGAGGTCCTCCGCTGGTCCACTCGCCATCTAACTCGAGGCCGGAGAGAACCAAGCCGGTAGAGGAGGGCCAGGCCCAGTCCAGAAAGGTTGACATCAGGCGGTTTTCGCCTGTAGCGATGGCCTGGAGGCTCTCCAGATCCAGGATAGCCCCTTCGGCGGGACGGAAGACGGAGTTGTGTCTCACTTGCGGCTCTCAGAGGGAATTACTAGGCGGACGACCGCCCATGTCGGAAGCAAACGCAGCAGCTGGCGGGGGAGTGTTCGGTCAGGAACCCACTCAAGGAGTAGATCTTCGCATCGCAGTGGCACTTGCTTCTCAGGTGAGGCATTCTGGAATTTCAAAACGCCGTATTCGATTCGATACGCAGCCGCACTTTCAGGGAGGCTACGCTCTTCCCACCAGGCTGAGCTGTGACAAACGAAGACCTCATCATTGAGGATTTCTGGGAGTGGCCCGTCGGCGCGCAGGGTGTAGGTCCCATCGGCTTGGTTCAGGTCGCCTGTGCTCTCCAGCACCTCTTTGGCCCGCTCAACGGTGCCGCGCCAGGGGTGCCACATGGGCAGTTGTGCGGCCAAACGGGCAAGAATCTCCGGGTCTTCACGGTGCAGGTCTTGATCCACGCCGAAGGCTTCAACGAGTGTGGCAAGCATTTTGGGCAGCGGGCTTAGTGGGCTCCACATGCGGCCCCTGTTCGCGATCATCCACTCCATTCGTGCGAAGAGCAGGACGAGAGCCTCCTGCATAGGGGCTTGACCGTCACGCTGAGCCTGGATGGCTGCGTTGGTCATGATCGTTGGTAAGAACACCGCATAAGGCAGATGTGAGAACCGGCGCCGGTCGCCTTCTGCTACCTGTGTGAAGGGGGGAATGTTCGGATCAAGGTTGCTGTCCACCCAGTCCAGACGCTCCAGGGTACCCGCCGCTTGGCGGTGAGCCCACTCAAGGTCTGCGACACGTGCCGCAAGGTCTGGCTTCACTGAAGACCCCGAACGCGCTCAATGCCCACAACGCCTGCATTCAGAAGCACAGTCACCTTTGGAGGAGCGTCCTGGCGGCCGGTCGAGTCGCGGAGTTGCCCTTCCAGTGCCGTTGCATCGAAGCACGGGAAGTGAAGGTCCTGGCGGTCAGCCCCCACCAAGGTCAAAGGCCAGAAGCGCGTGACGATGGCGCCTCGAATGGTTGGAACACGCCTGGCCTGGCGCTGAATCTCTTGCTGTATGGCCCGACGTGCCCAGTCAAGGTCTTCGTCTTCGATTAGGCTGTTGTCCGGACCGATAACAACGAGCAGCTGCTCGGGGCCCGCGTTGTCCAGCTTTCGACGCAGGCTTGCGGTTTCCCGGTCCTCCTGCTCTCCCGGACCGACAGACGGCCAGAGGTGGGTGGTGGCCAGTGCCCGCTCTGAGTAGGTCCAGATTCGAACCACCCAATCCTGCCCGCGGCTCCCCAAGGCTTGGCGAACCAGTCGCTCAAAGTCAGCTGGGAGAACTGCAGTGCCGGCTCCTGGGGCGAAGAGACGGCTGGTCGCGTCGGTTTCGGTCTCTCGACTGGACCCCATCGTGGTGCCGATTGGGTTGGTACACGCGAAGATACGCGGGTTGGCTGTCATCTCTTGTTCAACCAACTGGATGCTCCCCGCAGGGACGTCACCGCCAACTCCATCCGTATTCCGATACCACTCGAGGGAGAGATTGGTACCTGGGCGCAGCAAACGACGTTTGCCGGTCCCGTCTGGAGCGTTGAGGGTCATCTCACCAGCGCTGGGGTCGACATGCACACCGTCAAAGTCCTCGATTGATTCGCGGCCTTCGATTTGAAAGTCGGCCAGCGGGAAATCCCGAAGAACGCGCGTCACATCACGTGGCAATGGGCCGTCGATCAAACGGGCCATCACTTCCGAGGTCACCAGGTCTTCCGAAAACAGGCTGACCCCTTCAGGGACGTTGCGCTCCACTGTCACGGTGCGCCCGTCAGTGATGGGGGGGGCGTTAATGACCATAATGGTGTTGGTATAGAGTCCACGAGGTCGACCCTCGACCGCGAAGAGCAGTTCACTGCATTCCTTCGGCGTCGTGATGTCCAGTGCGACCATTAGCTCCATACGACCGCCGCGCTTCCTCGGCGGGCATGGGAGTCGCCAAGCGACTCGGACCTTGAGGGCATCGCGGGTCATGTTGCCGTCGTCCAGGATGCCGAATGCCCGAAACACAGGCAAGTCGTCTGGGTTGGTGCCATCTGCCAGGAGCATTCCCATGCGCAGGGTGTCCAGCTGACTGCTTGGGTCAAGGCGAATATGAGCAACGGTGGTCACGTCCCCCCGACGGAGCTGGCTGTAGATGCCAGCTTCGAGGCTGGGGCCAACCCAGGCTGGCTGCGGGACACCCGTGTCCACGGAGTGGCCGAAGTAGCGCTTCACCGATGGTTTCATCGGGGCCAAGCTTGTGTCCATATTCGTGATCGTGGTCCAGATGGCCTCGACAACGGGAGCAGGCAGTGGCTGTGCGCGACGGATCAACAGGTCCGCGGTATCCAAGTTCTCAGGTAGATCTGGGAGTAAGAAGGTCCCTTCTTCCGGGCCAGGTAGGGGACGTCGGTTCCGCATTGTGGCGGGCACCATTGGGTGGTCGCTGATCAGGACTTGGGGAGTCCAAGTGCTGTTGTTCAGCGAGCCCCAGTTTCCGATCAAGTCACCGTGCGAGGTCAAACCAGTGGGTGCCGCTTCATCGAAGGCTTTCGACACGTCGGGGTGGGCGGTGAGGTGTACCCGGTCCTTGCCTTTGACCTGGATCTCTAAGCGGAGCCAACCCAGTTTTTTCTCTTCGAACCGCTCGACTACCTTCTCCAGACTGGCCTGGAGCTTCTTGACATTGTTTGTGACGAGGATGAACTCCACACGTTCGTGGTCAAAGACGCGTGCCGGTTCACGGTCGGATAGCATTGCCTGTTGTGCGGCGATTCCCGTGCTGCCCAAGGGCTGGCCAGCCGTGTAAAGCAGTCCCCCTTCGAGTTCGGCCAGGGACACAAAGCTGCTGCTCCTGAGCATCACCCCAGACTCAGCAGGGACGAAGGCGACGATGTCTGTCTCTTCGGTCTGTTTCGTAAAGAAGCGGTATTTCTTGGGCAAAGAACGACTATGCGTCATCTCTCCTTCGATCGATGGCTCCACGATCAACGCGCCTAACGCTGGCTGCGCGGGCAAAAGGTGTCCACCCATCATGTGCACGAAGTGTTGAACGACAGCGAAGGGGTATTGGTCGAGCTGCTCGGACATCATCTCGAGCATCCATGCGGCCTGCTCGAGCATCAGCCAAGCGGGATCGGTAGGGTCAAGGACCTCTTCCGCCAAGTTAGGCTGAATCTGGGAGAGACGGTCCTGCACGTCACGCAGGAGTTCTTCTCGGTCGAGCTTGAGTTGTCCGGGGGGGGGTACGCGCACTGGGGTTCCTCAGTTCTCGACAAGGGCCTGGATCGTTAAGATCCCGGCGTCGGTTTCAATGTCTACATCAACCTGGAGCACAGCTCCTGCGCCAGCCCCAACAAGAGCGCGCTCGGCGACAGGAATCTCTGCGAGTTTGAAGCGGTCGCGGGACCCTTCCATCGGGATGACACGGACGCGAACGCCCGCTACTTCGATATCCGGAAGGAATCTGCCCAAAGCCTGCTGAACAGCGTAGCGGGCCTGGATGACCTGGGAGCCGGATGCCTGCGCACCCAGCATTTCTTCTAATTGGCATCCAAATTCGGGGCGCCAGGGGATCTGGCCTGGTCGTGTTTGGAGGACCAGACTGATCCGGTCCACCAGGGCTTCTTCGGTGCTCTGATAGGGGCGCATCGCACCGAGGGGGACGCTGTTCTGCAGTCGTTTTTTCACTACGGCCCCGGAGGCAAGCTGTCAGATTTGATGGTCACAGTGG